>JBCCXY010000106.1:0-14429 GCA_039190895.1 Pseudomonadota bacterium | reverse complement strand
GTGTACTATTATACCTCTGCCGTGAGCCTTGGAGCGCCCGGACGCCGCGTGGATTTCTGCGTGCCGACGGGGAATTTCGGCGACATCTTCGCGGGGCGGATCGCGCAGGCGATGGGGCTGCCGGTGGGGCGGCTGGTGATTGCGACGAACCGCAATGACATCCTGCACCGGACGATGGTGTCGGGGCACCACACCAAGGAGGGTGTGGCGCCGACGCTCAGCCCGGCGGTGGCTATTGAGGGGTCGTCGAACTTCGAACGCGCGGTGTTCGATGCCTATGGGCGGGACGGCGGCGCGGTGGCGCAGCTGATGGCCGAGCTGTCGGAAAACGGGGGCTTCCCGGTCAGCCAGGGCGCGATGGAGGCGCTGCGCGAGACCTATGCCTCGGGTCGGTCGTCGGAGGATGAGACGTCGGAAATGATCCGCACGACATTCGCCGAAACCGGCGAGGTTCTGTGCCCGCATTCGGCCGTGGGCGTGAAGGTCGCGCGTGAGATGCTGGACCCGGCGCGGCCGATGGTGACGCTTGCTACGGCGCATCCGGCGATGTTTCCAGACGCGGTGGAGGCCGCGACGGGTCGCCGCCCACCCCTTCCCAACCGCATGGCGGACCTTTATGAACGGTCGGAACGGGTCACGCGGGTGGAGAATTCGTTGGCCCATGTGGAGGAACTCATAGAGGACCGGATCGCTAAGTGACGGTACAGCTGCACACGCTTCCGAACGGCCTGCGGGTCGTGACGGAGCATATGCCGGGGCTGCATTCCGCCTCGGTCGGCGTCTGGGTGATGGCGGGGGGCCGGCACGAGCGCGAAGAGCAGAACGGGATCGCCCACTTCCTGGAGCACATGGCGTTCAAGGGGACGTCCACGCGGTCGGCCTTGCAGATCGCCGAGGCGATTGAGGATGTGGGTGGCTACATCAACGCCTATACCTCTCGGGAGATGACTGCGTATTACGCGCGGGTTCTGGAAGGCGATGTGGAACTGGCGATGGAGGTGATCGCCGACATCCTGCTGAACCCGGTCTTCGACCCGCACGAGATCGAGGTCGAGCGAGGCGTGATCCTGCAAGAGATCGGGCAGGCGCACGATACTCCGGACGACATTATATTCGACTGGCTGCAAGAGGCGGCCTACCCGGGTCAGCCGATGGGCCGCACCATCCTTGGCCCTGCGAACCGGGTGACGAAGTTTACCCGCGATGACCTCGCGCAGTTCATCAGCGAGCAATACGGGCCCGGGAACATGATCGTGTCAGCCGCTGGCGCTGTGGACCACGACGCCCTGTGCCGCGAGGCGGAGCGGTTGTTTGGGCATCTGGAGCCCCACGGCACACCCAACGTTGAGCCCGCCCTGTTCCGCGGCGGCGAGCGGCGGGAACAGAAGGATCTGGAGCAGGTGCACTTTACCTTCGGGCTGGAAGTGCCGGGCTATCGCGATCCGGACATCTATGTCTCGCAGATCTTTGCGTCGGCGCTAGGCGGCGGCATGTCGTCCCGCCTGTTCCAGGAAGCGCGCGAGGTGCGTGGCCTTTGCTATTCGATCTTCGCGCAAGCCGGTGCTTATGCGGACAGCGGGTTGCTTACAATCTATGCGGGCACCGGTGCGGATGAGATACAGGAACTGTCAGAACTGACAATCGACGTGCTGCGGCGCTGTTCGGATGATCTAACCGAGCATGAGGTACAGAGGGCGCGGGCACAGATGAAAGCAGGCTTGCTGATGGGGCTGGAAAGCGCGTCCGCGCGGGCCGAGCGGATTGCCCGGCTGCTTGCGATTTGGGGCCGAGTTCCGACGCTGGACGAGACGGTGGAGCATATCGACGCCGTCACAGCCGAGCGGGTGCGCGACTTTGCGGGTCGGATCGCCGGCCGTGGGGACGGTGCGCTGGCGCTCTATGGCCCCGTGGAGCATGCACCGGAGCTTGACGCGCTGACCCGGCGTCTCGCCGCCTGATGCTAAACCGTCGCCGCCGTGTGCGGATCGAGACAGAGCGCTTGTCTCTGCGCCCCCCGGGCCATGGCGATTTCCGAGAGTGGGCCGACATGCGCGCGTCCAGCGCGGACTTTCTAGTGCCGTGGGAACCTGCCTGGGCGACGGATCATCTGACGCGCAAGGCCTTCACCAACCGGGTGTACTGGGCGCAGCGGTCGATCGCGCAGGGCTCTGCCGTGCCGCTGTTTCTGTTTGCGCGCGAGGCGGGGACGCTGCTGGGGGCGATCACGCTGGATAATATCGCGCGGGGACCGTCTCAGTCGGCGACACTGGGGTATTGGATCGGGCAGGCACATGCGCGGCACGGTTATATGACAGAGGCGATTGACGGGGTCGTGCACTATGCGTTTCAGACGATGGACCTGTCGCGCATTCAGGCGGCCTGCCTGAAAGAGAACGACGCGTCGCGCGGGTTACTGGAGAAATGCGGGTTCAAGTACGAGGGCGTCGCGCAGGCGTATCTGCAGATCAACGGGCGCTGGCGGAACCATGTGCTGTATTCGAACCTGAGGGCGGATCGGCGGGGGAGCAAGGGGTGAGCCCCTGATACAAAGCCGCGCATGGACGGGCCCAGGACTGGCGATCCAACGGTTGTTCCGAGCACTTTATGGTTGGCGTCGCTTCGAGTGATGCGCTTGTGGCGGCCATATCGCCGGGCCTCGGGTGGGCCCGTCGATGCGCGGCGGCCTTCGGCCATGACTCCGCGCGGGCTTAAAGCACCAAGGTTGCCCTCACCGGTAGGGTGGGCAATTTTCCCACCGACCCCGGATGGTTAAGTCGCCAGACCTTCGAACAGCGCCTCGAACGCCCGGATGAACGGGGCCTCGTCGGCGCCTTCTGAAATCTCAAGCGCTGCCCGGTCGTAGGCGGCAGAGAGGACTTTCGCGAGGGCTTCGACCTCTTCGGGCGCCTTGTCGGGGCACAAGGCGGCAAGGCCCGCATGAAGACTCGCGCGGCCATTTCCGGCGTCGATGTCATTCATCTCTGCTGCGCCGAGGACCGCGATGCCGTCGATCAAGAGGATGCGCGCCCGGCCCGGTGCTTTCATCGCCGCAAAGAACGCGCGACTTGAGGCCGCCATTTGGCCCTCGTCGCCCGGGTCAACGGATTCTATTGCGTCGACAACGGCTGCGGCCTCTGCCCGAGCAACGGCACGGAACAGGTCAGCTTTGTCAGAGAAGTGGTGGTACAGCGCGCCGCGCGTGACGTCGGCGGCCCGGACGATGTCCGGAGTGCTGGTTTCGGCATAGCCCTTGTCGGCGAACAACTCGCGCGCAGCGGCGATTAGACGGGCGCGCATTTCTTCGGAACGAGTCTGATTAGAGCGGCGCTCATTTTTCTCTTGCATACATACAGTCTGTTTGTTTATGTATCACATACAAACAGACTGTATGCTTTTTCAGAAAGGGAACCAAGATGAAACTCACGCAATACTATCCGGTCATTCAAACCAGTGACGTCCCGGGCACCGCCGCCTTCTATGTGAAGCACTTTGCCTTCGCCGAGGCGTTTACGTCCGACTGGTATGTGCACCTGCAATCCACGCTTGATCCCTCGGTGAACCTTGCGGTGCTCGACGGCCAGCACGAGACGGTGCCGCCCGAGGGGCGCGGCAACACCTCGGCGATGATCCTGAACTTTGAGGTCGATGACGTGGACGAGGTTCATGCGCGCCTCATGAAGGCAGGCCTGCCCGAGGTGAAATCCCTGCGTGACGAGCCCTTCGGCCAACGGCATTTCGTGACGAAGGACCCGAACGGACTGCTGATCGACGTGGTAAAGCCTATCCCGCCCAGCGCTGAGTTCGCCGAGCAGTACTCAGCAGATGCCTTGCCCAAATAGCTGGTCGTAGGTCACCCGTGGGCTACCTGCCCGGCATGGATGTTCGGCGAGAGATCAACGAAACGAAAGGGCGGTATGTCATCGACCTGCCCGAGGGCGAGGCAGAGCTGACCTACTCCATCCTCTCGCCGCAGACGATCATCGCCGACCACACGGGCGTTCCGAAGGCGGCAGAGGGCCAGGGCGTCGGCGCGGCGCTGGTGGAGCGGTTGGTGACGGACGCCCGGGCAGAGGGCGTGAAGATCGTGCCGCTCTGCCCCTATGTAAACGCGTGGCGGCGACGGCATCCCGAGTGGGCTGACGTTTTCAACACATAACCGAATGTTTTGCGCCACGTGAGGTGCATTTCATAGTGCTGCCCCGAATCTGCACTAAATACCGGCCCAACGACACTGAGCAGTGCAGGTATGAGCAAACCTGAAGACACGACGGCTCGCCGGGATCTGTGGATGCTGGGCGGGCTGTTTGGCTTGATGATCGCGGGGCTTGTGGCGGCCGCGGCGGCGACCGGCTGGGAAGAGACCTGGGCCGAAATCAAGCGGCTCACCGGCCTGCAGATTGCGGTGTTGCTGGCGTTGAGCCTGATCAACTACTTCTTCCGCGGCATCCGTTGGCATCTGTTCGCGCGGCGCCTTGGGCTGCCGACCGAGGTGTCGCAGGCGATGCGGCATTACTTTGGCGGCTTCGCCATGTCGGCGACGCCGGGCCGGGTTGGAGAGCTGGTGCGGATGCGCTGGCTCCGGCGGGAGACGGGCTGGGGGTTCGAAAAGACGGCGCCGTTGTTTATCGCCGATCGGGCGGCGGACCTTGCGGCGATGGGGCTGATCCTGGCGCTGGCGCTGGGGCTGACTGCGGGCGGGATTGGCGGGGCGATCCCGGTTGTGGCACTCGCGTTGGGCGCGGCGTATGTGGCGACGCATCCGAAGCTGCTTGGCACGTTTGCGGACTGGGGCTACCGGCTGACTGGGCGGTTTGCGCGGCTCTTTGTGAGGCTGCGCTCGGCGGCGCGGTCGCTGTCGGTGTTTCGGGGGCCGTCGACGGTGGCGTTGGCCGGGCTGCTTGGCATGATCGGCTGGCTGGCCGAGGGGCTGGCGTTTCATCTACTGCTGGTTTGGATGGGCGCGGATATTGGCTTGTGGATGGCGGTGGCGATCTTTGTATTCGCCACTCTGGCCGGGGGCCTGACCGGCGCGCCCGGGGGGCTGGGCGGGGCCGAGGCCGCGATGATCGCACTTCTGACGCTGGAGGGTGTGTCGCTGGCGGTCGCCATTCCGGCGACTCTCATTATCCGGGTGACGACCCTGTGGTTCGCCATTGGGCTGGGGCTTCTTATCTTCCCGCTCGCTGAGCGGCAGTCGCAAAGGCAACGACATGCCAACCCATAAAGAACTGGAACTCACTGGCTGGGGCCGGACACTGCGCGCCACGTCACAGGTCGCGCGCCCCGAGAAAAGGCAGGCACTGATGGCGCTGATGGCCGACCGCCCCGCCCCGGCGATGGGGCGGCTACGGTCGTACGGCGATACGGCGCTGAATAACGGCGGCGAGGCGGTGGATCTGACACGGCTCGACCGGATGTTGGGGTTCGACGAAGAAACCGGCGTGCTGCGGGTCGAGGGCGGCGCGCGGATCGGGGAGATCAACGCCGCCATGGCCCCGCGCGGCTGGTTGGTGCCGGTGATGCCGGGTACGGGCTTCGCCACGGTGGGCGGGGCGATTGCGATGGATGTGCACGGCAAGAACCATCATGGCGCGGGCTCGTTCGGCGAGCATGTGGACGAGATGACCCTGATCACACCCGGCGGGGTGGAAGACGTCATCCCCGGCGACCCTCTCTTCAAGGTGACGGCGGGAGGTATGGGGCAGACCGGCGTGGTCGCCGAGGCGGCGATCCGCATGACCCAGGCCAAGGGCGATGTGATGATGGTGACGGAGCGTCGGATCGCGGATTGGGACGAACATCTCGCCCTGCTCGACGCCTCCGAGGCGACCTACACTGTCGGCTGGATCGATGCGACGGCGGAGGGCGCCTCACTGGGCCGGGGCATCCTGGAAGAGGCCGAGACGGCGGGCGGCCTTGTACCGGCCGCAAAGCGCGGCAAGACGGTGCCCTTCGACGCGCCGGCCTTCGCGCTGGCGCCGACGGTGGTGAAGCTGTTCAACGCCGCGTATTGGCGCCGCGTGCCGGTGAGCGGGCGGACGGTGGTGAAACCGATTGAGGACTTCTTCTTCCCGCTCGACAAGATTTACGACTGGAACCGCCTCTACGGCAAATCGGGGTTCCATCAGGTGCAGTGCGTCGTCCCGCTGGCCGCGGCGGACACGCTGAAGGAAATCCTTGAGGCCATCGCGCGAACCGGCATGGCCTCGCCGCTTGCGGTGCTCAAACGGATGGGGCCGGGGCGGGCGGGGATGATGTCGTTCCCGATGGAGGGCTACACCCTCGCGGTCGACCTGCATGCGGCGCATGGGCCCGAACGTCTTGCGAAGCGTATCGAAAATATGGTGCTGAAGGCTGGCGGGCGGCTGTATCTGGCGAAGGACTCGCTGGCTTCGGCAGAGAGCGTCCAGGCGATGTACCCGGAGCGGGAGGCCTGGGCGAAGGCCGTCGCGAAGGTGGACCCGGAGGGCAAGCTGATGACCGACCTCGTGCGCCGCCTGAAGCTGCGGGAGGTAGCGTGATGAGTACTTGGCTGATCCTCGGCGGATCCTCCGCCATGGCCCGCGCCCTGGCCCGCGCTGTGGCGGCTGAAGGCGACGCCGTCTTCCCGGCTGGCCGCGACAAGGGCGACCTCGAAGCCCTCGCCACGGACTGCCGCCTGCGCGGCGCGAGCGAGGCCGAGGCCATCAGGTTCGACGCCCGCGACGCCTCGGGCTTCGCCGCTATCCATGAGCGCATGGTCAAATCCCATGGCCCGCTGAACATCGCAGTCTTCACCGGGTCCATGCCCCCGCAAGACGAGATCGACGCCGACCCATCTCTGATCACGGGCGTGATCCAGGACAGCTTCACTGGCCCGGCTGAACTCATCACCCTGCTGGCCCCACATGTAGAGGCGACACAGGGCACCGTCGTCGGCGTCGGTTCGGTCGCGGGGGACCGGGGGCGGATCGGGAACTATGTCTACGGGTCGGCCAAGGCGGGATTCCACACTTATATGTCAGGACTACGCAACCGGCTCACCCGCTCGGGCGCGCATGCGATCACCGTGAAGCCGGGCTTCGTGGACACGGCGATGACCTGGGGGCTGGAGGGGATGTTCCTCGTCGCCTCCCCCGATGCCGTAGCGCGGGACATCCTTAATGCTGTGAAGAAACGGAAAGACGTTATCTACACACCGTTTTTCTGGCGCTACATCATGCTGATTATCCGGAACATCCCGGAGCGGATCTTTAAGAAGCTGTCGGTCTGACAATTCGTAAGCTCGCTTGGGCGGACAGGAGTGCCGGGGTGAACCCCGGCTTACTTGAATGATTACTCGACGCGCCCCGTTTCTTCATCTTGGGCGAAATACTCTGAGGGTTTGGGCTAGCCCCCCAGTTGGGCGACGCCTGAAAGGCGGCGCAAAACCTTTTCTTCTAACTGCCGCCCAGAAACACGCACCCGTCCGAGATCAGTTCGGGCCGGGTCAGGCACAACCCGGCTGCAACCTTCCAGGCGGCGAGCACCTTGGGCACGTAGGCGCGCGTTTCGGCATAGGGCGGCACGCCCCCATGGCTTCGCACGGCGCCTTCGCCCGCGTTGTAGCCAGCCAGAATGAACACCGGGTCCTGACCAAATTCGCCCATTAGCCAGTCGAGATAGGCGACGCCGCCGCGAATGCTCTCGGCCGGTTCGGTGAGGTTCTCGACCCCGAAACGCTCCGCCGTTGCGGGCATGAGCTGCATCAGCCCCGTCGCACCGGCGGAACTGACGGCCTCCGGGCGGCCTGACGACTCGACGGAGATGATCGCCGCCACCAGCGCGGGAGAGACCTTGGTCCCCACAGTCAGCCGCAGGATGTCGCGCCCGTAGGCTTCGGTGATCCGGCGCATGTCCTCCAGACGCGGCCCTCCCGGCCCTCCCCCGTCCTGCAGGGCCACCAGCGCCTGTTCCAGGCGTCCGGGGCTCGCATCCTCAAGGCGGGGCGACACGGCGGTCCAGAACGCGCCGTAGACGTCTGGCAGGTCAAGGTCGGGGGCAACGGCCGCGACGTCCTCCCCCTCTTCCTCCTCTTTCGCCTCAGGGCGTGCCCACACATCGACCGTCGGATCGATCTGCACGGTGATCCGCTTTCCCCCCGCCTGGGGCGTGTTGCCGATCCGCTTGAAGGTGAATTCCGGGAAGGGTGGCGGATCGGCGGCCTGGGCCGAATTCGCCATCAAAATTGCCGCCAAAATCGCCGCGCAGGGCGTAACATATGGTATCATCGGTCTTTTCCGCCGATTGACTGCTCACTCCCCCAATTAGGTGACAGCTTTCCCGGCCAGACGCGAGTGAAAAATCTCACACTCGTCTGCTTGGCGATAAAACGCAGTCAAGCCCTTTGGCGAGGGTTTCCGGAACAATGCAGGAATTCGCATCCGATTATCCGTGAAATTTCGATCCTTGAGGATATTTTTATTGTTATAAAACAGATGCTTATAATATTCACGCCGAGTATCGCGGTGGTTTGTAAAATCGTACGACGCCCGCCAAACTCTCGCCCAATTTGAAGACGACGTTAGCGTTCATGCCAAGACGGCGATGGGCACTAAGAGGACACGCCTACTCAAGTCGCTGCCTGGGTGAAACAGAGCGTAAGATGGAAACGGAGACGAGACATGGAATTCTTCAAGATCACTAAGCGTTTTAAGGACGACGAAGACGGCGCAGTCACGGTTGACTGGGTTGTTCTGACTGCGGCCATCGTTGGCCTCGGCGTTGCCGTTCTGGCTTCGGTTCGTACCGCAACCGTGACGCTGGGCGACCGCATCTCGCAAGAGATCGAAGCTCAGGTCGTTGGTACGCCGTCGCCGTAAGGCCGGTTTCCCTGCACCCGCAGGGTACTGACATTGTTGATGGGGCTGCTCTCTCAAGCGAGTGGCCCCTTCTATTTCGGAACCCGAGTTCGGTTCGGACGTGTGTAAATGGTGTCTCAAGTATTCGGAGTGTCCGGTGTATCCCGAGTGATCTTCGTAGGATGGAGAGACAAAATGCGGAATTTGCTTAAGACCTTTCTGCGTGATGAAGACGGTGCTGTGACCGTTGACTGGGTCGTTTTGACGGCAGGCGTTGGATTTATTGGCGTCGTTGTTGTCGGGTCGATCCTGCAGGCCTCGACAGACCAGGCGAACGGTATCGCAGCCTACGCGCTGCAAGTCGGCACGGACGCGCTGCAACAGCCGACGCCGTAAATTCGCGCGCACGCGTGTCCGGCAAACGCTGACCGGGCACCGAGAAGATCAGGTGGGCGCGCGACGCGTCGCTGATCTCATATCCCACCGAATTTACCGGTGCTAAATCCCTTCAGATGTCCGCTTTCTGTCCACGCTCTCGCCACAATTGACGGCTTGAAACGCGTGGTATGGGTGTGTCGGTCCTGGCGATTGCTGTGCAGGGTCGGCCGAGAGGAAAGGATACGTCATGCGTTTGGTTTTTGGTTTGGTCCTTCTCCTGGGGCTGGGGCTCGCTGGAACTGCAGTTTACATGGCAAATCAGGTGTTTGCTGCGAACGAAGCCGAGCTGATGAGCGTTCAGGAGCGGGCGCGACAGGAACTTCAGAATTCACTGACCGAGGTGATCGTGTCGACACAGGCCGTGCGGTACGGCGATCAGTTGTCGAAGCAAGACGTGCGGAAGGTCCGCTGGCCGCGTGATGGCATCCCACAGGGTGCTTTCACCGACATGGCCGTGCTGTTCCCCGAAGGCGAGCCGCCGCGCACCGTGCTGCGCGCGATGGAGGCCGGCGAGGCCATCATGGAGATCAAGGTGACCGAGCCTGGCCGCGATGCGGGCGTTGGCTCCAAGCTGGCGGCTGGCATGCGGGCGTTTGCCCTGCGCGTTGACGTGGCTTCGGGTGTGTCGGGCTTTATTCGCCCGGGTGACCGCGTGGACATCTACTGGACGGGTTCGAACACCGAAGACGCGGGCGGGACGCGCGAGTTCACCAAGCTGATCCTCAGCGCCATGAAGATCATCGCGATTGACCAGTCGGCCGATCAGGACCGCAATGCGCCGACCGTTGCCCGGACCGTGACGGTCGAGGCGACCCCGGTTCAGGTTGCGACGCTGGCGCAGGCGCAGGCGACCGGTCGCCTGCAACTGTCGCTGGTCGGCGCCGCGGACGATGGCACGCTCGACGGGGAGATCGCGGTCACCCAAGAGATCATCGTGGGCGAAGAAGAAGAAGTGGTCCGGCGCGAGGAACGTCGCTGCACCGTTCGCAATCGTCGCGGCGGCGAGATCGTCGAAGTCGAGATTGAGTGCCCCGACGCGACGAACTGATAGACGCACCAACCGTATGTAGGGGGTCGCAGCCTGCGGCCCCCTAAACACATGGTGTGTTGCGACTTATCCACATAAGCCGTACCGCTCAACTCCCTGATTATTGCAATAAAACTGGCCCTCCCGCATTGTGACACCAGTCACGGGCATAAAGACCCGCAAACGAGGCGTGATCGGAGAGGCAGGTCACATGAAAATCGATAGATTCATGAAAGCGGCCCTTTTGGGGTTCGCGGTAGCGAGCACGAGTGTTCCCATTACAGCAGTAACAGCAGAGGCGCAGCAGCTTCGCGTTCTTCGGGGTGAAGCGTCCAGTACGCTGAACGTTCCGATCAATCGCGCGGTTGTGGTCGAGTCAGAGACGCCCTTTGCTGAACTTTCAATCGCAAACCCGGGTATTGCAGATATCTCGACGCTGTCTGACCGCACCATTTACGTTCTCGGCCGCGCGCCGGGCCGGACCACGCTGACGATGCTTGGGCCGGAAGGCGATCTGATCGCCAACGTCGAGGTCGCGGTGACCCCGGACACGGCTGAATTCAAAGAGCGTCTGCAGCAGATCCTCCCCGGCGAGCACATTGAAGTGCGCACCGCCAACGATGGGATCGTGCTGTCGGGCACTGTCAGCTCTATCGGGCGGCTGGACCGCGCGCTGGATCTGGCGGAGCGCTATGCACCGGGCCGCGTGTCGAACCTGATGGTTGTCGGCGGCACCCAGCAGGTGCAGATGAAGGTGCGCTTCGTCGAGATGAATCGCTCTGTTTCCAAGGGCTTGAACGGCGGTCTTGGTCTTAACTCGACCGGCACGGGTGACACCCAGGGCGACTTTGCCGGTGGTGTGGCGAACGCCATTCCGGGCACACCCTTCGGCACGGCTCCGAACTTCGGGATTTCGGCGCCTCCGTTCAACGGCGGCCAGCTCGCCATCGGGTCGATTATCGGCGACATCTCGATCGGCGTCATTCTTGAAGCTCTGGAACAGAAGAGCCTTGCGCGGACCCTCGCGGAACCAAACCTGGTTGCGCTGTCCGGTCAGGAAGCGGCGTTCCTTGCGGGTGGTGAGTATCCGATCCCGGTTGCGGGTGACGATGGTGATATCTCCATCGAGTATCGCCCCTTCGGTGTTCAGCTCCGCTTTGTTCCGCGGGTGGTCGAGCGCGATACGATCAACCTGGAAATCTTCGCTGCGGTTAGCTCGATCGATCCGACGATCTCGGTCGGTCAGGCAGGCGGCATCAGCGTGAACGCTTTCCGGACACGGTCAACAACGACGGTCGTCGAGATGAAGGACGGCACGAGCTTTGCCATCGCAGGCTTGCTGCAGGATGACTTCGAAGACTCGGTCAACCAGGCCCCGTGGCTTGGCGACATCCCCGTGCTCGGCGCCCTGTTCCGGTCGTCCAGCTATCAGCGGGACCAGACCGAACTTGTCATCATCGTGACGCCGCATCTGGTGACGCCCACGAAGGGCACCGCCCTGATGCTGCCGACCGACCGGGTTCGCCCGCCCTCGGAACGTGAGTTGTTCCTTCTGGGCAGCACGGTCGCGGGTGAGCGCGGTGGCGCGGTCGCCGAGGTCGCAAAACAGGACTTCTCGGGGTCCTTCGGCTACGTGATGGAGTAAGACACATGGCTAAAACAGCAAAGATCCTTCTGCTTGCATCCACCGCACTTGCCGTGGCCGGGTGCACCGCAGAGTCGAAGCTCGACTTCAACTCGGAAGCAGGGTCGATCATCGACAACGGGTACTTCGGCAACGCGACGCTGACGAACCTGATGGCACAGAAGCGGCACAATCACCCGCATGCGGGCCCGCTGAACGGCCAGTACGGCCAGGTCATCTTCGACGAGTACATCAGCAGTGCCGTCCCGCCGACCGAAGGCATCGAAGTCGACGCAGGCGTCGAGGGCGGAGAGTAAGCCTCTCTGCCGCGCCATCCCCCGGCGCGGCAGCCAAAACAAAATCACGCACGTTTCCAACCTAGGCCCGGTACGCAAGTGCCGGGCTTTTTTGTCGTCGCTGGACACCGAATAATTTGGGTTTTTCGGCCTCAATGTCGCCAATATTGGCGGTCATTTTCCAACAAGGTAGCGGTGCGCGCGATTCTGGAGAAGAAAGCGTGCGTGGGCGCTGGTGGAATAGGTGGCCCGCAGTTCTTTCGGTACATCGACGTCCGCCTGTGTCCGGAACGGAAGGACGTGAGTCACTATGGCAAGTTCACCAGCGTTGCAGGCGGAACCAGCAGCGATTTTGGCATGTACCATCTCTCGCGACGTGCAGAACTTCGATCTTCTGATCGAGGACATGGAAGCGGAGCTTGGTGAGAACTGGGGCGACCTGTCGTTCGATGACGCCCTGTCCTTCCTGCAGCAAGAGGAAGCCTCGGACCTGGAGTTCGTGGCGATTGCCCTTGATGAGGAAGACGAAGACCGCGTGTCGGAGCTGTCCGAGATCATCAAGCTAGCGCGCAAGAAAAAGGTCCGCGCCCTTCTGATCGCCGAGGATGTCAGCCCGATTGCCTTGCACCAGCTTCTGAAGTTGGGCGCCGAAGAGTTTGTCCCCTACCCGCTTCCGGACGGCGCCCTGCACGACGCGATTGAACGCATGCGCCATCGCGCGGCCAACCCGACCTCCGAGTCGGGCTCGATTTCATCCGGGATTGACCGGGAGGGCGTCGTGTTGCCCGTCCACGGCATTGCCGGTGGTACCGGGTCGACGACCTTCGCCGTGAACCTCGCGTGGGAGCTTGCGTCGATGGACGTGGCGGAGCCACCCAAGGTGTGCCTGCTGGATCTGGATCTGCAGTTCGGCTCGGCCTCGACCTATCTTGATCTGCCGCGCCGCGAGGCGGTGTACGAATTGCTGCAGGACATGTCGTCGGTGGACAGTGACTCCTTCATGCAGGCGCTGCTGACCTTCAACGAAAAGCTGCACGTTCTGACCGCCCCGTCCGAGATGCTGCCGCTGGACTTGCTGGAGGCGGATGACGCCAAGAAGCTGATCGAGCTGGCGCGCCGGAACTTTGACTACGTTGTCATCGACATGCCGTCGTCCGTGGTTTCGTGGACCGAGGCGGTTCTGTCCGAGGCGCATGTGTATTTTGCCTTGATGGAGCTGGACATGCGGTCGGCCCAGAACACGCTGCGGATGATCCGCGCGCTGAAGGGTGAGGAACTGCCGGTCGAGAAGCTGCGCTATGTCCTGAACCGGGCGCCGAAGTCGATGGACCTCAGCGGCAAGAGCCGCGTCAAGCGGATGGGCGAAAGCCTGGACATCACCATCGAGGTTCAGATTCCCGACGGGGGGAAGCAGGTGACAGAGGCGGGTGACCACGGTCTGCCGTTGTCCGAGGTTGCCGCCAAGAACCCGGTTCGGAAGGAAATTCAGAAGCTTGCGAAGTCGGTTCACGAGCTGAACCGGG
Source organism: Pseudomonadota bacterium (assembly GCA_039190895.1). Lineage (GTDB taxonomy): Bacteria > Pseudomonadota > Alphaproteobacteria > Rhodobacterales > Rhodobacteraceae > Ovoidimarina. The sequence continues at coordinate 702 of JBCCXY010000106.1, read as the reverse complement.
CCGAAGCCGCGGCCAACTGATGTAAAGGAAGGGTCACATGTTTTCCAAGTACAAGAAGGGCGACGACGCCAAACCCGGCAGCGCGAAGCTTCAGTCGATTGATGGTGGTGGGGCCCCCAGCGGCAAGGACGAAAACCTGCCGGTTGCGCCAAAGCAGGCTGCGGCCACACGCAAGGCCGGGCCGACCAAGGTCGCTGCCCAGGTTCAGCCGATGGACAAAGAAAAGAAGCGGAAAGAGCGGCTGGGCGAGCTGAAGCTTGAGCTGCACAAGGCGCTGCTGGAGAACCTGAACCTCGCCGCCCTGGAAAACGCGACCGAGCAGGATCTGCGGGCCGAGATCATCGCGATTTCGGGCGAGGCGCTGGAAGACATGGGTGTCGTGCTGAACCGCGAAGAGCGGGCGGCGCTGAACCAGGATCTTTACGACGAAGTGACGGGCCTTGGCCCGCTGGAACCGCTGCTGAAAGACGACAGCGTCAACGATATTTTGGTGAACGGCCCGCAGCAGGTGTTCGTGGAACGCTCCGGTAAGCTGGAGCTGACGGACACCACCTTCAAGGACGAAAAGCATCTTCTGCGGATCATCGACAAGATCGTGTCGGCCGTGGGTCGTCGTGTGGATGAATCGAACCCCTACGTTGACGCCCGTCTTGCCGACGGCTCGCGTTTCAACGCCATGGTGCCACCGATTGCGGTGGACGG
>JBCCXY010000105.1:0-14564 GCA_039190895.1 Pseudomonadota bacterium | reverse complement strand
ATCCCGATCCTCGCCTCCCGCTCTGGCTTCACCGCCTGGGGCGTCGAGATCGCGCAAGAGGTGGGATTGACCCTGATCGGTCGCCTGCGTGGCCAGCGCTTCGTTTGCCTCTCGGGTGACAGCCGCCTCGTGCGCGACGCCGACCCCGCCGCGATCCCCGACGAAAGCGCCAGGCACCGCCGCAAGGGCGCGTCCGGATGATTCCGGGGGTCATCCTCGCCGGGGGCCTCGCCCGCCGTATGGGCGGGGGCGACAAGTCCCTGCGCATGCTCGGCGGCCAGACCATCCTCCAGCGCGTGATCGACCGCCTGCGCCCACAGGTCTCTACTATCGCGCTCAACGCCAACGGCGACGCGACCCGCTTCGCGTCTTATGGCCTCCCCGTGCTGCCCGACCCGGTGGGCGAGTTCCCCGGGCCGTTGGCGGGCGTGCTCGCGGGCCTCGACTGGGCCGCTGATCAGGGCGCCGACGCGATCATCACCGTCGCCGCCGACACGCCGTTCTTCCCGAAAACGCTCGCCGCCGACCTGCAAGCCGCCGCCAATGGTGCACCCATAGCGCTGGCCGCGACCGACGGGCGCCATCCGACGTTTGGCTACTGGTCCGCGACGCTCCGTGATGACCTGCGTGCGTCACTGGAAGATGGTGTCCGCAAGGTCGTCCTGTGGACCGACCGGCACGGCGCCGCGACCGTGCAGTTCCCCGCCGATCCGTTCGACCCGTTCTTCAACATCAACACGCCCGACGACCTCGCCCTTGCAGAGGGTCTCCTGTGAAGGTCTGGGGCGTCACCGGCTGGAAGAACGCGGGCAAGACGCATCTGGTGGAACGCCTCGTGGCCGAGTTCACCGATCGAGGCTTCACCGTCTCCACCATCAAACACGCCCACCGTGGATTCGACCTCGACAAACCCGGCACCGACAGCGACCGCCACCGCAGCGCTGGCGCGCGCGAGGTGCTGATCGCGTCCGACCGCCGATGGGCCCTGATGCACGAGTTGCGCGACGCGCCGGAGCCGACCCTCGACGACCTGCTGGGGCACCTGTCCCCCGCCGATCTGGTCCTCGTCGAGGGCTACAAGACGGGTCCCCATCCCAAGGTTGAGGCGCACCGCGCCGCCACCGATCACCCCCTGATCGCCACTACCAACGACACAATCCGCGCCGTCGCCGCCGACACCACCGTGGACGCGCCCGTGCCGGTGCTCACGCTCGACGACACCCCCGCCATCGCCGATTTTATCGCGAAAGAGCTGGGCCTGTGAGCCGCTTCGACACCGTCGTCGTGGTCGACTGGTCCGGCGGCAACGACACTGGCGCCAAGCCCCGAAAAGACGCGATCTGGGCGGGAATTGTGCGCGAAGGTGCAGAAATAGACCCTGTTTACCTCCGAAACCGCAAGGTCGCCGAAGACTGGCTCGCCAACCTGATCGAGACCGAGCAGGGCCGCCTGCTCATCGGCTTCGACTTCCCCTTCGGCTTCCCCGCAGGCACCGCCAAACGCATCTGCGGCTCTCACGACCCTCGCCGCCTCTGGGCGTGGTTCGCCGAACATCTCGACGACACGCCCCAAAGCAACAACCGCTACGCCCTCGCCGCACGCATCAACGCGGGCTTCCCGGGCGAGGGGCCATTCTGGTTTAACGGCACCAAAACCCCTATCGACGGCCTGCCTCATAAAAAGACCGATCGCAGCGGGGCGTTCGATGTCCCCGAACGCCGCGCGGTCGAAACCCGTTCCCCCAGCACCTTCGCCTGCTGGCAGATGGGCGGGGCAGGGGCCGTCGGCTCCCAGGCCTTCACCGGGATGGCGCTGCTCTCCCGCCTCACCGCCCGCTTCCCCGCCGCCAAGGTCTGGCCCTTCGACCCCGGCGACGGCCCGCTGGTCTTCGCAGAAATCTACCCCTCGCTCCTCAAGGACGCCGTCCGCCAGCAAATGGCCGAAGACGAGATCAAAGACCGCGCCCAGGTCCGCATCCTCGCCCGCGCTCTCGCCCGCATGAACCTTGCCCCCGCCTTCGCCGCGGGGGGAGGCAACCCGGAGGAAGGCTGGATCCTCGGCGTCGGCGCAGAGAACGCCCTGCAAGCCGCCGCACGCCCCACCATCGCCCCCCCGCGTCTTAAGCAAGACTGCTTCGCCCTCCCGCCCGGCGTGGACTGGGTACCCGTCGATGAGGCTCTATTCCGCCTGAAAACGGCCCTTTCCCCCGTCACCGCAACCGATACTCTCCCAGTAGCAGACGCCAACTCCCGTATCCTCGCGCGCGCCCCTGTGGCTCAACGCCCCAACCCCCCGCATGCGAATGCAGCGGTGGACGGCTACGGCTTTGCGGCGGCGACCATTGGTAAGCCGCCCCATGTCCTGCCCCTCGCTAAGGGGCGTGCCGCCGCAGGTGCGCCCTTCCACGGCACGGTGCCCCCAGGCGCGGCGCTCCGCATTCTCACCGGCGCACCGGTGTCTGCGGGCGTGGATACGCTCGTGCTCGACGAAGACACCACCACGGCAGACGGACACGTCGCGTTCGACGGCCCGGTCAAGCCGGGGGCCAACGTGCGTAAGGCGGGCGAGGATTTCGGGACCTCAGACCCCCTCCTGCCCGCTGGCCACCGCCTGCGCCCCCAGGACTTTGCGCTGCTCTCCGCCGCGGGATGTGCTGAGATTGAGGTCCACCGCCCCCTCCGCGTGGGCATCCTGTCGACGGGCGACGAGTTGATCGACCCGAACACCACCGCAGCGGCGGGGCAGATCTTCGACGCGAACCGCCCCATGCTTCTGTCCCTGACACGCGGCTGGGCTCACGAGGCCGTCGACCTCGGCATCGCTGCCGATGATGCAGTTGACGTCACAGCCCGGCTGAATGACGCCGCCGAGCGCTGCGACGTGATCCTGACGTCGGGCGGCGCTTCGGCGGGGGATGAAGACCACATCTCACGCCTCCTCCGCGACCACGGTCAGGTCACTGCCTGGCGCATCGCTTTGAAGCCGGGACGACCGCTGCTGCTGGGATTCTGGAAGGGAACGCCGGTCTTCGGTCTGCCGGGCAACCCCGTCGCCGCCTTTGTGTGCTCGCTGATTTTCGTCCGACCCGCGCTCTCCCGCCTCTGTGGTGGTGCCTGGACCACGCCGACCGGTCACCTCGTGCCCGCCGCGTTCAGGAAGTCCAAGAAGCCGGGGCGCCGTGAGTACCTCCGCGCTCGCCTCACCGAGGGCGGCGAGGCTGAGGTCTTCCGCTCTGAGGGATCGGGGCGGATTTCGGGGTTGAGCTGGGCGATGGGCCTAGTCGAGATCGAGGACGGCGCGCGTGAGATTGAGCCCGGCGATCCCGTCCGATTCCTGCCGTTTTCGGGGTTCGGGCTGTAGGGTCCCCATGGGGACCGTCTGTAAGACTCTGATTTAGATAGTTTTTTTCGAGAAGCCTCAGTCAAACGTGCCTGCAACGCGCCCCAGCAGCATGAACGCCCGCGCCGTGCGCGTGTCGGCCAGGGCGACGATCTCGGCGTCCGTCGCCTCGGTTTCGAAGGCCGAAAACGTGTGGTCGAACTTCCGCAGGAAATGATGCGCTGTGTCGCGGAAGATGTGATCCTGCCGCATCCGCGCCGCGGTCAGCGCCACGCCGGAGCGATCCCGGATCCCGCCAAGGGGAGCGATAGAGCGCCCCCGCTCCCCTCCCGCGAACATGCGCCAGATCTCGGGGCGCGCGCGGTCGGGTTCGAGGTCATCCATATAGATGCCCTCCTGACTCAGCAGCGTCAGGATGTCCCGGCTGGCATGGATCAACTCCGCCGCGCGGCGATCCTTCATCACCCGCTTCATCGCCGACAAACCGTCTTCGTCCTCGGGCGTCTCGGGGAAATTCAGCGCCATGATGAAATCGTCAATCGACACCGGCTCCGACATCTGCTGCTCGTCGGCGAGCGCCAACATCGGCTCGGCCCCGGCGGGAGCTTGCGCAGTGGCGGGCACCTGCGGCATCCGCCCGTCATCCACCAGTTGCCGCGCTGAGGCGAAGGTCGCGATGACCTCACCCGTTTTCTTTTGCGCCTGCACCAGCTCGTCCAGCTTGCGCTCGACCGACGGTTTGACGTCCAGCGTCCCCGCCGCCTGCTGCTGCGCCACATAGGCCTGCCGCATGGAATCGAGTGCCGCCTGAAGCCTTGCGGACTCGTCCTTCACGACCCGGGCACTCGACGCGGCAATGCATGCGATCCAGATCAGCGCGACCGGCATGAACACCGCGAAGACAATCATCAGCCCCCGGATGGGGTCACTGCGCGCTGCTTCTCCTGTGCCACCGACCACAAAAAAGAAGATCGTCACCGCGAGAAGCCACAGCGCCGACAGGGACAGGGCGATCACCTCGGCCTGCGTGAGCCCGCTGAACCCTGTCCGCGCGCCAAACACGCCGAGGCTGATGCTCTCGCGCTCGTCGCTATCGTCTTTCATAACCGCCATACGTGTCAGTTGAACTCGATCGCCGTAATCTCATAGCTGCGCTCACCGCCGGGGGTGCGAACCTCGACACTGTCGCCCTCTTCCTTGCCGATCAGCGCGCGCGCCAACGGCGATTTCACGTTCAAAAGCCCCCGCTCGATATCTGCCTCGGGTTCACCGACGATCTGATAGGTCTTTTCTTCCTCGGTGTCCTCATCGACCAGCGTCACATGCGCGCCGAATTTGATCGTGCCGGACAGCTTCGATGTGTCGATCACGTCGGCCAGCCCGATGATCGCCTCAAGCTCTTTCACGCGGCCCTCGATGAAGCTCTGTTTCTCGCGCGCGGCATGGTATTCGGCGTTCTCCGACAGGTCGCCATGCTCGCGCGCCTCGGCAATCGCCTTGATCACTGCCGGACGTTCCACCGATTTCAGCGTCTTCAGTTCTTCATTCAGAGCGTCATAGCCCGCACGGGTCAGCGGTATCTTTTCCATCGGTCACATCCAGCAAAACTTCGGCCTGCACACCTCGGGCGCCGTTGCCCCGGTGTCCGGACGGTAAACAATGTCCCGAACCTCGGGCGGATTGCAAGAGGCCGGGCGCCATCGCAGCGGCGGAGTCGCTTTCCGCGGTCAGACGTTACGTCACGGTTATTGACCGGAAACACCGCCCTACATTAGGTGCGGAAGAAAGATTGTTGCGCTGAGGGAGTGCGGCCATGTCCGAAGTGACACGGGAATCGATGGACTACGACGTTGTGATCGTCGGGGCGGGCCCTGCGGGGCTATCGGCTGCGATTCGGCTGAAGCAACTCGACCCGGACCTTGAGGTTGTTGTTCTTGAAAAGGGCTCAGAGGTTGGGGCGCATATCCTGTCTGGCGCGGTGCTTGACCCATGCGGGTTGGACGCGCTGATCCCCGACTGGCGTGACAAGGGCGCGCCGGTGACGGTGCCGGTGACGGAAGACAAGTTCTATATGCTGGGCGAGGCGGGGCAGCTGCGGATCCCGAATATGATCCTGCCACCGCTGATGTCGAACCACGGCAACTACATCGTCTCAATGGGCAATGTCTGCCGCTGGATGGCCGAGCAGGCGGAAGAGCTGGGCGTCGAGATCTTTCCCGGCATGGCCTGTTCCGAGCTGGTTTATGGCGAGAATGGCGAGGTCGCGGGCGTCGTTGCGGGAGAGTTCGGCAAGAACCCCGACGGCACCATCGGCGACGGCTATGAGCCGGGGATGGAGCTGCGCGGCAAATATTTATTCCTGGGCGAAGGCGTGCGCGGTTCCCTGTCGAAGCAGGTGATCGCGAAGTACGAGCTGGCCAAGGACGCCGATCCGCAGAAATACGGCCTCGGCATGAAGGAACTGTGGGAGATCGACCCCGAAAAGCACCGCGAAGGCAGCGTGACCCACACGATGGGCTGGCCATTGGGCGGAAATGCCGGGGGTGGATCGTTCATCTACCACCTCGACAACAATCAGGTGTATGTGGGCTTCGTCGTTCACCTGAACTACGCGAACCCGTACCTTTACCCCTACGCCGAGTTCCAGCGCTTCAAGCATCACCATCTGGTGGCTGACCTGTTGAAGGGCGGCAAGCGCATCGCTTATGGCGCGCGGGCCATCACCGAGGGCGGGTGGCAATCCATGCCCAAGGCCGTAGCGCCCGGCGTTGCGCTGCTGGGCTGTTCGGTCGGGCTGGTGAACGTGCCTCGCATCAAGGGCAACCACAATGCCATGCTGTCAGGCAAGGCGGCGGCTGAAGCCGCGTACGCAGCGATTCAGGGCGGGCGTTCGGGGGACGAACTTGAAAGCTACAACGGTGAGCTGCGCGACGGCCCGGTTGGCAAAGACCTCAAGCGCGTCCGCAACGTCAAACCGCTCTGGTCCAAGTACGGGCTGGTGGCATCGCTCGGCCTCGGCGGGCTGGACATGTGGGCGAATAACCTCACGGGCCTCTCCGTCCTTGGCACCCTGAGCCATGGCAAGTCCGACGCCGACGCGACCGGCAAGGCACAGGATTTTGAGCCCATCGACTACCCCAAGCCCGATGGCACGCTCAGCTTCGACCGGCTGACCAATGTCAGCTTCTCGGCCACGAACCATGAAGAAAGCCAGCCGGCCCACCTGACGCTGGGCGACGCCAGCGTGCCGATCCAGATCAACCTGCCCGAATACGCCGAACCGGCGCAGCGCTATTGCCCTGCGGGCGTTTATGAGGTGGTGAAGGAAGACGAAGGCTCACGCTTCGTGATCAACTTCCAGAACTGCGTCCACTGCAAGACCTGCGACATCAAGGACCCGAGCCAGAACATCACATGGACGGTGCCCCAGGGCGGAGACGGGCCAAACTACCCGAATATGTGACAATTGGTGACCAATTGCCGGGTTTCCACCCGGCTGCATTGCCTGAGATACCTTGGAACACTAGCTTTCTGTGGAACGGTTCATCTCAAAAGGTCATGCATGCGTATTCTCCCGATCCTTCTGACCACCGCGTCGATTGCCCTCGCCCCTGCCGCCTCGGCGCAGCAGGTTAACTCGGGGGCGTATCTGGCGGCCCGTCAGGCTGGGATCGAAAGCGACTTTTCCGCCGCTGCGACGTATTTCGCCAAGGCGCTGATCCGCGATTCGGCGAACCAGAGCCTGATCGAAAGCGCGATGACTGCATTCCTGTCGCTGGGGGACGTGGAGCGCGCGCTTCCCTTGGCCGAACGGCTGGTGGACGACAATCCGAACCACCAACTTGCCAACCTGACGCTCATGGCGGAATGGTCGAAAACGGGGGAGTGGGACAAGATCCTCGCAAACCTCGAAACCGGCGAAAAGGTCGGGCCGCTTTATGACGGGCTGATGCGTGCGTGGGCGCTGGTCGGCCTTGGCCAGATGTCGGACGCGCTGGAGCAATTCGACGTCATCACTGAAACGCGTGGCACGCAGGCGTTCGGCCTGTACCACCGCGCCCTGGCCCTTGCCTCGGTCGGCGACTTCGAGGGCGCTGCCACGGTGTTCTCGGGCGAGAATGGCGCGCGTCTGGGCCTGACCCGCAGCGGCATCGTCGCCAACGCTCAGGTGCTGGGCCAGCTGGGCCGCACCGACGACGCGATCGCGCTGATCGATTCCGCCCGCAACGCGGACCGTGATCCGTCGCTGTCCGACCTCCGCGCTCGGCTGGAAAGCGGTGAGACGGTGGACTACGATTTCGTTGTGTCGCCAGCGGGGGGCGTGGCTGAGCTGCACTATTCCATCGCGGGCGCGATCACAGGTGAGGCTGCAGACGGCTATACGCTGATCTACTCGCGACTGTCCGAATACCTGCGCCCGGGGCACATCGACGCGATCCTGTTGTCGGCCGAGTTGCTGGAGCGGCTGGAGCGCTATGAACTTGCCACCGAAGTCTACGACAAGGTCCCGCGCGAGGACCCCTACTTTCACGCTGCCGAACTGGGGCGCGCGAATGCCTTGCGCTCGTCAGGGCGTGACGATGCGGCGATTGAGGTTCTGACACAGCTTAGCCAGAGTCACGGTGACCTGCCCATCGTGCATGTCAGCATGGGCGACCTTCTGCGCGGGCTTGAACGGTATCAGGACGCCAGCGTTGCTTACGACCGCGCGATTGCGGGGCTGGGTGAGGCGGAGCCGTCGCACTGGTCGGTCTATTTCTCGCGCGGCATCACGCATGAGCGGGAAGACCGGTGGGAGCGGGCCGAAGCCGACTTTCGCAAGGCGCTGGAGTTGCAGCCGGATCAGCCTCAGGTGCTGAACTACCTCGGCTATTCCTTCGTCGAAATGCAGACGAACATGGATGAAGCGCTCGACATGATCGAACGCGCCGTGGCGGAGCGTCCAAACTCTGGCTACATCACCGATAGCCTCGGCTGGGCGCTGTACCGGCTGGGTCAGTATGAAGAGGCCGTCGGTCACATGGAGCGCGCGGTTGAGCTGCTGCCCATCGATCCGGTCATCAACGATCATCTCGGCGACGTGTATTGGGCCGTGGGCCGCAAGCGTGAGGCCGAGTTCCAATGGCATCGCGCCCTGTCCTTCGAACCCGAAGAAGACGAGGCTGAGCGCATCCGCCGGAAGCTTGAAGTTGGCCTGGACGTCGTCCTCGAAGAAGAAGGGGCGCCGCCCTTACGCGTCGCCAACGACGAAGGCTAACTGCGGAACTGCCATCCAGGTCTGCGGGGCACTCGGACAGCAAGCATTGGCATGAGCCAGGGGCCGCGGAAGCGGTTGAAGTCAAGGGCCTCGTGGACGCCGTCGGTTTCGGCCCCGTCAAGCTGAGTGCGCACGACAGAGCGGCAGTAGAACGGTGCATCCAGCATGGATAGAGTCTGTTTTGGCGTGTATCCGGGATCGCTGCGGGTTTCGCGGTGGACCAACCAGGCGGAGCGGTTGACGCGGGCTTTCGGTGGCAGCGGAACGGTTTCAGCAGAGCCATCCGTGCGGAAGCGGACGCCGGCGCTGAGCTCTGTCCCGTCGCGGCGGGTGGCGTCGTAGAAGCAGGTGGCGCCTGTAGCCGTGGGGAAGCGGCCCCAGGTCCAGTAGGAGAAGTCGGCCTCCAGCGCGCGGGTGCCGAAGTTGGAGTCGAAATACCCGTGGCCGGACCACCCCCAGCCGGGGCGATCAATATCGACCTCAATCTGTGAAACTGGCGCGAAGGGGCGCCAGACGTGAGCGCCATCCGGGGTCAGGGCCATGTCGACGGAGGTGATGGCTGAGGGGGTGACCGTGATCTTGCCGCGCAGACGGCTGACGAGCGGCAGGGACGAGATTTCGTCGATGTCGATGACGAGGCGGTCGCCGGACCATGTCAGTTTTGAGGGCCCCACCTCGAAGGTCTCGGGCGTGGTGCGCAGCGCGGCTTCCCCCCGGTCGGTCATCGCAAAGCGCCCGCCCGGCCCGTAGGTGGCGACGTTGATGCAGACGTGGTTGGCGGGGCGGCGGCGACCGCTCCACCGGTACCAGGGCGAAAAGACCGACCCTATGAAGGCGATGACGGAGACGGCGCGGGTCCCACAGTCGGAGACGCCGTCGATGTACCACCACGCGTACCCGTCCGACGGGACGTCGATGTGGAAGTTCGGTCCGTCAAGATCGCCGCGGCCGCGTGCAGGCCGGAGAGCGCCGCCATTGGCACCCCCGCCCCCGGATGCGCCCCGCCCCCCGCCAGGTAAAGGCCCGGGATCCTGGTCCTGGCCGTCGGGCGCGCGAAGGTCGCCATCGCCCCATGCGGGCTCCTCCCGTAGAGGGAGCCGTGGCTCGCCGGGAACAGAGCGTTGAAGCCCGATGGCGTCGTGAGCGCCGAGTCGGGGGGGTCGGGAGAGAAGCGAAGGCCGCGGGCCGCGAGGGCGGTGAAGGTGCGTGTCCGACATGCGTGTGTGTCCTCGGGTTGGTCTGCGGTCGTGGGCGGGGCGTTGACGATGGTCTCAAAGCGCTCGACCTCGGGGGGCGTCTGGCCGGTGCCACGATCCTGAGCGCAGACATAGACGGTGGGGTCCTCGGCCGGGTTTCCTGCTGAAATAGGGTCGAATTCCGTGCGGGGGTCGGCGTTGAAGAAGACGTTGTGTCGGGCGAGGTCGGGGCCGACGGGAGTGGCCGCGAAGGCCCAGACTTCGGCGGAGAGGCTGCGGGGCTGGACGGCGGTTTTGGAAATTGCCGCTTGGGTGGATTGGCCCATGAGGCCCGAGTGGAGGGCGTTGGGGTCCCCCGCGAAGATCACCGTGTCTGCTTTGAGGCGTTCGCCGGAAGAGAGCAGGACGGAGGTCGTCTTGCCACCCTGGACTTCGATGCGGTCGACGGGGCTGTTGAAGCGGAGATCGGCGCCGTTGTCCGAGGCAACGCGGGCCATGGCGCGGGCGAGGTTGTGCATACCGCCAGTGACGGACCAGACGCCGCGGGCTTCGGCGTCGGCGACGAGGCGGAGGACGGCGGGGGCCTGGTAGGGGGAGCCACCCACGTAGGTGGCGTATCGTCCGAAGAGCTGGCGAAGGCGCGGATCGCGGAATTCTAGCGCGAGTTTGCGGGCCATGGTCGAAACGGCGCCGATCGCCGGGAAGAGCGACGGGCGCATGGCGACCTGAAGCGCGATGGCGACTGGGGACGGTTCAGGCGCCCGCATGAGGGGGGCGTCAAAGGCATCGAACAGAGCGGAGGTTCGGGCGGCGAAGGCGCGGAACTGGTCTTCGGCTTGCACACCCGCGAAGGCGCGGATGGCACGGGCGCTGTCGTCACGGTCAGCGTGGAGGTCGAGGGACGAACCGTCGGGCCACCAGTGACGGGCGAGGATGTCTTCGCGGACGAGCGTCACGTGATCCTCCAGCCGGGTGCCGGAGGCCGAGAACAGGTCGTCGAACACATGGCGGAGGGTCAGCACGGTCGGCCCTGCGTCGACCGGCCCTGCGGGGGAGGGCAGGGTGCGCATCTTGCCGCCCGGGGTGCCATGCGCCTCGACAACGGTGACGTCGGCGCCCGAGTGGGCGAGCCGCATCGCGGCGGCGAGGCCACCGACGCCTGCCCCTATGACAACAATTCTCTCCATCCCGCTGGGATGATTGACTCGTGACCGGCAGTTGTCCACTATGATTTACACTTAGCTGTCAGAAATATCTGACACACGCGCCAAGCAGCAGCAGGGAGAGGCCCGCATGGATTTCCGCCAGCGCATTGATGACGCGATCGCCGGGGCGATTGCCCAGGGGCAATCCGGAACTCCCCCACACAAGCTCGCAACGGCGCTGAACTATGCGGTGACGCCGGGTGGGGCGCGGATCAGGCCGACGATCCTGATGTCGGTGGCCTCCGCCTGCGGGGACACTGACCCGGGACTGGCCGATGCGGCGGCGGCGGCGTTGGAGATCATGCATTGCGCAAGCCTCGTCCATGATGACCTGCCGTGCTTTGACGACGCGCCGATCCGGCGGGGGAAGCCGACGGTGCACCGGAAGTATTCAGAGCCGATTGCTGTGCTAACGGGCGACAGCCTGATCGTGATGGCGTTTGAGACGTTGATCCGGGCGGGCGCCCATGACCCGGCGCGGGCGTTGGAATTGATGGGCATCCTGTCGTGCCGCACCGGCATGCCGAATGGCATCTGTGCCGGGCAAGGGTGGGAGAGCGAGCCGAAGGTTGATCTTTCGGCGTATCACATGGCCAAGACAGGGGCGCTGTTCATTGCGGCCACGCAGATGGGTGCCGTTGCGTCCGGGCAGGAGGCGGAGCCTTGGACAGAGCTTGGCGCGCGCATTGGCGAGGCGTTTCAGGTTGCGGACGACCTGCGGGATGCGCTGTTCGATGAGGAAACGCTCGGCAAGCCTGCCGGGCAGGACGAGGCGCATGCGCGGCCGAATGCGGTTTCGCAGTTCGGGGTTGAGGGCGCTGTTGGGCGCCTGAAGGACATCCTTGGGGGTGCGATTTCGTCGATCCCGGCGTGCGAGGGCGAGGCCGCGTTGGCCGAGATGGTGCGCATGACGGCTGAGCGTCTGATCCCAGTCACCGAGCCACGCCCGATCCCCGGTGAGTGACGCCACCGCCCCCCTGCCGCCGTCCCGTCGGAAACGGATCGGGCTGCGGGGGCTGTTGCGGTCGCGGCAGTTCCAGTCGTGGGCGGCCAGGTTCCCTCTGACACGTCCCATGGTCCGCGCCGAGGGCGAGGCGATGATGGACGTCATTTCGGGCTTCGTGCATTCGCAGATGCTGTGCGCGCTAGTGGAGCTTGGCGTGCTGGACGTGCTCGCGGACGGGCCGGTGACGTTCGAACGGTTGGCCCAAAGGGTGCATGTCGAGGCGGATCGACTGAAGGTGCTGGTTACCGGAGGCGCGGCGCTTGGTCTGTTGCGGCTGAAAGGCGACCGTGTTCGGCTGACCCTGCGGGGCGAAAGCCTGCTGGCGGTGCCCGGCCTGACCGAGATGGTGCGCCACAATCGCATCCTGTTCCGCGACCTCGCCGACCCGGCCGCGTTCTTTCGCGGGGCGGAGGAGACGGAGCTTGCGCGGTTCTGGCCCTATGTCTTCGGCGCCGGGGCGGCGAAGGACCCGGAGACGGCAGAGCGCTATTCCCGCCTGATGGCGGACAGCCAGGTGCTGGTGGCGGAAGAGACGTTGAACGCTGTGCCGCTTGCGGACACGAAGCGGCTGATGGATGTGGGCGGCGGATCGGGGATGTTCCTGTCGGCGGCCCTCGCCCGGTGGGGCCATCTGAAGGGGGTTCTGTTCGATCTCCCAGCCGTAGTTCCGGCGGGGCGTCAGCGGTTTGCTGATGTTGGCGTGGCGGACAGGGTGGACGTGGTCGGCGGCAGTTTCCGGGACGATCCGCTGCCCGAGGGTGCCGATACGATTAGTCTGGTGCGCGTGCTGTATGATCACGCAGACAGTACGGTGCGGGATCTGTTGGCGAAGACGCATGCTGCGCTGTCGCCCGGTGGGCGTTTGATCGTGTCAGAGCCAATGTTGGGCAACCGACATACCGACACATATTTCGCGGCCTATACGCTGGCGATGGGAACGGGGAAGACCCGTTCCCCCAATGAAATTAAGACGCTTCTGGAGGCTGCGGGGTTTGAGCATGTCAAGCCTGCCCGCACGAACCGGCCGTTCTTGACGTCAGTCCTCACGGCGATGCGAAAGTAGTGTCCATTATGTTTGACATAGCAAAGTGTAACGTTAAACTGACACATGCGACGTAATCGCGCAGAGTGAGTCTCTGACGCAAGCGTCCCAACAGGGGAGACGAGAGTGGAGACCGAAGCGGTCATCCTTTCCGGACCAAGACAGATTGGGCTATCCACCGTGGACCTCGTGCCGCCGGGCGCTGGGGATTTGGTCGTTGAGATCAGCCATTCGGGCATCTCATCGGGTACGGAAAAGCTCTTCTGGACCGGTGCTATGCCGCCGTTTCCCGGCATGGGGTTCCCCCTTGTTCCCGGGTATGAAGCCGTCGGCGACGTGATCGAGGCCGGTCCGGACACCGGATACCGCCCGGGCGACCGTGTCTTTGTGCCCGGAGCGTCTTGCTATGACGGAGCGTTTGGGCTGTTTGGCGGGTCGGCGCGCCGGTTGGTGACGGCGGCGGACCGGGTGACTCGCGTCGATCCTGCGTTAGGGGCCGAGGGCGCGCTTCTAGCGCTTGCCGCGACGGCGCTGCACGCGATGGATGCTGCGCCGGAGTTGATCGTGGGTCATGGGACCCTTGGGCGTCTGCTGGCCCGTTTGACCATCGCGTCGGGCGCCGAGCCGCCCACGGTGTGGGAGGTTGATCCCGCGCGTCGCCGGGGCGACTTTGGCTATTACGTCATTGACCCGAAGGACGATGAGCGCCGGGATTATCAAGCGATTTATGATGCTTCCGGGAATGGCACGCTCCTGAACAAGCTGATCCGGCGCATCGCCAAGGGCGGCGAGATTGTGTTGGCCGGGTTCTACTCCGACGATTTGTCGTTCGCCTTTCCGCCTGCGTTCATGAAGGAAGCGCGGCTGCGGATCGCCGCGGAGTGGACGCCCGAAGATCTGGTCGCCACCCGGGCGCTGATCGAGGCGGGCGATCTGTCGCTTGGCGGTCTGATCACACACACACGCCCCGCGTCCGAGGTGGCTGAGGCGTATCCTCAGGCGTTCGACGATCCGGAGTGCCTCAAGATGATCCTTGACTGGAGGGCCGTCGCATGACGCTCGACATCCCGAACCTGAAGACCATGGACGCCCGGTTGCGGGAGGAGGCGGCGCAAGAGCCGGACGAGATCCCCATCACCGAGGCAACCAAGAAGACGCAAATCATTGCGATCTATGGGAAAGGTGGGATCGGAAAGTCGTTCACGCTGGCCAATCTCAGCCACATGATGGCCGAGCAAGGCAAGCGGGTGCTGCTGATCGGCTGCGACCCGAAGTCTGACACGACAAGCCTGCTGTTCGGCGGCAAGGCCTGCCCCACGATCATCGAGACGTCGACAAAGAAGAAGTTGGCGGGCGAAGAGGTGAAAATCGGCGACGTCTGCTTCAAGCGCGGCGGCGTCTTCGCGATGGAGCTTGGCGGGCCCGAGGTGGGTCGGGGCTGTGGTGGTCGCGGGATCATCCATGGGTTCGAACTGCTGGAAAAGCTCGGGTTCCATGATTGGGATTTCGACTATGTGCT
>JBCCXY010000104.1:0-14571 GCA_039190895.1 Pseudomonadota bacterium | reverse complement strand
CTTCAGCACGCCGATGATCTGTTCTTCTGTGAAACGCTTCCGCTTCATGGGTCTTCCTCCTTCATCCATTCAAAGGTGGAAAATTCCAGTTCGCAATGGCCCGGATATCGGGGAGAAGGTCACAATGAGGTGACGCTGTCGGGGGCGAGGGCGTCGAAATAGACGGTTCCACGGCGCAGAGATATCGCTTGGATGCGACATGCAAGCGAACCGGTTCGGCAACTTGATCGCCGAAGATCGGGGCGAGCAGGTCGGCGCTGGAGTGCTAGTGCTTGTCGTTGATGCCTTGCGCGGCAAGGTCCACATCCTCGTCGCTCTCGAACAGATGCCCCACGTCATGGAACAACGCGGCGATGACCATCGCATCGGAAAGCCCCGTTTCCCGCGCCAAAACTGCGGTTTGGAGGGCGTGTTCGAGTTGGGTGACGTCGGATAGGCCATGGGCCCCGTTGCCTCGGGTGACGAGGGCGGTGAAGAGGTTGGGGAGTGTTGGTGTAGTGTACTGCTGCATGTTTGTCTTTCTGAGGTTTCGTTTTGGTACCAAATCGATTCGGTGAATAGAAGCCCAGACGGTTTTACATATACCTAGCAGGCTGGGCCTAAGCCACAATCTCGCGATATGCTTGTTTCAAGTCTTTAACTCGGGCCTGGAGCTCTTTGATCCTTCGTTCGGTTTTACGAAGAAGCGAATCCAAACTTCTTACTTCATCTTGGAAGTGCTTCACATCTAGCCCATCCTGCCTAAATCGCATTAGACGTTTCTTGTCTTCGAATGCTCTAATTATGCCATCTTTTGCTAGTTTTATTTGGTCTTCGTAGATCTCGGAGATCGTGGAATTCAGCTTATTTATCTCACCGGAAATAGTGTCTCTTTTGTTCTCCAAGCTATATTTTTGCGCTATGGTCTGTTCAAGTCCAAGCCAACCCAACACGCTATTATTCTTGATCTTTCGCCCCTTGTTTCCGAACAAGCCTGACGCTGATTTTCTATGCCAATGGTATAAGGAAGCTCGAACCTCATCTAATTCCTCGTGAAGCGCAAATTTTTGATCTCTGAGCGGATTTAATTCTTCAAACGCTTTATTCTTTGCCTTTTGAAATCCACGAACCTCCGCTTGAAAGTTCCTAGTAAAGAGGTCAGCGTTTGCCTGCGCGCGCTCTTGTTTTGTCGTGGCTTCTAAATGTCTCTTTCGTTCTGCCTCAAGCTCTTGCTCAATTGGGGCGATGTTCGCTTTGTGGTAAGTTCGCCAAGGCTGATTTAGCTTCCATAAGCCAAGTAATAAAGCGACGATGACCGCGATCAAAAGTATTGGTAGCAAGTGTCTCTCTCCGAATGGATGAGGCGAATACTGCCGGGGCTTCGGCCGAGTGTAGCAAGGCAACCGGTTCTGTCCCACGAGGAATTTGACCAAGCATGCCGCGCGGAATCAAGGCCGGAGGCCGCCGCGTATCGAAGGGCCCACCCCGGGCCCGGCGATATGGTTTCCGCTAGCGCGTCGCTCGGAACGACGACGGGAAACGACCATAAAGTGCGCAGCCGCAATGTCGGATCGCCGGTCCTGGGCCCGTCGATGCGCGGCTTGTCTCTAACCCGCCACCAGCCCCATCTGTTCCAGTTTCAGCAGTACCTGGTGGGCGCAGTGGTCGACCTCGACGTTCTCGGTGTCCAGGCGGAGTTCGGGGGTTTCGGGGATGTCGTAGGGGTCGGAGATACCCGTGAACTCGGGGATTTTGCCTTCGCGGGCGAGTTTATACAGGCCCTTGCGGTCGCGGCGTTCGCATTCCTCCAGGGACGTCGCGACGTGGACGAGGACGAAGGCGCCGTAGGCTTCGATCTCTTCGCGGACCGCGCGGCGGGTGGTGTCGTAAGGGGCGATGGGGGCGCAGATGGCGATGCCGCCGTTCTTCGTGATCTCGGACGCGACGTAGCCGATGCGGCGGATGTTAAGGTCGCGGTGCTCTTTCGAGAAACCCAACTCGGAAGACAGGTTTTTGCGGACGATGTCGCCGTCGAGCAGGGTGACGGGGCGGCCGCCCATCTCCATCAGTTTGACCATCAACGCGTTGGCGATGGTGGATTTACCGGAGCCGGAGAGGCCGGTGAAGAACACGGTGAACCCCTGCTGTGAGCGGGGCGGGTAGCGGCGGCGGAGCTGGGCCACGACCTCGGGGAAGGAGAACCATTCGGGGATCTCCAGCCCCTCGCGCAGGCGGCGGCGGAGTTCGGTGCCGGAGATGTTGAGAACGGTCATGTCGTCGGCAACCTCGTCCGCCGGTTGGTACTCGGCGCGTTCCTGGACGTAGACCATGTGTTTGAAGTCGACCATTTCGATGCCGATTTCGTCCTCGTGTTTCCGGAACATCTCTTGCGCGTCGTAGGGGCCGTAGAAATCGTCTCCGGCGGAGTTCTTGCCCGGTCCCGCGTGGTCGCGGCCCACGATCATATGCGTGCAGCCGTGGTTCTTGCGGATGAGGCCGTGCCAGACGGCCTCGCGCGGGCCGGCCATGCGCATGGCGAGGTTCAGGAGGCTCATCGTCGTCGTGGCGGCTGGGTATTTGTCTAGCACCGCCTCGTAGCAGCGGACGCGAGTGAAATGGTCGACGTCGCCCGGTTTGGTCATGCCGACGACGGGGTGGATCAGGAGGTTGGCGGCGGCCTCTTTCGCGGCGCGGAAGGTGAGTTCCTGGTGGGCGCGGTGGAGGGGGTTGCGTGTCTGGAAGGCGACGACGCGGCGCCAGCCGAGCTTGCGGAAGAAGGCGCGAAGCTCGTTCGGCGTGTCGCGGCGCATCTTGAAGTCGTAGTGGACGGGCTGCTGGATGCCGGTGATGGGGCCGCCCAAGTAGACGGGGCCCGCGCTGTGGTGGAGGTAGTTGACGGCAGGGTGGGCGGGGTCGTCGGCGCCGAAGACGTGGGTGGCCTCGTGGGATTTGTTGGGGGTCCATCTGTCGGTGATGGACATGATGGCGAGGATGACGCCCTCACGGTCGCGGAGCGCGATGTCTTGACCCTCGGCTATGCTGTCGGCGAAGTCCTGGCTGACGTCGAGGTTGATGGGCATGGGCCAGAGGGTGCCGTCGGTGAGGCGCATGGTGTCGACGACGGAGGTGTAGTCGTCTTGGGAGAGGAAGCCCTTGAGGGGGTGGAAGCCGCCGTTCATGAGGAGTTCGAGGTCGCAGATCTGGCGGGGGGAGAGGTCCCACGAGGGTAACTCGGCGGCCTCGGCCTTTAGTTTGAGGGCACTTTCGTAGGAGACGAAGAGCTCGGGGATGGGGGCGTGGTTGGGGATCTGCACGGGTCGGCTCCGCTGGGGTCTGGGTGTTGGGGGGCGGCGTAGACCTTGGGGGTGTGGAAGGCAAGGCGGCGGGGAGAGATTGGACAATTTTAGAGCGGTCCCCATGGGGACCATTTTAAGGCATTGATTTTAAATCAAAATATAGAAGTACGTGTTGGAGACCCGAATTCTTGCGTGGGATGCGAAGGCGGGTCGCGCATTACTAACAGTGCCTGCTACACCTATTGTGCCGCGTCTGGAAACGCTGTCGTGATGCTGACCTTCTCACACCGATCGGGCCGGTTTGATTTGGGAAAAGCCGGAGACACTCAACGACAAACGGCCAGGTTCAACACGGCCCGGTGTTCGCGAGTGTCGGCAGTCTCAAAGGTCCTGTTCGAATTCCCGGATCAGGGAGCGCACAACTTCCCTCAGAGCTTCGTCGTCGTCAGCGCCATCGCCTTTTGCGTTGCGAAAAACGGATGCCTGCCGTTGCGAGCTTGTTCCCTCTTTCAAGATGTTTCGCAAACCTTCCACATCGGCCAAGCAACCCAATTCATTGGCGTGGGGTTTTACGAGTTCGATGAGCTCTTCCAATAATTCATCTATCGGCACGATCTGACCCCTGCCATAGTCAATCAAGCCCTCGGTTGGACCATAACGTTGTGCGCGCCAGCGGTTTTCTTCGACCAGAAACCGCTCATAAAGCCGCCACCGCTGGTTTTTGCGGCGAAGTTCAAACAGCATCCTGAAAATACTCTGCGTTAATGCAGTAATTGCAATTGTGTGATTGAGCCTTGGCATCATGTCGCAAATGCGAGCCTCAAGCGTTGGAAATGGCGCGGACGGACGCACGTCCCACCAGAACTTGGTGGCATCCTCGACAATACCGGCATCGATTATCGTGTTTATCGAGCGATTATACTCTGAATAGCTTGAGAATACCGGGGGCAATCCCGTTCTGGGCAAATTGTCAAAAACGGTGAGCCGGTAGGAATGCAGCCCCGTCAAATGCCCTTCCCAAAAAGGTGACGACGTGGAGAACGCCAGAAGGTGGGGCAGGAAATAGGAAAACTGGTTTAACAGATCAATGCGAAGATCGTCATCGTCGATCCCAACATGGACATGCATTCCGCAAATCAACATGCGGCGCGCCACGGCGGCAAGGTCTTTTTCCAGTTCCTGATAGCGCTCTTTTTTGGTTGGCTTTTGCTCTTGCCACGCCGCGAACGGGTGCGTTGA
Organism: Pseudomonadota bacterium; assembly: GCA_039190895.1. GTDB lineage: Bacteria > Pseudomonadota > Alphaproteobacteria > Rhodobacterales > Rhodobacteraceae > Ovoidimarina. The sequence continues at coordinate 10,057 of JBCCXY010000104.1, read as the reverse complement.
CGCGGCAATTGGTTCAAGGCCGAATTCGTTGCAAACCTGTTTCACCGTCTTTCTGAGATTGGCCAGATCATCGCGCGCTTCGGCGACGTTTGCACAGACGCCTGTGCCAACTTCGATCTGACACCTAAGAAACTCCGGGCTGACCTTTTGTCCGAGTTGATCGATGCAGGCATCCATCAGGTCCTTCGGAACGGTGACGAGGTCCAGCGTCTCGGCGTCGACAATAAGGTATTCTTCCTCAACACCGAGTGTGAACGATGGGGACGCACGCGACATGGATTGCACTCCCGGTGCTTGAGGTGCTCGTCTCGAAATTCAGAGCAGTCCGCCCGTAACCCGCCGCACCCAAATTTGCTTCACAACCAATAGGCTAAGGAAACGGTTCCAAGATGTCAGCAGTATCTTGCGGCGAACCGTCGGAGGATTTCCCCTGGCACGGTCACATCCGCCGCATGACATTCTGCGATGAGCCGGTCCGCGTCTTCCGGCGGGAAGTATCCATGGTTGCGGTAGATGCGAATGCGGGTTTCAAAGTCGTTTGCGTCCGCCTCGGGGTGGAACTGGGTTGCGTATACGTTCTGGCCGTAGCGGATCATCTGTACCGGGCAGGCTTCAGACCTGACGAGATGAACCGTGTCGGCAGGCACGCTTTGGACAGCTTCCTTATGTCCGACGAAAACGTCGAACTTCGCGTCGAGCCCTGCCAGAAGCGGATCCTCCTCTGCGTCCGGTGTCAGCCTGCAGGACGACGTTCCGACGGGTTCACCATATCGGTCCTTGCTGACGTCCCCTCCCAAGTGATGGGCAAGGATGCCGAGGCCGTAGCAGCAGCCCATGAAGGGATGGTCGTTTTGTACGATTTGCGGCATCAACCCCATGATCTGCCGTTCAATCCGCGCTTCTGTCGCGCTCTTCCGTTCCGGCGCGTCACTGACGCAGCCTGGACCACCGCCGACGATGACGGCGGCAAAATCGGTCACGTCCAGATCTGTTGGGATGTCTTCCTGGTCAACTCGGATCCGGTGCGTTTGCTCGGGCGACATCTCGCACTTTGACAGGATTGCAGCGTACTCTTCGTCGCTGGCGTCGGTTTCCGGCCGGAGTTGCAGAATGAGGAGTTTCTTCACGGGTCGTCGGGCTTTGTTGAGAGGTTGCATCTCAAGGCCGATGTCTTGAGCGGCCGGTTGCCGGGCCAGTCATTCGCCAAGTCGCGGCCCTTTGTCAAAGCGTACATTATTCCGCGCGGAAGCCGTCGGGGAGCAGATGTTCTTTGGCGACGTCGAGGACGAGGTCGCCGAGGCGGCGGAGGATTTCGCCAGAGTGGGTGCTGGCCTGCCAGTGGAGGGAGACGCGGACGGATTTGCCTGGGGTCAGTTCGATGAGGTCGCCGTTCTTCAGCTCTTTCGCGATGGCGAGGCTGGGGACGAGGCCCCAGGCCGTGCCGTTGAGGCAGCACGCGAGGTAGCCTTCGTAGGACGGGACGAAGTGGGTGGACGGGCGACGGGCTTCGCCGAAGGCGAGCATCATCCATTGTTCCTGGATGGTGTCCTTGCGGTCGAAGGCGAGGCAGGGTGCGGCCTCTACGGCGTCGATGGTCACGCCGTTGGCGAAGTACCTTTCGACGACCTCGGGCGTTGCGACGGCGAGATAGTCCATGCAGCCGAGTGAGATTCGTCGGGCGCCCTGCACCGCCTCTTCGCTGGAGGTCACGACGGCAAGCGCGTCGCCGCTTTTGAGCTTTTGTTCGGTGTGCTCCTGATCGTCGGGGAGGAGGTCGAAGCGAATCTGAAGCTCATCCGCTGCGCGGCGGACCACGTGGGGGAACCATGTCGCGAGGCTGTCGTTGTTGGCCGAGATGCGGATCGTCGCAGCCTCGGCGCTGTCTTCGCCCGAGAGGGCGCGCATGCGGCTGCTGACCTCGTGCTGGAGGAGCGCGACCTGTTCAACATGGCGGCAAAGTTGAAGCCCCGCCTCGGTCGGGACGCAGGGGCGCCCGCGGACGACGAGGACGGTGCCCACCCTCTCTTCCAGCTGCTTGAGTCGCTGGCTGACCGCCGATTGGGTCACGTTCAGCGACTTGGCGGCCTCGTCGAATCGGCCTTCCCGTACGACTGCGGTGAGTGCCGTAAGGGCATCGTAGTCAAATTCCATATTTCTTTTCTTTTTTCAGATTAGTCCTGCTTAACCGGATTGTGGGTAACTTAGCCCTCGGCGGCGGTTGGCGCCAGTTTCTGTGAAATAGGTCTCTTTGAATATTAGATCAACTGATGACGAATTAATATGCGACAAGAAACAATCTTCCCTTTTTGAATGTATGGTCTATTTCGGTAGGTGGGCTGTCGAAAAATACTGGGTGGATCATGCCAGATAATGTGTTGCGCCGCACATTTGTGCGCCGATTTATGGGGTTGGAGCGCTACTCGGCTTTGCGGGGGTGGTTGGTTGTCAGCGTGTATGTTGCGCTGATTTTGGCCGCGATTTACGGGGGGCATCTGCTGCTGCAGCAGCCGCTTACCCTGTGGAGCGGGCTGGGTGTTGCCGGTTTGATGCTGTTCATCGGGACGCGCCTGCGGGGGATCAACAACATCGTTCACGAGTGCTCGCATGCGAGTTTCGTCAGCGACCGGGCCGAGAACACGCGCATCGGTCGGGTGTGCACGGCGATCCTTGCGAAGAGCTTTAAGGAATATCGCGACGATCACCTGTCGCATCATTCGCATCTTGGCGATTACGAGCACGACGAAGAGTTTGCCGTCATTGAGAAGTTCCGCCTGCACGAGAAGCTGACGGCAGGCATGGTGTTGCGGCTGTTCGTGGCGCCGTTGCTGGGTCGGCATCTGGGGGCTTACACGGGGATCAGTCTGTCACGGGCGGATGGGCCGGTGTATTTCTGGCTGCGGATGAGCCTGCTTGGCCTCATGATCGCGGTGACGGCGATTGCGCCGCTGACGGGTCTGCTGATGGTGCTGATGCCGTGGTTTTTCGTCTATCCGACGCTGAACTTCTGGACGGATTGCATCGACCATGCGGGGCTTGTCGGATCGGATGATGAGCTGATGGCCTCAAGGAACGTTCCGGTTGTGGCGCCGCTTCGGCTGATGTTCTTTCCGCGGAACGATTGTTACCATTTGGTACACCATTTGTTTCCGCAGATCCCCGCACGCCATTTGAAGGCCGCTCATGAGGAGTTGGCACAAGATCCTGTGTATGCGGCGCGTCATGCCCCCAATAATTGGGCTGGATGGGCGGAGGCGCCGGAGGCCAAGGGCCTTGACAACCGGAATTACAGCAGCTAATTTCGGATTAGTATTTCTTATTCACTAGTGCAGCTTTAAATGGTTCCGTCGGCAAGGTGTGTGATGGCCGGCGCGTAGTCATGAGTTCTCTTTGGTTGGACTGTTGCGTGCCAGCCTTGAGTGGGTTCCAAGCGGGTTGTTCCGCTGCGTGTGTGTAAAAGGTATCCGCCGATTTCGGTCGGATGAGAGGCTGGAGCAAACAAGACATTCGGAGGTCGCCCGGCGACGTGGCGACCTCCACTCTCATTCCGGTCGCAGTGCGCCGTCGAGAGATGTCTTGTGATCGCGTACATTCACAGTAAGGCCGCGAGGATGGGGCGCCCGGTGGGCGGGCCCATGGCGGCCTTGTGGCGCGTTGTTCAAGTTTTAACGGTTACTCGGCGGCGCTTAGGGTCTCGTCCGCCTGTTCGGCTTCGGCGAGGAAGCGTTCGGCTTCGAGGGCGGCCATGCAGCCCATGCCTGCCGACGTCACAGCCTGCCGGTAGAGGTGGTCGGTGATGTCGCCTGCGGCGAAGACGCCGGGGATCGAGGTGGCGGTGGAGTCCGGCTGGGTGACGACGTAGCCGCCGTTGTGAAGCTCTAGCGTGTCGGCGACGAGTTCGGACGAGGGCGCGTGGCCGATGGCGATGAAAACGCCCGCGCAGGGGATCTCTGACGTGGCGCCGGTTTCGGTGTGCTTGACGCGGATGGCGTCGACGCCTTTGGGCATGTCGGTGCCCAGAACCTCATCAAGGGTGTGGTTCCACAGGACTTCGACCTTCTCGTGCTTGAGGAGGCGGTGCTGCAGGATCTTCTCGGCGCGCAACTCATCCCGGCGGTGGATCAGGGTGACCTTGGAGGCGAATTTCGTGAGGAACAGCGCCTCTTCCACGGCGGTGTTGCCGCCGCCGATCACGACGACCTCTTTGTCGCGATAGAAGAACCCGTCGCAGGTGGCGCAGGCCGAGACGCCGAAGCCCTTGAACGCCTCTTCCGACGGCAGGCCGAGCCATTTGGCCTGAGCCCCGGTCGCGAGGATCACGGCGTCGGCAGTGTAGGTCGTGCCGCTGTCCCCCGTTGCGGTGAACGGCCGGGCGGAGAGGTTCAGGTCGCGGATGTGGTCGGAGATGATCGTGGTACCGACGGCGCGGGCGTGCTCTTCCATGCGGACCATGAGGTCGGGGCCCTGGACTTCGGTGTCGCCCGGCCAGTTCTCAACCTCCGTCGTGATGGTGAGCTGGCCGCCCGGCTGGATGCCCTGGACGAGCATCGGCTCTAACATGGCGCGGCTGGCATAGACGGCGGCGGTGTAGCCTGCCGGGCCGGAGCCGATGATCAGAACCTTCGTGTGCGTGCTGTCGGCCATGCCTTGCCCCCTGATGTCGCGGTTCCGTGGATATACGCCTGATGAGGGCCCGCTGAAAGGGGGCGGCGGTCTCAATAAAGTGAGTAATAAACTGGCACAAATGAGAAAGAATGTTGCGCGCGCGGGAGAGTTTCGGTAAATTTCGCAAAAATCTGGGAGGTGTTCATGGTCGGCCACAAGCTGGACGACATCGACCGCAAGATCCTTGCAGAATTGCAGGGGGACGGTCGGATGACAAATGTGGAGTTGGCGCGACGGGTCGGGATCTCGGCCCCGCCGTGTCTGCGGCGCGTTCGGTCGCTGGAGGAGGATGGGTACATCTCGGGCTACCACGCGCAGGTTGACGCGCGGTCGCTGGGGTTCGAGGTGCAGGTCTTTGCGATGGTCGGCCTCACAAGTCAGGCGGAGGCGGATCTTTCAGCGTTCGAGGCGAAGTGCCGGGAGTGGCCGCTGGTTCGCGAGTGCCACATGCTGAACGGCGAGGTGGATTTCATCCTGAAATGCGCGGCGCCGGATCTGTCGACCTTTCAAACGTTCCTGACGGAGGATTTGACGGCGGCGGATAATGTGGCGTCGGTGAAGACATCGCTGGTGATCCGGGCGGCCAATGTGGAGCCCGGTGTGCCGTTCGACGTGCTGGAAGAGCGGCTGGCGCGGACGGCGTAAACCTTCCGCGCCTCGCGCTACCTTTCCTGCGAAGACGATTTCTGGGAGAAATCGTACCGGAAAATCCCATTTTCCGGCCCTGCGGCTGGACTAGACGATTTCGATTTCGCCCGTGTCCTGCGTCTCGAACCGCGGCCAGAGCACGCGGCCAAAGCCCTGCATCGTGGCGACGTGGGGGAACATGCCTAGAAAGATCTCGCGCATTTCCTGGCTCATGGAGTAGTGTGCGTCGGCGCCCGGGTGATAGCTTTCAACCTCGACCCCGCCGACCTTGATCACGTGGTGGCGGTCGAAATGCAGGTGGTACACGCGGACGGGTGACACTGGGCTGAGCTCAATCACGTTCACGCCGTCGGCGAAGGTGCTGACGGGCGCCAGTGCAGCCTCGGTGCCGAGGGCGGCGCGAATGGCGGGGTCGCGATTCATCAGGCGCGCCGAGGGCCCGAGCGTCACGTCCAGCGACGGGCGACCGAGGCCGAAGGTGTCGGCGGCGATGCGGTAGAGGCGCTGCGGCTCCCCCCCCGATTGCGGGGCACCCGGAACGATGGTGATCGAGCCGATCCAGCGCAGAACCTCGACCTCGCCGGAGGCGGTTTCGATGTTCATACCGGGCAAAAGATCCTCAACAGCCACCGGACCTTCGGTGGTTGAGATGATTGCGCCATGGGCGAATGCGCTGAAGGCATCTTCGAAGATCGGCATGGCGGGGCCGATGCGCATGAAGTCTTGAATATCTCCGTCGTCGTCCTGCCACATCACCTGATAGCGGCGCGTCAGCGGCACGCTTTGTGCCATGGGCGACTGCGAGCCACCGCCGGAGCGGACGGTCCACGGCTTATGACGTCGGGTGACGGAGGAATTGGAAGAATTTGCGGACATCCGCAACGGGTTACTCATGCGATCACACCTTTCGGTCTGGTCACATCTGCAATCGGCCCCCACCGATTGTCTCCATGCAGAGGGACTGGTTACGATAATTTTTTCTTCGACGCTGCGCACAGTGCCGGAACCCGATCCGCATTGTCAAAAGCTTCGAAAGATTTGCCAAAAAAGCCCAGCTAATGTCGGATAAGCGTGGCGGTTTGTTTCGCCCGGACGGACGGTATCACGTTGGCGCCGGATTGGCGCCCGAATCGCCACAAAAAAGGCGGCTCTGGGTCGAGCCGCCGAGGTGTTTGAACACGATGGAGTTTATTGATCAGGCCCGCACGACGTCGGACCCGTGTTGGGCGGGAGTTTCCCGCACAATGCTCGATGAGGACTGCTGCCTGCGGCACTGCCAGGGCATCGCGACCGGCTGTGCGTTCGCCGCCTTGATCGCTGATGCCAGCCAGCGCTTCTTGACTGTCTTCGCCTGTTGCATCTCGGTCTTTATCTCCTTTGACCGTTTGGGCTTGCGCCCGCCGGTTGCCCCATAGGTGCCCGCGATTTGCGGCAGGGGTTGGGCGGATCACGATTTTTCTACAAACCGTCCACGATTTGAGAACGATCACCCTCTGTGTGGCCGAGATTGGTGAACAAGGTATTGAATAGCGGTGATTTTTGGCGTGGGGCCGGAATGGTCCAAGCCGGGTGACTGGCTGTGGCGTGGGGGTGTCGTCTGTGACCTGTCCTACGGTTGTGCCACAGTTTCGACACGAAATCCGGGGGTTAGCGGCGAATCAGAGGCGGATGGCAGCGATGAGGCGACCGTAGTCCGCCTCTTTTGCGTGAACGCTGCGACGGTATGAAAAAAACCGTGAGGGGTCGGAGTAGGTGCAGTGGCCGGTCCATTCGGCGTGCCCCACGCCCGCCGCGCGGAGGCGGTGGAGGCCGTAGGATGGCAGGTCGAAGTGCATCCTGTCGCCCTTGCCGCCCGCGAAGAAGCGGGTGGTGTCGGGGTCGTCCGCGGTGAGGCGGTCGAAGAATTCGGGGCCGACTTCGTAGGCGCGTTGGCTGATCGTCGGGCCGATGACGGCAGAGATGTTGGGGCGGGTGGCGCCTGCGGCTTCCATCGCGTCGAGGGTGGCTTCGAGGATGCCCGTCATCGCGCCTTTCCATCCGGCGTGGGCCGCGCCAATCACCCCGGCGGTTGGGTCCGAGAAGAGGACGGGTTCGCAGTCTGCCGTGAGGATCGCCAGGGCGAGGCCGGGGGTCGCGGTGACAATGCCGTCGGCTTTCGGCTTGGGCGACGTAGGCGGGGCGTCGAGGGTGACCACGTCGGCGGAGTGGGTCTGGTGCACCGTGACCAAGTGGTGTCTTTCGACGTGCATCGCGTCGGCGACGCGGGCGCGGTTGATCTCGACCGTTTCGGTCTGGTCGGTGGAGCCGGTGCCGCAGTTCAGCCCCTCAAAGATGCCCGAGGACGCCCCGCCCTTGCGGGTGAAGAAGGCGTGGGTCGTGCCGGACAAAGCGGGCGAGGTCAGGAGTTCGAGCGTCATGGGTCGAAGCCTGGGGGCGGTGGGGTGTTCATCGGGTGGATCGCGATAGCTTTGAAGAGGTGACCCATTTCGTCGGGGTGGGTCAAGCGGCGGTGGGCGGCGATGTGGCTGTTCAGGGCGTCTCCGGTGAGGTTTTTCGCCAGTGCTTGGGCGCGGGGGGTGATGCCGAGGCGTTCGAGGAGGATGCCTTGGGTGGTCATCTGGGTGACGGAGGCGCCCGCGCCGGTGGCGGCGGTGGCGAGGGGTTCGAAGGCGGCGTGGGCGGTGAGGTCGGCGGTGCCGGGGTCGGACAGGGGGTCAACGGGGTCGTGGTTGCGGACGGCCTGGAACGTGTCGCCGAGGGAGCGCCAGTCGCCGTAGTCGATGATCAGGGCCGCCCCGCCGTTGGCCGAGATGCGCTGGGCGATGGCGGCGGTTTGGGCCTCGGCGGGGGCGTTGCGTTCGACGATGTCCCCGTCCTGCGCGGCGTCGGGGAGGGATGCGATGGGGGCGGGTGGGGACCAGCCGAAGGAAAGCGCGCCGCCTGTGAGGCCGACCATGCGTTCGGACCAGCCGGTGCCGGAGCGGCGGAACTGGCGGATGGGGAGGGCGTCGAAGTATTCGTTGGCGATGAGGAAGAGGGGGGTGTCGGTGGGCAGGGCGTCGAGGGTGTTGAGCCATGTTGGGGCGTGGCCGCGCAGGGCTTCTGCCTGGCGGGTGCGGAGAGTTGGGGAGACTTCGATGAGGGTCACGCGGGCGGCGGCGTGGAAGCCGGGGACGGAGCGGGTGGCGCGGAGGATGTCGGCCATGAGCGTGCCGCGCCCGGGGCCCGGTTCGGCGAGGGTGATGGGTGACGGGGCGCCCTGGTCGAGCCAGGATTTGGCGAGGGCGAGGCCGAGGAGTTCGCCGAACATCTGGCTGATTTCGGGGGCTGTGGTGAAATCTCCTGCCGAGCCGAGGGGGTCGCGGTTTGTGTAGTAGCCATGGGTCGGGTGTGTCAGGCACTCGGCCATGTAGTCGGAGAGCATGATCGGCCCCGTTGCCCGGATGCGGGCGGCGAGGATGTCGGCTAGCGGGCCCAAGCGCGGCGCCGGGCCCAGGCGATCAGGGCGAGACCGAGGATGACCATTGGAAGCGACAAGAGCTGGCCCATGGTGATGCCGAAAGGGCCGATGCCGATGACGTGGCCCCACGGGTTGTCGGGCGTGATGAATTGGGCGTCGGCCTGGCGGAAGAATTCGACGATGAAGCGGGCGGCGCCGTAGCCGGCGAGGAACGTGCCGGCGAGTTGGCCGGGGCGTTTGAGCGTGTTGGTCCGGTAGGCGAGCCAAAGGAGGATGGCGCCCAGGACGATTCCTTCGAGGACGGCTTCGTAGAGTTGCGAGGGGTGGCGGGCGCAAAGGCCAACCACATCAGGGCAATCCTGCGCGGGGACGCCCGGGAAGATAACGCCCCAGGGGGCGTCGGTGGGGCGGCCCCAGAGCTCGGCATTGATGAAGTTCGCGACGCGGCCCAGGAAGAGGCCCGGTGGCGTGGCGAGGGCGAGGCAGTCGGAGATCTGCAAAAGCGGGGCGTTGTGTTTGCGGGCGAACAGGATCAGCGCCGCGGCGACACCGAGCATGCCGCCGTGGAAGGCCATGCCGCCTTGCCAGATGTAGAGGATCTCTAGCGGGTTCGAGAGGTAGTAGGCGGGCTGGTAGAACAGGACGAAGCCCAACCGACCACCCAGGATGATGCCGAGGACGATCCAGGTCAGGAGCTCCTCCACCTGGTCCTTGGACATGGGCGGAGCGCTGGGAAAGATGTCGTCGTGGCTGACGAGGCGCCGCACCATGACATAGCCGATCAGGATCCCGATGATGTAGGCCAGCGCGTAGTAGCGCAGGGCGAGTGTGAAGCCGCCGATCTGGATAGAGAACAGGTCGGGGCCGATCTCGGGGAAGGGGATGGCGAGCAGCATGGGGCGAGGCGTGATCTGGGCGGGGAGCTTTGTCAACCTTGCGCGGGCGGGATTTGCGGCCATATATCAGGGACGTGATAAGGAGCCGCGATATGCAAAGCCGGAACAAACTTCTTGAGGATGTCTCGCAACTGATGACCAACGCGATGGGTGTGGCCCAGGGCGCGAGGGAAGAGGCTGAGACGGCGATGAAGGGGGTGATCGACCGCTGGCTCGCCGACCGGGATTTCGTGACGCGGGAAGAGTTCGACGCGGCGCGCACGATGGCGCAGAAGGCGCGGGAAGAGAACGCGGCGCTGCAGGCGCGGATCGACGCTTTGGAAGCGAAGATCAATCAGTAGGGGTTGCGCCGCCTGGTCGGCGTCGCGCAACTGGGGGGCCAGCCCCCCAG
>JBCCXY010000103.1:0-14581 GCA_039190895.1 Pseudomonadota bacterium | reverse complement strand
TACCTGTTGGTCATTTCTCTGGGGCGGTGGGCACAATTCCCACCCAACACCAGGTTATACGGACGGTTAAGTAATACGTTGGGTGGGCAAACATCCCACCATTAGTGCCGGTTACGACGTGATACCCCCCCCACGCATTTGGATGGAGGGCGGTACTTCGGAGGGTCCCTACGGCTGCGGGGGGCAGTCTTTGCAGAACACGCTCGGTGCTCTGGAAGCGCAGCCTGCGCGTCGCGTGTTGGAGGCAGATGGGGCCTACTTCGTGCCGAACATGCGGTCTCCGGCATCGCCGAGGCCGGGGACGATGTAGCCGAGGTCGTTGAGGTTTTCGTCGAGGGCGGCTGTGACGACGGGGACGTCGGGGTGGGCCTCTTTCATGCGGGCGACGCCTTCGGGGGCGGCGACGAGGCAGAGGAAGACGATGTTTGTGGCGCCTGATGCTTTGACGAGGTCGATGGCTGAGGCGGATGAGTTGCCTGTGGCAAGCATCGGGTCGACGACGATGACGAGGCGATCTTCGAGGTTTTCGGGGACCTTGTAGTAGTACTGGATCGGCTTCAGCGTTTCCTCGTCGCGGTATAGGCCGACGAACCCGACGCGGGCCGAGGGGATCAGTTCGAGCATGCCATCCAGCAACCCGTTCCCCGCACGGAGGATCGAGATCAGCGCGAGTTTGCGGCCTTCGACGACGGGGGCCTCCATCGTGGTCAGGGGCGTCTGGATGGTCTTGGTGCCCATGGGCAAATCGCGGGTGACCTCGTAGGCGAGGAGCTGGCTGATCTCGCGCAGGAGGCGGCGGAATTTGGACGTGGACGTCCCGGACTCGCGCATGATGGTGAGTTTGTGCTGGATCAGAGGGTGATCGACGATGGTCAGGTGATCTTTCATGGGCGCTCCAGCTTTTTGGCGATTTTGGTGCGGGTGGTGTCGTCACAGAAGGCAGCGTTGAGGGCCGTTTCGTTGAGGGCGGCGAAGTCGTCTTCGGCCCAGCCGAAGGTTCGGTCGAGGCCTTCGAATTCCTGTGTCATGGTGGTGTGGAAGAAGGGCGGGTCGTCGGTGGAGATGGTGACGGGGACGCCAGCCTCGCGGAGCTTGGCGATGGGGTGTTTGTCGAGCGAGGGGTAGACGCCGAGGGTGACGTTGGAGCCTGGGCAGACTTCGAGGACGATGCCGTCTTCGGCGAGGCGGTCGACGAGGGCGGGGTCTTCGATGGCGCGGACGCCGTGGCCGAGGCGGGTTGGCTTGAGGTCGAGGGCGTTCTGCACGCTTTCGGGGCCTCGCCATTCGCCTGCGTGGACGGTCAGGCCGAGGCCCGCTTCGCGGGCGCAGTCGAAGGCCCAGGCGAAGTCTTGCGGTTCGCCTGCTTTCTCGTCCCCCGCGAGGCCGAAGCCGACGAGCCAATCTCCGGCGGTTTCGGCGGCGCAGAGGGCGGTTTCGCGGGCCTTGTCCGGGCCGAAATGGCGGATAGCGGTGACGACGCCGCGCAGGGTGATGCCATCTTCGCGTTCGGCTTCGTCTGCGGCGTCGCGGATGGCGGCGAGGTAGTCTTTCCATGCGCCGACATCACGCCCGCCGCAGAAGTCGGGCGAGAGGAAGGTTTCGCTGTAGACCACGCCGTTGGCCGCGCTTTCCGCCAGCACGGCGCGGGTGAGGCGGTGGAAGTCTTCGGGTGTCTGGATGACCGATGCGGCGGCGGCGTAGACGTCGATAAAGTGCCAGAAGTCGCGGTAGGCGTAGCTGCCGTCTTCGGTGAAGATCCCTGAGAGGTCTTCATTTTTCTCGGCGGCCATGCCGCGGATGAAGGCGGGCGGGGCGGCGCCTTCGAGGTGGAGGTGGAGTTCGACCTTGGGGAAATCGCGCCAGCTCATGCGGGGGCCTTTATGTCGAGGTGTGTGGCGATGATGTCGGCGACATCTTTGAAGGCGATGTGGCCGAGGGCGCGGGGACCGACGCCTGTGCCGACGACGGGGACGCGTTCGCGCGTGTGGTCGGTGCCGATCCAGGTGGGGTCGTTGCCGTGGTCGGCGGTGAAGAGCATCAGGTCGCCGTCGCGCAGGCCCGAGGTGAGGCGGGGGAGGCAGGCGTCGAACCATTCCAGCGCCCGGGCATAGCCCGAGACGTCGCGGCGGTGGCCGTATTCGCTGTCGAATTCGACGAAATTGGCGAAGGTGAGGCTGCCGTCGCGGGCGTGTTCGACGCGGTCGATGAGGTGGGTCATGAGGTCGGCGTCGCGGCCTTTGCGGACGTCGTCGATGCCGCGCATGGAGAAGATGTCGCCGATCTTGCCCACGGCGTGGACGTCGCGCCCGGCCGCCTTGGCCCAGTCGCAGAGGGTTGGCGCCGGGGGCGCGATGGCGAAGTCGCGGCGGTTGGCGGTGCGCTTGAAGGCGCCGGGTTCGCCGACGAAGGGGCGGGCGATGACGCGGCCGACGCGGAGGGCGTGGAGTGTGGGGGCGAGGCCCTGGCAGAGGGACAGGAGGCGGTCGAGGCCGAAGTAGTCTTCATGCGCGGCGATCTGAAAGACGCTGTCGACGGAGGTGTAGCAGATGGGCCAGCCGGTTTCGACGTGGCGGGCGCCGAAGTCGTCGATGGCGACGGTGCCGGAGGTGTGGCGGTTGCCCAGGATGCCGTCGGTGCCTGCGAGGCGGCAGACCTCGGCGGTGATCTCGGGCGGGAAGGCGGGTTCGGTGTTGGGGAAGGTGTGCCAGTCCCATGGGACGGGGACCCCAGCGAGTTCCCAGTGGCCCGAGGGGGTGTCTTTGCCCTTGGACACCTCGGTGGCCGCGCCCCAGAGACCTTCCGGCGTGGCGTCGAGGCCGGGGGCGTGTTGGCCGCAGGCGAGGTGGATCGCGGCGCCGAGCCCGAGGCGGTCGAGGTTCGGGAGGCGCAGAGGGCCGGTGCGGCCTTCGTTGGCCCGGTCTGACGCGCAGGCCTCGGCGATGTGGAGGAGGGTGTTGGCGCCGGTGTCGGGGGTACCGTCGTTGAAGAAGGCGTCGGCGTCGGGGGCGCCGCCGCACCCGACGGAGTCCATCACGACGAGGAACGCGCGGCTCATGGGCCGATCCGTTCGTAGATGAGCGGCGGGGTCTCTACGGTGTCATCGGTAAGGGAGTAGGCGGCGAGAAGAGCCTTGGCGGCCTGCTTCGCCTCGCCTTCGTCGCGGGCGTGGATCTGGGCGATGGGATCGCCCTTGGTGACTTGCGCGCCGATCTGCGGCAGGCCAGTGAAGCCGACGCGGTGGTCGATGTCGTCGCCGTCGCGCAGGCGGCCTCCGCCCAGGTGTACGACGGCGCGTCCGATGGCGGCGGCGTCGATGGCGGCGACCCGGCCTGTCGCGGGGGCGCGGACCTCTTGCACCACGGGTGTGTCGGACGACAGGTGGGCCTTCCAGTTCTCGGCAAAGTCCGTGGGGCCGCCCTGAGCGGCGACCATGCGCCCAAAGCGGCTCAAGGCGCGGCCGTCGGTGAGCATGCGGTCGGCGATGGCGTAGCCCGCCTCGGGGGAGGAGGCCATTTTGGCGAGGGCCAGAATCTCTCCACACAAGACGACGGTGACGCGCACTAGACGGGTGTTTTTGGGGTTGGTCAGCGCCTCCATCACGTGGGCGACTTCGAGGGCGTTACCAACGGCGGGGCACAGGGGTTGGTCCATCTCGGTGATGAGGGCAGCGGTTTTGCACCCGGCGGCGTTGGCGGTGGAGACGAGAGCTTCGGCCAGGGTGCTGGCGTCGTCCGGGGTCTGCATGAACGCGCCGGAGCCGCATTTGACGTCGAGGACAAGGGTTTCGAGCCCGGCGGCGAGTTTCTTGGACAGGATCGACGCGGTGATGAGGTCGACGCTCGGGACGGTGCCGGTGACGTCGCGGACGGCGTAGAGGCGTTTGTCGGCGGGCGCGAGGTCGGGCGAGGCCGAGACGATGGCGCAGCCGACGTCTTCGACGATCTTGCGGAAGGTGTCTTCGGGTTGATCGACTTTGAAGCCGGGGATGGCTTCGAGCTTGTCGAGCGTGCCGCCGGTGTGGCCGAGGCCGCGGCCCGAGATCATGGGGACGTAGACGCCTGCTTCGGCGAGGATTGGCGCGAGGAGGAGAGACACGCAGTCGCCGATGCCGCCGGTGGAGTGCTTGTCGGCGACGGGGCCGGGCAGGGCCCAGTCTAGCGTTTTGCCGGTGTCGCGCATGGCGGCGGTGAGGGCGACGCGGCCCTCTTTGCCCAGGCCGTTCTGGCAGACGGCCATGGCGAAGGCGCCCGCTTGGGCGTCGGAGATGGCGCCGGTGGCGAGGCCGTTTGAGAACCAGCGGATTTCGTCGTCGGTCGGCGTTTCGCCGGTGCGGAGGCGGGTGAGAATGGAGGCGGCGTCCATCAGGTGCGGTCCATGTGGGTGGCGGTGAAGGCGCCTGGCAGGAGTTCTGCCACGGTCATGGTGAGTGTCGCGCCGTCGGTGGTGGCCATGGTGACCTGGACGTTGGGTTTGGCGAATTCGGCGAGCTTCTGGCGGCAGCCGCCGCAGGGTGGGACCGGGGTCGGGCTGTCGGCGATGACGGCGACTTCAGTGATCTCGGTGGCGCCACCCGCGACCATGGCGGCGATAGCGCCTGCTTCGGCGCAGGTGCCCTGCGGGTACGCGACATTCTCGACATTGCAGCCGGTGTAGACAGTGCCGTCAGGGGTGCGGATCGCGGCGCCGACCTTGAAACGACTGTAGGGGGCGTGGGCGTTGTCGCGCACGGAGCGGGCGTGGTCGAGGAGTGTCATCGGCGGACAGATTGCTGGTGCGGGCGCGGATGGCAAGGGGGGCGATGCTTGGGTCGGAAACGGAAAATGGAATTTTCCGGTACGATTTCTTCTCAGAAATCGGCTCCGTACCTATGGATCGATGTCCAGCGCTTCGCACAGCGCGGTGTACGTGGTGCGCATCTCCGGCGTCCAGTTGGCGCGGGGGGTGCGAAAAAGGGCGGCCTGGCTTTTCAGGATCACGCCGTCTTCGAGGGGGCGCAGGTGGTTGGCGCGGAGGGTTTCTCCGGTTGTCGTAATGTCGGCGATGGCTTCGGCGCTGAGGTTGCGGACGGTTCCCTCGGTGGCGCCCTGGCTGTCGACGAGGCGGTAATCGGCCACGCCCTCGGCGCGCAGGAATTCGCGGACGAGGCGGTGGTACTTGGTGGCGATGCGCAGGCGGTGGCCGTGGGTGCGGCGGAACGCCGAGGCGGCGGCGTCGAAATCGTGGAGCGTCGCGACGTCGGACCAGAAGTCGGGGACGGCGATGATGAGGTCGGCGTGGCCGAAGCCGAGGGGGGCCACCTCGCGGACGATTGAGGGCCAGTCCCACAGGCGCTCGCGGATCATGTCCATGCCGGTGACGCCTAGGTCGATTTGACCCGACTGCAGTTCGCGGGGGATTTCGCCTGCTGCAAGCATCACGAGTTCTAGGCCGGGGAGGGAGACCTCGGCTGTGTACTCGCGCCCGTTGCCGGTGCTCTGCATTTCGACGCCACGCTCGGAGAACCAGTCGAACGTCTTGTCCTTCAGGCGGCCTTTCGAGGGGATGCCGAGTTTCAGCGCCATGTGCCCCCCAGTTCGATCAGAAGGCCCGGGCGGATGACGCCGCCGACGGCGCCCGTAGCGTCGTGGCCGCCGAGGGCGCGGGTGAGGGCGTTGTAGCGTCCCCCGGTTGCGACGGGGGGCAGGTCGGGGCGGGCGGGTTCGGTGAAGCCGAAAACGAAGCCGTCGTAGTATTCCATCGACGTCCGGCCGTAGCTGGCTTCGAACGGCAGGCGGTCGGCCTGGATGCCTTTGGCGGAAAGGGCTGTCAGGCGTTCTTCGAAGGTGCGGACGGCGGGGCGGAGGGTGGTCAGGTCGACGGCGATGTCGGCGAGGTGTTGGAGGGCGTTGCCTGCTGCTTCTCGCAAGGAGAGGATGGATTCGAGCATAGCGGTTTCTTCCGCCGAGAGGGGCGGTTGGGCGGCTTCTTCTTCGAGGGCGGCGCGGCGGGCGTCGACTTCGGCGCGGGAGCGGAGTCCGATTTCGGGGCTGTCGGGGGAGGCGCTGGCGTTGGGCACCTCAAGCGGCGCGCCGAAGCGTTTGAGCAGGGACCGGAAGCGGGTGGGGCGCCAGAGGTGGCGTAGCAGGGCTGCTTTGCGGCGGTCGGATAGGGTCAGGCCAGAGATGGCGGCGCGGATCAGGCCGATATCGCCGATGACGGGGACGAAGTGGCGGGGGGCTAGGAGGCTGTGGAACAGGCCGAAGACTTCCGCATCCGCCTGCGCGGGCAGGCCGCCGAAGCGTTCGAAACCGACCTGCACGTATTCGGTGGGGCGGTCGGAGCCCTCTTCCTGCATGCGGAAGACTTCGCCTGAATAGGTGTAGCGGGCCTCGCCGCCGCCGCCCGCTTCGTGCATCTGGACGACGGGGACGGTGAAGTCGGGGCGGAGCATTGCCTCACCCTTCACCGGGTCATTGGTGACATAGGCGCGGGTGCGGATGTCTTCGCCGTAGAGGTCGAGCAGGGTCTCGGCGGGTTGCAGAATGTCCGCCTCCACCCGCGTCGCCCCGGCGGCCTGGAAGGCCGAGAGGAGCGCGGTGGCCGTCGCTAACGCCTCCGCCTTCTCTGCCATCAGGTGAGGCCGTGTTCGGCGAGGATCTCTCGCACCTTGGTAACGAGCTGGTCGCGGGGGATTTCGTATTGTGAGGGGCGGGACTGCCATTCGGCGAGGTCGGCGTTCTCGGCGATCCTGGCGCCGAGGATGAGGTCTTTGACCTGGACGACGCCGCGTGCTTTTTCGTCGGCGCCTTCGATGATGGCGGCGGGGGAGCCGCGCCGGTCGGCGTATTTGAGCTGGTTGCCGAAGTTCTTGGGGTTGGCGAGATAGACCTCGGCCCGGATACCGCCGGCGCGGAGTTCCGCGGCCATGGCCTGGTAGTCGGCCATGCGGTCGCGGTCCATGACGGTGACGACGACGGGGCCTTGCGCCGTACTGCCAAGGCGCCCCTTTGCTTTGAGCGCCGCGAGCAGGCGGTCGACGCCGATGGAGATGCCGGTGGCTGGGACTTCCTGCCCGGTGAAGCGCTTGACGAGGTCGTCATAGCGCCCCCCTCCAGCGACGGAGCCGAAGCGCTGGGGGCGGCCTTTGTCGTCGGTGATCTCGAAGGTGAGTTCGGCTTCGAAGACGGGGCCGGTGTAGTAGCCGAGGCCTCGGACGACGGAGGGGTCGATGACGATGCGGTCTGGGCCGTAGCCTTGGGCGGCGCAAAGGTCGGCGAATTGCTGAAGCTCTTCTACGCCCCGATTTCCTACGCTAGACTCGCCAACGATCTCCGCCAAGTATTCCAGAGTGGCTTTCTGTCTGTAGAATGCTGCCTCCGGATCAGCCTCTACAAACTTCGCTTCGCCGTCTTCGGTCGCGGTCGCGAACACTGCTCGCGAAATACGAGAAGCGGCTTGTCCCGCAGCCATTTCGGCCTCCAGCCAAGCGCTTAGCTGCTCTGCCGCGCCGGCTCGTGCGTTAACGAATTTCATGAGAGTTTCGGTAGCGTCCTCACCTAGTCCAGCACCCCCAGTAAAGTCCCCACTCTCATCTTTCCGACCCTCACCCAAAAGCGCCCGCACGCCCTCCGGTCCGAACCGGTCCAGCTTATCGATCGCCCGAAGTACGATTCCGCGCGTGCGCTCGTCGTCCTCGGCCATCCCCGCAACTTCTAGTACCCCGTTCAGGACCTTCCGGTTGTTCACGCGGATTACGTAGTGTTCGGGCTCAATCCCCACCGCCTCCAAAGCGTCGGCGAGCATCATGCAAATCTCTGCGTCCGCCGCGACGCTCGCCGTTCCGACGGTGTCCGCGTCGCATTGGTAAAACTGCCGAAACCTTCCCGGTCCCGGCTTTTCGTTCCGATACACCGGCCCCATTGCGTAGCGGCGGTAGGGCGTGGGCAGATCGTTGCGGTGTTGGGCGTAGACGCGGGCGAGGGGCGCGGTCAGGTCGTAGCGGAGGGCGAGCCAGTCGCCGTCGCCGTCTTCCTGCCAGGCGAAGACGCCTTCGTTAGGGCGGTCGACGTCGGGGAGGAACTTGCCGAGGGCCTCGACCGTCTCTACCGCCGAGGACTCGAGCGCTTCGAAGCCGTACAGGCGATAGACCTCGGCGATGCGGGACAGCATCTCTTGCCGCTCGGTCACGTCCGCGCCGAAATAGTCGCGGAACCCCTTGGGCGTCTCGGCCTTGGGGCGGGGTGTTTTTTTGGGCTTCGCCATGGAACCCTTGCCTTTGCTAGTCGCGGGCGCCGTCTACCGCGCACGTGTTACAGGGGCAAGGCGGTGGCGTATTTCACCTCGCGCAGGGCGAAGCTTGAGACGACCGAGCGGACGTGGCGGTTGCGCAGAAGCGTGTGGGTCATGAAGCGGTCGTAGGCCTCGACGTCGGCGACGCGGATCTTGAGGATGTAGTCGGAGGTGCCGCTGACGGCGTGGCATTCGAGGATTTCGGGGTGTGCGGCGACGACGGCGGCGAAGTCGCGGACGGCCTCGTCGGTGTGATCCTCTAGCGAGACTGAGGCGAAGACGCAGAGTTTGGCGCCGGCCTTGGCGGGGTCGAGAAGGGCGACGCGGGCGCGGATGAGGCCTGCCGCCTCGAACTCTTGCAGTTTGCGCCAGACGGTGGACTGGGCCATGCCGACGCGGCTGCCGAGTTCGGCCAGTGGGGTGGTGGCGTCGCGTTGGAGTTCTCGGAGGAGAGCCTTTTCTTGATCATTTAGTTTCATAAATCGATCTATACTGAGAAATTCATCCGATTTCCAGGTCAAGATCGGGCCGTTTGGCAGGTTTTCTCACCGGATTTGAGAGAGACTTCGTGCAAAGGAGGAGACGCCATGAGCACGTATGTTTCGAAGACTCCGGATGCGGAGGGCCGTTTTAGCTATACGGCGCAGGACAGTGAGACCTGGGGCACGCTGTTCCGGCGGCAGATGAAGACCCTTGAGGGCGCCGTGGTGCCGGAGTTCTTTGATGGCGTGCGAAAGCTGGGGCTTACCGAGGCGCATGTGCCGCAAATCCGCGACGTGGATGCCGCGCTGGGGCGTGAGACTGGTGCGGGAGTTGAGGGAGTGGCGGCGATCATCCCTCCGGCGCAGTTCTTTGCGCTGTTGTCGCAGCGGCGGTTCCCGGTGGCGACGTTTCTGCGGCGGCCGGAGCATATCGACTACATCGAAGAGCCGGACATTTTTCACGAGGTGTTCGGGCATTGCCCGCCGTTGACGGACCCCGCCTATGCGGATTTCGTGGAGCGGTTCGGGAAGATCGCGGTTGAGCTTGGGAAGCCGTATAGCTGGCGATTGTTCCGGCTGTTCTGGTTCACGGTGGAGTTTGGGATGATGCGGACCGCCGATGGTTTGCGGGCGTATGGGGCGGGGATCGTGTCGTCGCCTTCGGAGTTAAAGCACGCGATGTCCGGCGCAGCGGAGATGCGGGATTTCGATCTGATGGAGGTTCTGCGAACGCCGTATCGGATCGACATCGTGCAGCCCGTGTACTTCGTGATCGAGAGCTTTGAGGCGCTGAACCGGGCGTTGGACACTGATCTGGGCGCGGCGATTGACGAGGCGAAGGCGCTGGGCGATCTGCCGCCGCGCTTTGAGGCGGTCGCGTGATCTGAGTATTTTCACCAAGATGAATATACGTGGTGCTTTCCAGGGGGCTCGGATTGCGCTAGCGGAGAGCTATGCAGGCCCTTGAGGAAAAGATTGCGCATCTTGAGAAGGTGGTCGACGAGCTATCGCAGGTCGTCGCCGTCCAAGGGAACGAGATTGCGGCGCTGAAGTCTCAGGTCCGGCTGCTGATGCAGCGGGAGGCCAATCGGGAGGCTGAGGGCGCCGTGGTGCTTGGCGACGAACGCCCGCCGCATTGGTAAGCGCGCACAAGCTTGGCGCTGCCGGGGTGACGGTGGCGGCGGCTGGTGTGATGGGCGCAATCTGCTTGGTGCTTGGATTGCCGTTGCCGTGGTTGCTGGGCGGGCTCTTGGCGTCGTCGGTTCTGGCGATCGGTGGGGTGGCGCCGTTTGGCGAGGCGGTGGGGCTTCCGCAAAACATCCGATGGTATTGCGTGCCGGTGATCGGGGTGTCGATCGGGACGGCAATGACTCCGCAGGTGTTGGAGGACGCGACGCGCTGGTGGCCGAGTCTGCTGGCGCTGCTGGCCTATATCCCGGTGGCGCGTGCGCTGTCCTTTTGGGCGGTGACCCGGATGGGTGGCGTGGATCGGGCGACGTCGTTCTTTGGAACGATGCCCGGGGGCTTCATTGAATCGGTCGTGATGGCGGAGGAGGCCGGGGCGGATGACGCGCTGGTTTCGGTCATGCAGCTTTTGCGGCTGATCATTTGCCTGACGATGATCCCGCTGGCGTTCTTTTTCCTCACCGGTGGCGCGGTGGGAAGTGCGGGTGGCGCCGTGATCGGGACGGCGGAGTTAAGTTTTACAGACTGGCTGATCCTGATCGCGGCGGGCGCCGTGGGGGCGCTGGCGGGGCGGGCGATGAAGCTGCCCGCTTGGGTGATTACGGGGCCGTTCGTGTTGTCCTGCGTGGTGCATCTGGTGGGCTGGGTCGAGGGCGGGCCTCCCGCATGGTTGGTCGGCGTGACGCAGGCGGTGATCGGGATCACAGTGGGGCAACGGTTCGTCGGGAAGGATCACCGGTTGCTGGCGCGCGCGGCGCGGGTGGCCGCCGTCGCCGTGGCCGTGATGCTGGCGGTGTCCGGGCTTTTTGCTGCGGCGCTGCAGGGGCTTGTGGAGGACGGCTGGCGGGCGGTTTTCCTCGCGTTCGCGCCCGGAGGGCTGGCTGAGATGTCGCTTGTCGCGTTATCGCTGGAAATCGGGGTCGTCTACGTAACGCTGCATCACGTGCTGCGGATCATCTTGTCGGTGGTCTGGGCGAAGTGGGCGGGGCGACGGGTGTTTGGGCTTGTTCAGTGAATTGGCAGGGGTGTGCCGTCTGCTTGCGTGGCCCCGGACGGAACCGAGGCCATGCGCTTCAATCAGAAAAGGCTGGCGTCCACGCCGACAGTTATCGCCCCGATCGGGTCACCGGTTTCCGGATCGTTGATGGTGAACGACAGCTGCGCGAGGTAGCTTTGGGTTGAATCATCATATTCGATGTCGCTCATATGGACGGCGTCGCTTCCGCGCATGAAGGTGCTGATGTACTTGTCCTCATCGCCCTGCCAGTAGTCCGAGGTGGGCTGGCTTGCGGCGACGTTCAAGCCGCGTGCGTCCATCACGAAGACTTCGGACACCATGCCATAGGATTGCTCGACCTGCTGGCGCAAATAGTCCGCCGCGTCGTTTTGCACGACGTCCGCGATGACCGCGATGTCGGGCGTCCCAACGGAAGCCTGCCACGCGGCGTCGAGTGAATCGATTCTCTCTTGCGTGTAATCCCTGGTGACTTCGTTCTGGGCGCGAATGGCATCAGTCAGCACGTCGACCTCTGCCCAGGCGCGGATCTCTTCGTCAAGGAATGCAAGCAGGAGTTCCTGGATCTCTTCCGGCGCCTGCTGTGCAGGCGCGGCACTGGAAATGGCCAGAAGAACAGCGGAACTCAGGAGCAACTTTTTCATAGGCTCACCTTTCGTTAGTCCCCACGCGCCTGGCTTTTACCGGGTGGGTGTTTCGAGAGGCTTAAGCTTCGACGGCGATCGGGTTCTTCGCTGCGGATTTCGAGGGGCGAGCCATTTTCCAAGGTTGGCGGGCAAGTCGCGAAATTCCGTGGTTCAGGCTAAACGCGCGGTTAAGGGTTTCGGGCGTATTTGAATCGCATGACCAGCAGATTGAGTCGAATACTTGGGCTTCTTCTTTTCGTATTTGTGCTCTTCGTGGCCCGACCGATTGCGGCGCAATACACGCTTGCCGATGGGGCCGCGGTTGAGCCGTTGGATGCGTTTCGGGAGTGCGATGTTTGTCCGGAAATGATCGTGATGCCCATGGGCTCTTTCATGATGGGCGCCATTCCGGGGGAATCGCGGAATCCGTTTGATTTGTATGGTGAGGGGGCGACGGGGCGGGTGCGTGGGCCGGATGCGATCAACATTATTCCCTCCGAGCATCCGCGCCATCGGGTTGAGATCGACATTCCTTTTGCCATTGCTCGAAACGAGATCACGCATGCCGAGTGGATGGCCTGTGTGAGGGACGGCGGGTGTTCGCATGTGCCGGATCACCGGGTGCTTACATTTGAACGGGGCTATGTCGAGTTAGGACCCAAACACCCAGCGATAAACGTGTCGTTTCTTGATGCGCAGGAGTACGTGGCGTGGCTCAATACCAAGATCGGATTTGAGCTTTACCGCCTACCAACAGAGGCGGAATGGGAATACGCGGGGCGAGCAGGAACGACATCGCGCTTTGCTCAAGGTGACGAACTGACCTCAAGGCAAGCGAACTTCAGCCGCTCCGCAACGGAGAATGTGCGCGGGCGTCCAATGCCCGAAATCGTAAGCCCAATGATGCCGGTTGAAGTCGACATGCTCGACGCGGCGAACGCTTGGGGAGTGCGGCATATGTCAGGCAATGTCGCAGAGGTCACGCTTTCATGTTTCCATGAATCGCATTTGGGGCTCCCAACCACGTCTGCATATGTGGAAAGCGCCACGGCTGCGGGATCGTGCCGACGGGTGGCAAAAGGCGGACGCTTCAGTTCGGCCATGGACGCTGCTCGACTGGCAAGCCGGACGCGCCCGACCGAAGACCGCCGTCGTGACTTTTTCGGTTTCCGAGTGCTGCGTGAGTTGCGGACGGGCGTGCCGGGCTGAAGCCCGGCCTACGCCTGATGCGAGGCTCGGTTCTGCTGTTCGGTAGGGTGGGCAATTTGCCCACCGTGCTCGGGTCAGACTTCTTCCACGGCGTCGACGCCGGGGAGGCTTTTGAGGGCGCTGCGGATTTCGGGGGAGACGGGCCATTCTCCGGGGAGGTCGATTTCAACCTCGCCAGGCAAGTCGGCGGCGGTGAGGCAGAGGGCGACGGGGCCTTTGCCGCCGCGTTTGGCATCGGCCTTGACGCGTTCCAGCAGGGAGTGGACTGCCGCGATCGCGTCGCCTTGTTCGATATGGACCTTGAGGCCCGTGGCACCCGCGTCGGCGACCATGTCGTCCACCGGCGTGGCGGAGCGGGCGAGGAGTTTGAGCTGGTCCGCCTCCATCGTCGCGTCCACGGCGAGGACGACGTTCATGCCGGGTTCGAGGAAGTCTCGCGCGGCCTCCAGCGTGTCGGAGAACATGGTGACTTCATAAAGGCCGGACGGGTCCGACAGTTGTACGAAGGCGAAGCGGTTGCCGCGCGCCGACTTGCGTTCTTGCCGACCGGAGACGGACCCGGCGAGACGGACATGCATGGCCTGGCGGACGGCGACTTCCTGTTCCACCTCGGCGAGCGTTTTGACGTCTTTCCGGCGGAGGGGGGCCATGTAGTCGTCGAGCGGGTGGCCGGAGAGGTAGAAGCCGACGCCCTGCTGCTCTTCCCCCAGGCGGGCAATGGGGAGCCAGTCGTCCACCGGTGAGAGGCGGGGTTCGGGGAGGTCGTCGCCCGCTTCGCCGAACAGCGAGACCTGTGAGGACGCGCGCTGTTCGTGGATCGCCGCCGAGTAGGCGACGAGGGGGTCGAGCGATTGGAAGACGCGGCGGCGGTTGCGGTCGAGTTGGTCGAATGCGCCTGCGCGAGCCATCATTTCCAGCGGGCGCTTGCCGACGCGCTTGAGATCGACCCGGCGGGCGAGGTCGAAGAGAGTGGCGAAGGGTTTGTCGCCCCGGCCCTCGACGACGAGGTTCATCGCCTCGATGCCCACGTTCTTGAGCGCGCCGAGGCCGTAGACGAGTTTGCCGTCGGTCACGCTGAACTTCGCGAGCGAGCGGTTCACGCAGGGCGGGATGATCTCAATCTCTAGCCCCCGGCGCACCTCTTCGGCGTAGACAGCGAGCTTGTCGGTCAGGTGGATGTCGCAGTTCATGACACCGGCCATGAACTCCACCGGGTAGTTCGCCTTGAGCCATGCCGTCTGATAGCTGACCACCGCATAGGCGGCGGCGTGGGACTTGTTGAAGCCGTAGTTCGCGAACTTGTCGAGGAGGTTCCACACCTCCATCGCCTTGTCCTTGTCAACGCCGTTCTTGGCCGCGCCGTCCAGGAATTTCGGGCGCTCGGCGTCCATCGCCTCCTGGATTTTCTTGCCCATGGCGCGGCGCAGCAGGTCGGCCCCGCCAAGGGAGTAGCCCGCCATTTCCTGGGCGATCTGCATCACCTGTTCCTGGTAGACGATGATGCCCTGCGTTTCGTCGAGGATGTGGTCGATGGAGGGGTGGATCGACTCGCGCTCTCGCAGGCCGTTCTTGACCTCGCAGAACTTCGGGATGTTCTCCATCGGGCCGGGGCGGTAGAGCGCGACGAGGGCCACGATATCTTCGATGCAGTCGGGTTTCATGCGCCGCAGCGCATCCATCATGCCCGAGCTTTCCACTTGGAAAACCGCCACCGTCCTGGCCGCGGAATAAAGCTTGTAGGAGGCCGCGTCATCCAGCGGAATGGCATTTATCTCGTTCACCGCACCTTCGGGCGG
>JBCCXY010000102.1:0-14603 GCA_039190895.1 Pseudomonadota bacterium | reverse complement strand
TGGCCGCAACGGCCCGCGGGGTTGATCGAAACTGCGTTTGACGAGCTTGCGGCTCGGTGGAGACCCATTCTGGACCACGCTGACGAGTGCGGTGTGGACGTGTGTTATGAAATCCATCCGGGGGAGGATCTGCACGATGGCGTGACGTACGAGATGTTTTTGGAACGCACTGGCAATCATGCCCGCGCTTGCATGCTGTACGACCCGTCGCATTACGTTTTGCAGTGTCTGGATTACCTCGAAAATATTGACATCTATAGGGATCGCATTCGGATGTTCCACGTAAAGGATGCGGAATTTAATTCGACGGGACGGCAAGGGGTTTATTCCGGGTATCAAAGCTGGGTGAATCGGGCGGGACGTTTCCGATCGTTGGGCGATGGACAGGTGGATTTCGGCGCTATTTTCTCAAAGCTGACGGCAATTGGGTTTGACGGTTGGGCGGTCGTCGAATGGGAATGTGCGATCAAGCATCCCGAGGACGGGGCGCGGGAGGGTGCCGAGTTCGTGCGTGATCACATTATTCGACCCACGGAGGTTGCGTTCGATGATTTCGCCGATGGCGGGACGGACGATGCGGCCAACCGCAAGATGCTGGGGGTCGGCTGATGGTGACGGGGCGCAACGAGAGCCTGAGGGGCCGCATTCGGCTTGGCATGGTTGGCGGCGGGAATGACGCGTTTATCGGTGGCGTGCATCGGATCGCGAGCCGCATTGATGACCAGTATGAGCTGGTCGCAGGGGCGCTGTCGTCGACGCCGGAGAAAGCCCAAGCGAGCGGTGAGGCGCTGGGGCTGCCGCGCGTCTATGACGATTTCAAGCAGATGGCGATCCGCGAGGCGCGGCGGAAGGACGGGATTGAGGCGGTGTCGATCGTCACGCCGAACCACGTCCACTACGACGCGGCGCGGGAGTCTCTGAAGCGCGGCATTCATGTGATCTGCGACAAGCCGCTCACCTCTACGCTGGCGGATGCGAAGAAGATGGTGAAGGCGGTCGAGAGTTCGGATGCGCTGTTCATTCTGACTCATAACTACACCGGCTATCCGATGGTGCGGCAGGCGCGGGAGATGGTCGCCTCGGGACAGATCGGGCCGTTGCGCGTGGTGCAGGTGGAGTATCCGCAGGATTGGCTGACCGTCGAGCAGGATTTCAAGCAGGCGGAGTGGCGGACGGACCCGGCGCGGTCGGGCGCGGGAGGCTCGACGGGGGATATCGGGACGCATGCGTACAACCTCGCGTGCTTCATCACGGGGTTGGAGGCGGAGGAATTGGCGGCCGACCTTGATGCGTTCGTGCCGGGGCGGCAGGTGGACGACAACGCGCATGTGATGCTGCGGTTCAAGGGTGGCGCGAAGGGGATGCTTTGGTCGAGCCAGGTTGCGCCGGGTAATGAGAATGCGTTGCGCATTCGGGTGTATGGAGAGACCGGCGGGCTGGAGTGGGCGCAGGAGGATCCGAATTACCTGTGGCATACGCCGTTCGGGGAGCCGAAGCGGCTGATCACCCGGGGTGGTGCGGGCGCCGGGGAGGCGGCGGGGCGGATGACCCGTGTGCCACCCGGACACCCGGAGGGGTATCTGGAGGGGTTTGCGAATATCTATACCGAGGCCGCGCGGGCGATCCTGGCCCATCGCGAAGGCAAGTCGGACGATGCCGCGCTGTTCCCCACCGTCGAGGATGGGTTGAAGGGGGTGCAGTTCGTGGATGCGTGTGTTCGCAGCTCGCGCCGGAATGCGGCCTGGGTCAAGCTATAGGCGCTGCGCCAGCATCGAACGGACAGACAGGACCGCGCGCAGGCGACTGCCGAGCATGTACATGCCGCCAAACTTTCGTTGGATGTAGAGGACGTCCATCGGGATGAGTGGCGGAACGTAGCCTTCTGCGGACAGGGCCATGCCCTGCTCGTTCATCTCATTCGAGAGGGTGCGGTCGGCGAAGTCGAACGTGTCGGTGTGGCGGACGGCGTCGAAGACGGTCTGGATCATCGTGATGACTCGGTCCTCGAAGGGGCCGGTGCCGTCGATGAACCGCAAGTCCATCAAGACGTCACGCATCGCGTCGCGGTCGGCGACCAACCCCGCGCGGAGGAGGCGGCGGTAGCCGTCGGTGAGCGAAGCCTCAAGCTCTCGCGTGGCGCCGAAGTCGAGGAGGATGATCTTTCCGGTCGTCGGGTTGTAGCGGTAGTTGGCGAAGTTCGGGTCGCTTTGGGTGACGCCGAAGTCGAAGACCTCACGAAGCGTCAGGTCGATGAGCGCCGCCGTGATGCGGTCGCGTTCCTCTTGCGATGCAGCGGCGGCGACTTCGATTGGCTGGCCGTCGAGGTAGGACATTGTGAGGATTTCCGGCGTGCTCCAATCCTCTTGGAACTCGGGGACGACGAAGTCGTCTTGGTCCTGAAGGAGCTCGGCGAAGCGGCGCATGTGGGCGCCTTCGCGGGCGTAGTCGGTTTCTTCGTGAAGCTGCTTGCGCGCCTCATCCATGTAGGGCGCGATGTCGAAGCCTTTCGGGATAAGGCCTGACATTCGCACAAGCGCGCCCACGTTGGCGACGTCGCTATCGATGCTGCGGGCGACGCCGGGATACTGCACCTTTACCGCCACGTCGCGCCCGTCTTTCAGGAGCGCGCGGTGGACCTGCCCGATGCTCGCCGCTGCAATGGGCTGAACGTCGAAGCGTTTGACTTTATTGAGCCAATCCGGGCCCCAGTTGCGTGTGAGCACCTGTTTGAGCTGCTTCGGCGGCATGAAATGCGCCTGATCGCGGAGGCGGGCCATGATGTCGGCAAGCTCTGGCGGTAGCATGTCACCCGTGTCCATCGAGATGAGCTGGCCCACCTTCATCGCCGCCCCGCGCATCCGGGCGAGTTCGTCGGCAAGGCGGCGCATGTTGCCCGGCGTCATCAGAAGGCTGCGCATGTCGGGACGCGCGCCACGGCGGACGTCCTGGAGCGCGTTAACCGCCATGTTGCCCGCGATTCCGGCGGCGGTGGAACTGAGGCGGGCGAACCGGTTTAGCCGACCGGACGGCACGGCGAGGGGGCGCGAGAGGGGGGAGTTGCTCACATGGGTCTCCGGTTCACAGGGTCTCAAGCAGCGCGCGGGCCATGGCGGATCCGCTGAGCCATGCGCCTTCGGCGCGGTTGGATATGGCCCAGTCGCCACCAACAAAGAGTGTACTGTCGGTCAGGAAAGGTTCGCCGAGCGGGGTTGAGGCCTGCGCGTAGCGCCAGCGGTGGGCCGAGACGTAAAGGGCGTCGAGCGGATCGGCCCCAAGGCGCTCGCATACGAGGGGGAGGAGCTTTTGGGCGATCTCGTCCTTGTCGAGTTCCAGATGCGCCTTTGACCAAGCGAGCCCGGCCTGAGCGACCCAGCAGGCTGGCCCCGCGCGGTCGTGCTTGGCGCTGTCGAGCGCGAGCCACGCAACGTCGTCGTGCGGGTCGCGGCGGGTTTCGAAGGGCGGGTCGGTGTCGGGGAGCGCAAGCATGAGGGTCAGGTTCGGCTCCATCACGACGCCGCTCATGGCCCCGCGAAGCGGATGCGCCTCGCTTAACAGGCGGATCGCCTGGGGGGCGGGGACTGTGCTGATGACGCGGTCGAAGGGCTCGTCTGCGATGCGCCATCCGGCGCTATCCTGTTGGAGTGATTGGATTTCGACGCTTTGGCGGATGTCGATGCCTTGGGCGAGGAACTTGGCGATCCCGCTCATCCCCGGAACGCCGACGGTCTTGGCTTCGTCGGACACCTGCCACGGAGTTGCGGCGCCTTCGGCTTCGGCTTCGGCGAGGAATGCGGCGAAGCTTGGGTCTTTGGCGGACAGGTATTGTGCGCCGTGGTCGAACTGGAGTCCGTTCTCGGCGCGACGGGTGGAGAGCCGACCTCCGACGCCCCTGCCCTTGTCGAAGACGACCGGCGACAGGCCTTCGTTCTGAAGCGCACGCGCCGCTGTGAGGCCGCAAAGCCCAGCGCCGATGATTGCGATGCGCGTCACCAGTATTCAGTCCCCGGGGCACCCTTGACCTGCCCCTGCAGATTGTCGGTGACCCAACCGCCATAGAAGTTGCCCGGTTGCGGGATGACCTTGTGTTCGCCGACAAAGCAGGCGTCCATCGAGGTGGCGTAGACCGCGACGTATCCGGCGATGGGCTGGAAGGTTTTGGTCGGCTCGGGGTAGCTCCACGCCGCGCGGGGGGCTGTCACTTCGCCCAGCGTCACGTCCCAGTACTGGGCGACGCCTTTCCATTCGCACATGGACCGCCCGGCAGCGGGTGAGAGCGTGGCGGATACATCGGCGGGCGGGATGTAATATGTCGGCGCATGGTGCGTTTCCAGAACGCGGTAGCCGCGTGTTGTTTCTGCCGCAACGGCACCGCCGAGCAGGATCCGCAGCATCTGAGGCACCGGCCCTAGCGCAGGTGGGCGCGGGTAATCCTGAACGTTTTCAACGGGAAGCGCAGTCATTCAGAGGCGGGCCTAGGTCGGTCTCAGGTGCAGCGACAGATGGTTCGCGTAGTAGGCATGTCAATGCACTGCGACATCCGGGGCACCGCCCCCTAATAGGAATGCCTGTCCTTGCCGGCCTCAGGGCGCGGGCGGTTCTTCCCTCAACCGGCGTTTTGGAGAACGATTTCCCCGTTTGGCGTGTTACTGCGGGTAATCCTTCGCACCCACGACGTTGACGAGACAGCATTTAGAACGCATGTGCTTCCTCTGGTCATTCTGGGGCGCCCTATGCTGTTGGAACTTTATGACTTCGGACTTGAGGCGCGGACGCTGCATATTGCAGCGGGTCTGCTGTTGGGTCTTGTGTTCGGGATTGCTGCCCAGATCACTCGGTTTTGTCTGCGCCGCGCTGTGGCTGGGGACGCGAGCGAACGGGGCGCTGCCGGAGCGGTGTGGTTGACGGCACTAGCGACGGCGATCCTTGCATACGTGATTGCGTCCGGCGCCGGGTTTGTGACGCTCGACGGGCATCGGTTTGCGTCCTCTGACGTACCCGTGCTGGGCATCGTGGCGGGTGGCCTCGCCTTCGGCATCGGCATGGTGCTGACGCGTGGGTGTGTGTCCCGGCTGACGGTGCTGTCGGCCACCGGGAACCTGCGCGCCGCAGTGGTGTTGCTGGTCTTTGCCGTGGTCGCGCATGCGTGCATGAAGGGCGTGTTGTCGCCGTTCGTGGCGGGGCTCTCCGCCAACACCGTGTCGTTACCCTTTGCGTCGTTCCACGATCTGCCGCTTGGCGGCGCCCTGCTGTTTCTGCCGGTGGCTGTCCTTGCTGCGGTTCTTGCGTGGCGGGCCCGGCCCGACGTGATGCATCTGGTTCTGGGGGCGGTCATCGGCCTTGTGGCCGTTGCGGGCTGGGCCACGACGAGCGTTCTGCTGTTCGACGAGTTTGAGCCGCTGCCGGTTCAAACCGCCGCCTTCACGTTGCCGTGGACGGACACGCTGTTCTGGATCATCGCATCGTCGGCCATACCCGCAAGCTTCGGCGTCGGCTTTGTCGGGGGCGCCCTTAGTGGCAGCTTCCTAAGCGCAGCCGCGCGGGGAGAGGTTGCGTTGCAATCATTTGAGAGCCCCGCCCAGACGGCCCGATATGTCGCTGGTGGAGCGCTGATGGGCGTCGGTGGCGTTCTGGCCGGTGGATGCACCGTGGGCGCTGGCCTGTCGGGCGTCGCAACGGGTGGCGTCTCAGCCGTCCTCGCTTTGGCCGCGATTGCGGTCGGGGGCTGGGCGGCGGCGAACGTTGCGCCGTCTGGCCGTGCCGTAACCGCCGCATAGTCGCCCACCTCGTTCTACGGATCGAACGCATCCCTAGGTCACCAAAAGACCAATCCAGCGCCTCTTTCACGTCGATACATTGCGGAAACGCTTGCGCGCGCTTGAAGTTTCGCAGCGGCTGGCGCACCAAGTCGGGGCGCCGTGGGGCGCGGGATCAGGGGTCTGTAGCGGATGAGACGTTCCATCCTTTTCGGCATATTGGGCGTCGCAGCGGCTGGCGTTGTTGGTGGAGCCGTGTTCTTTGCGAGTCAGCAACCCACCGTCTCTGAAACCGCTGAATTCACCGCCCCGGGGCTGGAGCCGCTGACCATTTCCGGCGCGCAGGAGGAGTTCTGGCGGCTCACCCCGGCCCTGCTTCTGGTCGTCTACGACGCGTTCGGGAAGACCGAAGAGGGCGACATTTACGCCACCCTCGAAGGCGTCACGCATGGCGACGCGTTGGAGTACCTCTATCTCGAACGCGTCGGTGCGATGAAGGGCGGGGGCCTCGACGAAGCCGACCAAACCATCCACGAAATCAAACTCTTGAACACCCGGATCGCCCGGGACGGTGGAACGCTGGAGATTGACGCCCAGTGGCAGGTCATCGGCACCGTCGGTCATGCCGAGCACCTGCACGTCCGCGGCAACACTTACAGTGCTGACCTGGTGGTCGCGCCGGTCGAGGACGCGTGGAAGATCACCGGCTTCACCCTGCGCGAGGTCAACCGCGACGCCGCTGGCACGACGTTCCTCGCCCCCCAGGTCGGGGAGGCCGCGAGCAACGGATGATCGCGGTCGAGGACATCGCCTTCGGCTATCGCTCCGGCGGCTTCCGTCTGCGCGTGCCAGAACTGGCGCTGTCCGAGGGCGAACGCCTCGCCATTGTTGGCCCAAGTGGCAGCGGCAAGACGACGCTTTTGAACCTGATTGCGGGTATTCTGACCCCCGAAAGCGGGCGCATCACCGTTGATGGAACCGAGGTCACGACCCTAAACGATGCCGCCCGCC
This sequence comes from Pseudomonadota bacterium, assembly GCA_039190895.1. Classification (GTDB taxonomy): domain Bacteria; phylum Pseudomonadota; class Alphaproteobacteria; order Rhodobacterales; family Rhodobacteraceae; genus Ovoidimarina. The sequence goes on along the minus strand of JBCCXY010000102.1, from coordinate 7,839 downwards.
GCCGCTTCCGCGCGAGCCGCATTGGCTTTGTCTTCCAGGACTTTGCGCTGCTCGACTATCTTTCCGCCCGCCAGAACATCCTGTACCCGTACCGCATCACCCCTGCGCTGTCGCTTGACCAGGCGGTGCGCGACCGTGCCGACGCGCTCGCCACCGCTTGCGGCATTGGCGACAAGCTGGATCGGCACCCAACCGCGCTCAGCCAGGGCGAGCAACAGCGCGTCGCGATCTGCCGCGCGCTGGTCACGCAGCCGAAGCTGATCCTCTCTGACGAGGCGACCGGCAACCTCGACCCCGACAGTAAGACCCGCATCCTCGACCTCCTGTTCGAGCAGGCCGAAGAAGCCGGGGCCGCCGTCCTCGCCGTCACCCACGATCACGAGCTTTTGCCCCGCTTCGAACGCGTCCTCGACTTCGCGCAATACCGGCAGGCGGTGTCGGCATGAACGCGCTGTTTCTCGCCTTCTCGTACCTCCGCTACCACTGGGCGCGCAGCCTGATCCTCGTCCTCGTCGCCGCGCTGATCCTCTTCGTTCCCATCGCCACGCAGATCCTTCTGTCGACCAGCGAACGCACGTTGCTGGCCCGGGGTGAGGCAACGCCGTTGCTGCTGGGCAGCCGGGGCTCGCAACTCGACCTCACCATGGCCGCACTCTACTTCTCCGAAGAACGCCCCGACCCCGTCGCCATGCGCGAGGTCGAGGCCGTCTGGGACAGCGGCCTTGGCATCCCGATCCCTGTCCACACCGCGTTCTCGTCGGGCGGGTTCCGCATCGTCGGCACCTCGCTCGATTACATCGACTTTCGCGACCTCCAGATCACCGAGGGCCGAGGCCTTGCGATGCTGGGCGAAGCGCTGATCGGAGCCGAGGTGGCTGAGGCATTGGGCAAAACGGAAGGCGACACGCTGATCTCATCGCCCGAGAATCTGTTCGACCTCGACGGTGTCTACCCCCTCGAAATGCCCATCGTCGGGGTGCTGGCGCCCACGAACTCCCCAGACGACGCGGCGATATTCGTCGACATCAAAACCGCCTGGGTCATCCAGGGCATCGGCCACGGCCACGAAGACGTGGTGACCGCCGCTGATGTTGCCGCAGGCACTGCCGCACTCGCCAACGCGGCGGTAGTTCAATACCAGCGCATAACCTCACAGAATATCGAAAGCTTCCACTTCCACGGCGACCAGAACGAATTCCCCACGACTGCCATCATCGTCCTGCCCAACGACACCCGTGCCCAGACGATCCTCAAGGGCCGCTACCTTGATGCCGAGGGCCCAGCGCAGCTCTTCGAACCGGGGGGCGTCATCCAGGGCCTGGTGGACCGAATCTTCCGCATCAAGTCGCTGCTTGACGCGGTGACCGCCATCATTGCCATCGCCGCACTGGCAGCTATCGGTCTCGCGATGTTCCTTAGCTACCGCCTGCGTGCCCGCGAAATAGGCACTGCCGTCAAATTGGGCGCCCGGCGCGGCATGGTCTTTCGACTCTTGGCTGCTGAAACCGTTACGTTACTGTTATTATCAGCGATTATCGCTGTCCTCGGCGCCACGATTGTATCCCGGAACGCCGAAAGCTGGGTAGGCTGGCTATTGTCACTCGGATCATAACCAAGGAGGCCCCATTGAACCGAACACTCCTCACCGCATCGCTTGCGGCCCTCATCGCCACCCCGGCGCTGTCGCATTACGGCATGATCATCCCGAACGACCCGATGATCAGCCAGGAAGACGGACGCAGCGTTGCGCTTACGATGTCGTTCTCGCACCCGTTTGAACTGGATGGCATGACGCTGGAGCGTCCCGCCTCGTTCAACGTCACGCATGAGGGCGAGACGACGGACCTGCTCGGCACGCTGCAGGACGCCACGGTGATGGACGAGCAGGGCTATACGCTGGAGTACCCGCTGGAACGCCCGGGCACCTACATCTTCACGATGGAGCCGACGCCCTATTGGGAACCCGCCGAAGACGCGTTCATCATCCACTACACGAAGACCTACGTGACCGCTTATGGCGACGACGAAGGCTGGGACACCGAGCTTGGACTGAAGACTGAGATCGTGCCCTTGTCCAAGCCCTTTGGCCTGTGGGAGCACAACGTCTTTCAGGGCATCGTGAAGCTCGATGGCGAACCGGTCCCCTACGCCGAGGTCGAGGTGGAGTTCTTCAACAACGCGGACGCGACCGTGCCCGACGAGTTGATGATCACCCAGACTGTGAAAGCCGATGCCAACGGCGTTTTCACCTACGCGCCGCCGTCGGACGGCTGGTGGGGCTTTGCCGCACTCAACACCGCCGACTACACCCTGCCGCAGGACGGAGAGGACAAGGCGGTCGAACTCGGCGCCGTCATCTGGGTCCACTTCGAGGACTGGACCGGGCAATGATCCGGTCGCTCGGTCTCGCGGCCCTCGTCGCGGCGGCTCCGATGGGGGCGGCCGCGCATCAGCTTGTGGTCTTCGCCTCGGTTGATTGCGAGTCTGTGGTGGTCGAGGCCAAGTTTTCCAACGGGCGCGTCGCCCAGCAGGGTGACGTCCGCGTGCTGGACGGCGAGAACACCCTGCAGTCCGAACTGACGCTGGAAGAAGACGGCACCGCCCGCGTCCCGCTCGACAGCGTGGATCACTCGGGCGGGCTGGTCATCGAGGTCGATACCGGCGGCCACGACAATTACTGGATTCTGACGCCAGAGGACATCGCGCGCAAATGCGGAAGCTGATCGTCTGGACCTGTCTCGCTATCGGCCTCGCAACCGGAGCGCTTGCGCAAGATAAGCCGCGCGTCGTCGCGGTGAACTACCCGCTGCATTACTTCGCCGAACGCATCCTAGGCGACGCGGTCGAAGTGGCGTTCCCGGTCCCCGAAGGCGTGGACCCATCGTTCTGGCGCCCTTCGATCTCTGACATCAGCGATATCCAGTCAGCGGACCTGATCCTGCTCAACGGCGCTGGATTTGCCGCCTGGATTGACCGTGTCTCGCTGCCCCGCTCGAAGATCGTGAACACATCGGCGGGCTTCAAAGACAGCTACATCGCGACCGAAACCATCACCCACAGCCACGGCGACGGCGGCGAGCACTCTCACGAAGGCACGGCCACCTACACCTGGCTCGACCCGGACCTCGCCGCCCTGCAAGCTGAGTCAATCGCCACCGCCGCCGTTGCTCGCGGGCTGGTGGCCGAGGCGGACATCGCCCCCCGCCTCGCCGCCCTGCGCGCGGAATTGGAGGCGCTCGACGCCGAAGCAACCGCTGCGGTCGCCGACCTTCAGGACACCATCCTGATCGCCACACACCCCCGCTACCAGTACTTCGCGCGCGCCTATGGCGTCACGATCCGCTCGCTGGAATGGGAGGCCGGCGCCGCCCCCACCGCTGATCAACTCGCCACCCTTGAGGCCCTGGCCACCGAAACCGGCGCGCGCGTTCTGATCTGGGAATCGCAGCCACCTGCCGAAGCGCTGGAGGCGACGGCCGCGCTCGGTTTGCGGAACGTCGTCTTCGACCCCCTTGCAAACACCGTTCCAGGCACAGACCTACTGCGCGCATACTCCGACTCCTTAACCGCCCTGTCCGACGTGCCCCGCAACTGAGACATCAGGAGCTATGGACGATCCACAAGGTAGTCGGGGCGGATGTCCGTTCGTTCGATGGCCGCGTCCACATCCCCACCCGCGAAAAAGCCGAAGCCGGGGATCAGCGCCGAAGCGATACCATAGGCGCGCGCGCCGAGGATGTCGGTGTGCAGGCTGTCGCCCACCATGACGACGCGGGCGCGGTTGACGGGGCCGAGACGGTCGAACACCATGTCATAGATGTTGGCGAAGGGCTTGCCGTAGAACACGGGCGTCACGTCGGCCACGTCGGCGAGGCGGTGGGCGATGTGCCCCGGCTCCACCGAGAAGCCCGCTTCGCGCGGGGCGACGATGTCGGGGTTGGCGACGACGACCGGCTTGCGGCGGCGGCGGAGGGCGGCCTCCAGCAGGTCTTGGCGCGCGTCGGTCCAGTCGCCGGTACCGATCAGCAGGACGGAGTCGCAGGCGTCGTAGGGTTCCGGATCGTCGCGCAGGAGCTTGGCGTTGGTCAGGCCAAGGTCGCCGAGGTCGGCCTGCGCAGGGGCGACGACGCCCCAGGCGTCGTCGCGGTTGCCGTTCATCTTGGAGGCCAGTGTGGCGCGGCTGGTGACAATGTCGTCGCGGGCGAACTGGAAGCCGAGGGCGGTGTATTTGTCGAGGAGGATATCAGTCCCGACGCTCGCGGCGTTTGAGACGACGAGGACGCGTTTGCCAGCGTCCTGCAGCGCGGACACGGCTTCGGGGGCGCCGGGGATGACCGTTTCGCCGACGTTCAGGACGCCGAACGCGTCAAGCAGGAAGACGTCGAACTGGTCGGCGATGTCGGCGAGCGTGGCGGCTTTTCGGATGCTGTCGTGCTTTGGCGCACTCTCCGGCAGCCGGTGGCGGGCGGCCTCGTACGCGTCGAGCGCCTCTTCCGCCGTGATGCGCATCATATGATCGCGCCCCGGACTTTGGCCGAGACCCATTCGCTGAGGACCACGGCGACGAGGATGACGATGAGGATCAGGCTCACCTGGGGCCATGCCAGTACGTTGAGCGACGCCGAAAGTTGCAACCCGATGCCACCCGCGCCGACGAGGCCGAGGACGGTGGATTCGCGGATGTTGATATCCCACCGGAAAACGGCGATTCCCGCGAAGGCAGGCAGGATCTGCGGGACGATTCCATATGCCATGACCTGCCAGCGGCTTGCGCCGGTGGCGGTGATGGCTTCGACCTGGGTATGGTCGATCTCTTCAATCGCTTCGTAGAGCAGCTTGGCGCAGAACCCGATGGAGCGGATGGCGATGGCGATGACGCCTGCGAAGACGCCCGGGCCGATGATCGCGATCAGGAGCAGCGCCCAGATCAGGGAGTTGATGGAGCGGGTCGAGACGATGATCAGGAGCGCAATCGGGCGGATGATCAGGGCAGACGGTGTGGTGTTGCGTGCCGCGAGGAAGGCGACGGGGATGGCGAGGCAAAGCGCGATCAGCGTGCCGAGGGTGGCGATGTTCAGCGTGTCCCAGATCGGTCGGCCGAGTTGGGTAATGTACTCCCACCGGGGCGGGGTCGCGCGGGTCCAGATGTCATTGGCGATGCGCGGGGCGTCCCAGACGAAGAACCACGTGGTGGCGTTGGAGATCTGTTGCCAGCAGACGACGAAGACCGCGACGCCGATGAGCCAGCCGAACCAGCGGACGAGGCTTTCGCCCGTTGTGCGGCGGCGCCAGGTGTCGGTGCCTTCGTGCTGGAGGATCGGCATTACTGGACCCTCGCGCGGATGATGCCGGAGAGGTATTCCAGCGCCATGACGATGCCGATGATCAGCAGCAGGATTGCCGCGGCGGTGTCGTATTCGTAGCGGTCGAAGGCGGTGTTGAGCGTCGCGCCGATGCCGCCTGCGCCGACGAGACCAAGGATCGCGCTTTCGCGGAAGTTAATGTCGATACGGTACATCGACAGGCCGACAAGGCGTGGCATTACTTGGGGTTGGACGCCGTAATTGATCCACTGCATCCAGCGTGCTCCACTGGCCTTGATGGCTTCGGCCTGGACCTTGTCCATGGCTTCAATGTCTTCGGCTAAGAGCTTGGACAGGAACCCGATTGTCGCGAAGGACAGTGTGAGAAACCCGGCGAGCGGGCCGAAGCCGAAGATGGCGACGAGGAGGATCGCGACGATGATCTCTTGCAGCGCGCGGCTGATGGCGACGATGGCGCGGCAGACGAGGTAAACCGGGAGCGGGGCGATGTTGCGGGCGGCGCCGAGGCCGATCGGGGTCGAAATCAAGATCCCGACGACAGACGCCGCGACGGTCATCACGATGCTTTCGAGCAGGCCGCCCCAGATATCGCTCCACCGTGTCAGGAAGTCGGGGCTGGTGAAGGCGAGGACGAAGGCTGCGCCGCGTTCCAGCCCGACATATACGCGGCCCCAGTCGACCTCGATCGTCATGAATGCAGCGATGAGATAGGCAACGAACCCGAGGGCGAGCGTCCAACGCAGCCACGTGCGCTTGATGAACGGCGACTTTTTCCAGCCGCGGCCGAGCATGTCGTCGAGGGTCACGTCGCTCATTCGGCGGCCTCAACCTCTTCGTCGTCTTCTTCGACCGTCTCGATGGTCGCTTCCCAGTCTTCCTCTCCGTAGATCTCGGTCAGCTTGTCGGGAGTCAGACCGGTGGGCCCGCCGTCATACACGATCTCGCCAAAGCGCAGGCCGACGACGCGGGGCACGAACATCTGCGCCAGCGCGACGTCGTGGATGTTGATGATCGCGGCGAGCCCGCGCTCCTGACAGAGCTCGGTGATCAGGCGCATGATCTGGCGGCTGGTTTTGGGGTCGAGCGAGGCGGTCGGCTCGTCCACCAGCAGCAGTTTCGGGTCCTGAATCAGTGCGCGGCAAATACCTACGCGTTGGCGTTGGCCGCCGGAGAGCTCATCGGCGCGTTTGTCCGCCATGTGCAATAGTCCGACCCGATCCAAAAGGCGAAATGCCTCGTCAATGTCAGATTTTGGATAGCGGCGCAGGAATGAGCGCCAGAAGCCGACATAACCGAGACGCCCCGACAGGACGTTCTCCATCACCGTCAGACGCTCCACCAGCGCATATTCCTGGAAGATCATCCCCATCTCGCGCCGCGCCTTTCGCAGCGCGCTGGAGCCGAGGCGTGTCAGGTCCACGTCGTCCAGCATCACGGCGCCGCTGGACGGCTCCACCAGTCGGTTGATGCACCGGATCATGGTGGATTTGCCCGCGCCCGACGGCCCGATGAGCGCCAGCACCTGGCCCTTCGGCACCTCAAGGTCGATGCCTTTCAATGCCTTATCGCCGGTCTTGTATGTCTTCGTCAGCTTTTGAAGGCGCAGCATGAAACAGCCCCTAAATGCAAACAGGCCCTTGGCGGGCCTGTCTAATTCCAGTTGGGGTTACTCGCAGGCGTAGGATACGCCGTTCGCTGCGTCGATCTTGCGGATGACCTCCCAGAACTCCTGATAGGTCATCTCAAGGAACTGGCCCTCGTTGGACTTGGAGAATTCCTCTTCCAGCGTGGTACCTTCCCACTCGAAGCTGAAGAATGCGTTGCGGATTTGCTCCTGCAATTCCGGCTTCAGGTTGTAGACCGTGCCGAAGCCCGTTGTGGGGAACGTCTGCGACTTGTAGATTGTCACGACGTCATCTTCCGAGATCACATCGCGCGAAATCATCCGCGACTTGACGGAGTTCGCAATCGACGCCGCCACATAGTCTTTGTTCGCAACACCGAGGATCGAGTTGTCATGCTTGCCGGAATACACCGGCTCAAAATCCCGGTCGGGCAGCATATCAAAGTCGCCCTTCAGGATCGCCGACGGCGCCTTGAAGCCTGAATTCGAGGTGGGCGAGGTGAAGGCGAGTTGCTTGCCCTTGATGTCCTCGACGCTTTCGATGCCCGAGCCGGGATAGGTGATGATCTCCATCTCGTAGCCGAAATTGCCGTCTTCAGACGCCATGATCGTGAACGGACGGAAGCCCGCGCAGTTCACGGCGAGGGGGTTCGACCCGGTGTTGAACCCGGCGATGTGCAGGCGGCCTGAGCGCATAGCCTCGATCTGGGCGGCGTTGTTCTGGACCGGAAAGAACACGACGTCTTTGCCGGTTTCAGCTTCCAGATGCTCCAAGAAGTCGGACCAGGCGGTCTTGTAGACGGCGGGGTCCTCGACCGGGGTGTAGGCGAAGATGAGCGTGTCTGGGTCGATCTGTTCGGATGCGTCCGTGGGGATGTCGGCGATCAGATC
>JBCCXY010000101.1:0-14796 GCA_039190895.1 Pseudomonadota bacterium | reverse complement strand
TAATTTTTGAGGGGCTTTTGTGACGCTGTGGTCGTCACCTTGGGATTGCAGGTCACTTGGAAGTTCAGGGAGCGGGCGATGAAGCACATTTCGTGGGCTTTGTGGTGGAGCGACTCAGAGAGGGCAGCGTCGCCGGATGAGATGGTGACCTCGGGGTGTAGAGTCGCGGAGGTGAACTGACCAGAGCCGTCGGGGTTCATCTGCATCACGGCTTCGGCGTGGTCGACATAGTCGTGGACGACCCACCCCGCTTCGGACGCCAAATGCAGGAACCAGAGCATGTGGCACGAGGATATGGAGCCCAGCAGCGTGTCCTCTGGGTTCCAGCGGTTGGCGTCACCGCGAAACGATGCATCGGATGAGCCTGCGAGGGGTGGTTTGCCCTCCACCGTAATCTCGTGGTCGCGGCTGTAGTCCTTGTAACCGGAGGTGCCGCGCCCGAGGTCGCCTGTCCAGGTGACGGTGGCCTTGTAGGCGTGGGTTGTCACTCTTCCGCCGGTTCGGCGGGTTGGGCGCGTTCCTCAACCTCTCCCGCAAGTGCCTCCGCCCGGGCGGTGAGTTCGGCGAGGCTGTCGGTCACCTCTTGCGGGATGCGCGCGACCTCGACCTCTTTGGGGTGCATCGCGGCCTCGCGGGCCTCTTCCAGCTCGGCCCGGATGGCGCCGACCTGGGTTTCCATAGCCTTTGAGCGATCCTCGGCCCCCGCCGCCTTGTCGGCGAGCAAAAGCCCCGCCATCAGGAGCATCCGGCTTTCGGGCATCCGCCCGATCTGGCCCAGCAACGTCTGCGCCTCCGTGTCGAGCATATTTGCCGCCGCGTGAAGGAAGTGCTCTTCCCCGTCCTGGCAGGCCACATCGAACTGGCGCCCGCCGATTGTGATCGTCACCTCAGGCATCACCCGGCCTCCCGCAGCATCGGTTCAAGCTCATTCAGCGCGCGGTCAATTTCAGCCCGGTTCGCCTCATTAAGCTCTCGCAGGGCCTCAATCTCGGTCTCCATGGCCGCGTTCACCAACTCGGCGTCCGGAATGCCCTCGGCATTCGCCTTGCGCAGGGCCGCGTTCGACTCGCGTAGCTCCGCATTGACCGAGCGCAGCCGCTGCAGGTCGGCATCTGTCGCCGTCAGCGCGTCGCGCAATGCTGTCACCTCATCCTGAAGCGAAGCGACCATGGTTTCCTGCCGCTCTTTGATCGCGCGCACGCGGGCTTCAAGCTGGGCGTTCGCCTCCCGCTCTGCCGCGAGCTCATCTTCCAGCCCCTCGACAGACATCGGCCCGATGTTCTGCAGCCCAGCCCCAATCCGGTCGAGCGCGGCAGACAGGCGCTGCTGCAGGTCCTCAATTTCGCTCATGACTGCCCCTCTTCGTCTCTTGGCCGCGCGAATCGCGCCACGCAGCGGTTGAGCGATATTATCCGACAAGATGGTTAGAGTTCACCCCCCGCGCGGTCTGCTTGAACTCGGGGGCAAGCCTGATAACAGTCCCGCCGAACAGCGATGCCCGGATGAGAGGATTCCCCGGTGGATATCACGCGATTGAAAGAGCTTCACCCCGACCACTGGCAAAAGGCGACTGCGATCCGGGCGCTGGCGATGGATGCGGTGCAGGCGGCGAATTCGGGGCATCCTGGGATGCCGATGGGGATGGCGGACGTGGCCACGGTGCTGTTCGAGAAGCATCTGAAGTTCGACGCGGGCGCGCCGGATTGGCCGGATCGCGACCGCTTCATCCTGTCGGCGGGGCACGGTTCGATGCTGATCTATGCGCTGCTGCATCTGACGGGCTATTCCGACATGACGCTGGAGCAACTGAAGAACTTCCGCCAGATCGGGGCGATCACGGCGGGGCATCCGGAATACGGCCACGCGCAGGGGATCGAGACGACGACCGGTCCGCTGGGTCAGGGCATCGCCAACGCCGTTGGCTTTGCGATGGCAGAAGAGGCGCTGCGGGCGAAGTACGGGAAGAAGGTGTTCGATCACTACACCTATGTGATCGCCGGGGATGGCTGCCTGATGGAAGGGATCAGCCATGAGGCCATCGGTCTGGCTGGCATGCAGGAGCTTGGGCGGCTGATCGTCCTGTGGGACGACAACAATATCTCCATCGACGGTGAGGTCTCGTTGTCGGACATCACTGATCAGACGAAGCGATTCCAGGCGGCGGGCTGGCAAGTGCTGTCCTGTGACGGCCATGACCCGGAGGATATTGACGCCGCGCTGACCAAGGCGAAGGGGTCCAAAAAGCCGACAATGATCGCCTGCAAGACGGTGATCGGCTTCGGTTCCCCCAACCGGGCGGGCACTTCGAAGGCGCATGGGTCGCCGTTGGGGCCCGATGAGATTGCGCTGACGCGAGAGGCCTATGGCTGGTCGCATGAGCCGTTCGACATCCCCGGTGCCGTGAAGTCGGCATGGGAGGGGATCGGTAAGAGGGGCTCCACCGACCGGGCGGAGTGGGAGGCGAGGTTTGCCACCCTGTCAGAGTCGCGGCGGGCCGAGGTTGCTAGGGTCATGGCCGGTGAGGCGCCCAAAAAGCTGCCTTCGACCATTCGGGCGCTGAAGAAGACCATCAGTGAAGAACAGCCCAAGGTCGCCACCCGTAAGTCGTCTGAGATGGTGCTGGAGGTCGTGAACCCGGTCATGGGGGAGACGATTGGCGGCTCGGCGGACCTGACAGGGTCGAACAACACGAAGACGGCGGATCTGGGGATTTTTGCGCCCGGGAACCGGAAGGGCCGGTACGTTCACTACGGCATTCGAGAGCACGGCATGGCGGCGGCGATGAACGGGATGGTGCTGCACGGCGGGGTAAAACCCTATGGCGGCACGTTCCTGACGTTCACTGATTACGCTCGGGGTGCCATGCGGTTGTCGGCGCTGATGGGTGTCGCGCCTGTCTATGTGATGACGCATGACTCGATTGGTCTGGGGGAAGACGGCCCGACGCACCAGCCGGTGGAACATCTGGCCGCCATGCGGGCGATCCCCAACATGCACGTTTTCCGCCCGGCTGACACGGTCGAGACGGCAGAGGCGTGGGAACTGGCGCTGACGGCGACGAAGAGCCCGTCGGTTCTGTCGCTGACGCGGCAGGGGCTGCCCACCGTTCGGGTGGAGCACAAGACGAAGAACCTGTCGGCGCAGGGGGCCTATGTGCTCGCCGAGGCGGAAGGGAAGCGGCAGGTGATCCTGATCGCCACGGGCTCGGAAGTGTCGCTGGCGATGGCGGCGCGGGAGGCGTTGCAGGCCGACGGGATAGGGACGCGCGTGGTGTCGATGCCGTGCATGGAGCTGTTCGAGGCGCAGGACGAGAAGTACCGGCGCCGTGTCCTCCCCGCTGGTCCGGTCCGTGTGGCGATCGAGGCTGGCATCCGACAGGGCTGGGATCGCTGGCTTCTGGGCGAACGGGGGCGTGAGGCGAAGGCGGCGTTCGTGGGCATGTCGGGCTTCGGCGCGTCGGGGCCCGGTGGGGCGCTGTACGAGCACTTTGGCATTACGGCCGGCGCGACCGTAGAGGCGGCCAAAGCGCTTTTGTGAGGCCGCAGGGGGGCCAGCCCCCCAGACCCCCCGGAGTATTCTACCCAAGATGAAGGGGCTTACGCGTCCTTGCGGGTGAATTGTGCCGCGACGGGTGCGATGACGCGCTGAACGATTGGGATCAGCAGAAGGCCGAAGATCAGGCCGAGTATGCCGTCGAGGAACGCGGTGATGGCCCACTCGATAAAGCCTTTTGCCGATCCGTGCCCCTCGGCAGTGGCGTGGGCGAAGTCGTGGATCCCCGTGTAGGGCTGCTTGACGCCGAGTTCGTAGAGGCTGTGGATGATGATCGCGCCGCCGACCCAGATCATCGCCGCCGTGCCGACGATGACAAGCAGCTTCATGAGGTATGGCATGCCCTGCACGATCCCCCGCCCGAGGCGGCGGATGGCGTCGGTTGCGCCTTCGGCGGCCATGGCGACGCCCGCGTCGTCGGCCTTCACGATCAGGGCGACCGCGCCGTAGACGACGACGGTGATGATGATCGCCGCGACGGCGAGGGACGCGGCGAGCATGGGCAGAGACATGTCGGTGGGCAGGGCCGAGAGGGTGATCGTCATGATCTCGGCCGACAGGATGAAGTCGGTCTTGATTGCGCCTCTGACCTTTTTCTCTTCAAGATGCGCGTCGGCCTGTTTCTCTTTGACGAGGTCTTCCTCGTAGTGGTCATGCGGGTTCAGCCAGTGGACGACTTTCTCGGCGCCTTCGAAGCACAGGTAGGCGCCGCCCAGCATCAAGAGCGGCGGGATCAGCCAGGGGGCGAACAGCGACAGCAGGAGCGCCACGGGCAGAAGGATGACCAGCTTGTTGAAGAGGGAGCCTTTGGCGATTTTCCAGACGATTGGCAGCTCACGATCCGCCGAGAAGCCGGTGACGTATTTCGGTGTGACGGCGGCGTCGTCGATCACCGCTCCGGCGGCCTTGGATGACGCCTTGACGGCCTGCCCCACGACATCGTCCACCGACGCCGCCGCGACCTTTGCGATAGCTGCGACGTCGTCCAGAAGTGCGAGAAGACCACCACTCATGCTCGATACCCCATGTGTTTCCTACAGCTTTGGCAGGCGGTTCACGTCCTTGTAAAGCAGATAGCGAAACGGCTCGGGCCCGCCTGCATAGCAGGATTGCGGGCAAAAAGCGCGGAGCCAGAGGAAATCGCCCGCCTCAACCTCGACCCAGGTGCCATTCAGACGGTAGACGCCCTTGCCCTGCAGAATGTAGAGCCCATGCTCCATTACATGAGTCTCGTCAAAGGGGATCACTGCGCCGGGTTGCAGGGTGACGATGTTGACGTGGAAATCATGCGCCATGTCCTGCGGGTCAACAAACCTCTGCGTGGCCCAAGCACCGTCGGTATCCGGCATCGACCCGGGCGCGACGTCTGTCTCATGTCTGACGAATGCCTCGGGCGGCTCCAGGCCCGGCGCAGGTTCCCACACTTTGCGGATCCACTGCACATTCGCCCGCGTCTTGGCCCAAAGCGACCACAGCGCGCCCGGCGGGATGTAGGCGTAACTCCCCGCCGACAACGCATGCTCCGCACCCTCGATGGTCAGTGTCAGGTCCCCGTCCGTCACAAACAGCACCGAGGCCGCCTTGGCATCAGTGTCCGGTGTGTCGGTGCCACCCCCCGGCGCAATCTCCAAAGCGATCTGGCTGAACGTCTCGGCAAAGCCGGACAAGGGCCGAGCGAGAACCCACCCCCTCGTCTCCACCCAGCCCGGAAAATACGAGGTGACGATGTCGCTCATCACCCCGCGCGGGATCACGGCATAGCTTTCGGTAAAAATCGCGCGCCCGGTCAGAAGCTGCGCCTGCGGCGGCAACCCGCCGGGAGGAGATGCGTAACTCATGCGCACACAAGACCGCATTTCGCGCCCGGGTGCCACTGCCCAGTGCTTCATCTGGGTGGAAGTACTCTCGGGGGAGTTTGAGGGGGCAGACAGCCCCCTCATCACTCAAACAAAAAGGCGTGCGCCGCAGGCGCTCAATCGGATTACGCTTCCCTTCCGCGCGCCTTGAGCCAGTCGTGAAGCTCCCTCGCCTCCGGCATCCCGCCCTCCAGCGCCCAGACATAGGCCTGCGTCATGTAAAAGGCGGCGGCGTCTTCATCGCCCAGCGACTCGGCATGGGCGCGGTAGATCTGAACCAGCGTCGGCGCGTCGCGAGCCGCATGGGCGGCGATCAGCGCCGCCTCGTCACTCTGCCGCAAGCAGAGGCTCGGTCAGGCGCTGCGCGACCCAGGCGTGGAAGCAATGGGTCGGCCCGTCCATCGCGGGAGAGAACTTGCCGCCGTCGAAATACGGCCCCATGCGCCCGGCCTGCATGCCTTCGACCACCACGATGTCCTCCTTGAACACCTCGTGCCAAAGACGCGCGGCGGTGGCGCGCATGTCGGCCATTTCGGGCGCGACGGCAGAGGGGTCGGCGTAGTAGATGTTGATGTGCTCCACGGTGCGGTCCTTCGCCACCGGCTCCAGCACGATGGAAAACACGTGATCCCGGTGCACGCCGAGCAGGACGTTCGGGTAGACAGCGACGTATTCCGCCGCCGTGTCCCACTTGGCCGAAAGACCCGGAAAATCCGCAAACTTGCGCCCGTCTTCCGAGATCGTCGGGCGATAGACCAACGTCCCCTGCCCCGAAAACGCGCCCGGCTCTTCAATGTTGTAGTGATCCTCCAGCCGCGAATAGCTGTTCAACCCCGGATGCACCCACGGCAGGTGATAGCTTTCGCAATAATTCTCCACCGCCAGCTTCCAGTTGCAGGCAACATCGAACTGGAACGACGAGTCGGCGCCGCCATGGTGGATCGGATGCTCGAACTCCGCCCAACGCTCCTTGAGCGGGGCCACATATTCCTCAAACGGCGGCGCGGTGCCCGAGACGTTCACGAAGATCACGTCGTGCCAGACATGGCTGCGGATCTCAATCAGCCCAAGCTCATCGCGGCAGATGTTGTCATGGGTGTTATGCCCCGGCCCGCCGACATGGGGCGTGGCCTTCAACTCCCCCGACAACGCGTAGGACCAGGAGTGATAGGGGCAGCGGATCACGTTGCGCAGCCGCCCCTTCTCGGTCACGAGGATCATGCCCCGGTGGCGGCAGGTGTTCTGGAACACCCGGATCACCCCTTGGCGATCCCGCACGGCCACCAGAGGGATGCCGAGAAACGAGACCGGCGCCGCGTCCCCCGGTTCAGGGATCTCGGCGCCGACGGTGAGGCCCGCCCAGTTGTCAAACAGCACCGCCTCGCGCTCCGCCGCGAACATATCGTCCGAGATGTAGTGCGCATTCGGCAGGCCCCGCGCCTCGGACACCGGGCGGAGGACAGAAGAAAGGTCGGTTACGGGCATGCTGCCTCCCTTTACTGACTGCGGTAAGTCTCGCCGGAAAATCGTTAGTTTTTCGCATCGGAATCCGACATTCGAGGGTCGCTGTGTGGCAAAAAGGGTTGCGCCGCCTTCTTGGCGTCGCGCTGGTGGGGGGCCAGCCCCCCACACCCCCCGGAGTATTTTCAGCCAGATGAAGAGATTGGGAGAGCTAAAGACTCACGGGCAGATTGGTGCGGGCCGACTCCTGGGCGGCCAGGCCCATTTGAACGGCGCGAGCCCCGTCCTGGAGGGTGACCTCCGGCGCGATTTCGCCTCTCACAACGCGTTGAAATAGCGCGTGTTGATAGAAGGTGGAGCCGTTGTGATCGCCCGCGTCCAACAGGGTCGGGTCCACGGGGATATCGACCGCCAGCGGGCCTTTTGGATTGCGGGGGCTGACGATGACCTGGGCCACCGGCGGCTCTCCCAGATGCGTGGGCCAGAAGCGGCCCGGGCCCGGGACGAGGCACTCGATCTTGCCGTTCGGGCCGACCGCCGACAGCTCTTCCTGATAGCGGGCGCCTTCGGCGTACATGCAGAGCTCCAGCATCGCCCGGGCACCGCCCGCAAAGTCTACGATGACATAGGCCGAGTCGAGGATGTCCGGCACCTCGCCGTCATAGGTCTCGTCGAGGTGGTTCACCTCCTGCCCCGCGCTGGCGTAGATGCGGACGGGTTCGTCCTGCAGGATGTGGCGCATCAGGTCGAAGAAGTGGCAGCATTTCTCAACCAGCGTCCCGCCGGAGTACCGGTTGAACCGGTTCCAGTTGTTGACCTTGCGCAAAAACGGGAACCGGTGTTCACGGATCGTCAGCAGCTTGACGCCCCCTGTCGCGCTGCGGACTTCTTCGATGAACTTCGCGACCGGCGGCATATACCGATATTCCATCGCGACCCAGATCGGGGCGCCGTAGCTGTCGACCATGCGGGCCACGCGCTCGGCATCGTCGGGGTCGGTGTATAGCGGTTTCTCGACCAGCAGAGGCAGCGGGCGGCGGGCGGCGATCTCTTCAAGCTGCGCGACGTGCTGGAAGTTGGGGCTGGCGACCAGCAGGCAGTCGAGCGTTTCGTCCCCCAGCAGTTCCCACGCGCTGGGGTAAACCCGCGCGTTGGGGGCCATCGCCTTGGCCGTTTGCATCATCAGTTCGTCGGGATCAAAGATAGCCGCCACCCGAGCGTCGGGCAAAAGGTCGATGTTGCGGATGTGCTCCTGCCCCATCATGCCGCATCCGATGATGCCGTAGTTCATGTGCCCCTCCTATCGAAGCCGCGAGACGTAGCGGGCGACGGAAGTGTCGAACCACGTGCGTGAGAATTCCGCCGCGCGGCCGTCCTGATCGCGGCCAAGCCGTTCAACATAGCCGCAGGTCGCCCCGGGGGCGGCGCCGAAGGGCGGCGCGCTCCACTCTGGGGCCGGGCCGACCGAGATGCTGTCTTCGGCGCGGGCGATCCAGAAGCCGAGGGTGTGGCGGTAGAAGAGGTAGAGCGACTCGCTCAGTTCCATTTTCGCGATGGTTTTGGCGCGGGAGCCGTCGAGCCAGATCTCTTCCAGCGCTGCGGGCGTGCCGCCAAGGCGACGGAGGCGGCGGATGCGGTGGGCTTTGGGGCCCGGGCCGAACTCGGGCGCGTCGTGCGGCTTGGGGAGGAGGTCGACGGACAGCACCTCGGCCGTGGGCAGGCCACCGCCGCCGATCAGTTCCAGCCGAAACAGCGCATAGACCCCGCCCGCATCACCCGTGCGGATGTAGTTGCCCGAGCCTTGCCGACGCTCCAGCAGCCCCCGCGTTTCGAGGTCTTCCAGCGCCTTGCGCAGCGTGCCGACGGAGAGGCCGAGTTCGCTGGCCATCTCACGCTCGGGCGGCAGGCGTTCGCCATCGAGAAGGCGACCCGAGGCGATCTCGCGGATCAGCATCTCGGCCGTCTGGACGTATTTCGGCAGGGCGTGCGGGTTTGACATCCGGGCCACGGTGGAAATAATTGTTACAGGATTGATCTACATCATTGCGGGTGCTACGCAAGGACAAATTCCGCGCCCTTGGGGAGTCGCATGACCATCGTTCCCGTTACCTCTGCCGATCTGGATGCCGTTGAAGTTTCATGGTTTTCGGCGCTGTGCTCGGACGATTACGCTTATCTTGGCGTGCCGGATGGGGCGCTGCGCTCAAGCTGGGCGCATTGCCGGGACATCCTGCTGGAGGCCGAAAAGCAGGGGTTCCGCAACATCCTGTGCCCGTCGTCCTATCAGGTCGGGCAGGACACGCTCAGCTTCGTCGCCGGGTGCGCGCCACTGACGTCGAAGATCAACATGCTCGCCGCCGTGCGCTGTGGGGAAATGCAGCCGATCATGCTCGCGCGGACAATCGCGACGCTGGATCACATGCTGGAGGGGCGGCTGACGATCAACATCATCTCGTCCGACTTCCCGGGCGAAAAGGCCGACAGCGCGTTCCGCTATCAGCGCTCGCGCGAGGTGGTGGAGATCCTGCGGCAGGCATGGTCGCAGGATGAGATCAACTATGACGGCGAAGTCTATCAGTTCCACGGCGTCACCACGGACCCCGCACGGCCCTATCAGCAGAACGGCGGGCCGCTGATGTATTTCGGGGGCTACTCCCCGGCGGCGCTGGAGCTGTGCGGGCAGCATTGCGACGTTTACCTCATGTGGCCCGAGCCGAAGGAGCAGATCGCCGGGCGGATGCAGGCGGTGAACGCGGTTGCCGAGCGCCATGGCCGAACGCTGGACTATGGTCTGCGCGTCCACATGATCGTGCGGGATACCGAGGCGGAGGCGAAGGAGTATGCGGAGCACCTCGTCTCGAAGCTCGACGACGAGTACGGCACCCTGATCCGCGACCGGGCGCATGATTCGACGTCACTGGGCGTCGCGCATCAGGCGCGCGCGCGGGAGTTGGCGGATCAGTTCGGGTACGTGGAGCCGCATCTGTGGACGGGCGTGGGACGCGCGCGGTCGGGCTGTGGCGCGGCGCTTGTGGGGTCGACGGATCAGGTGCTGTCGGAGATCGAGGCCTATCAGAAAATGGGCATCCGGGCGTTCATCTTCTCGGGCTACCCCCATATCGATGAGTGCATTTCGTTTGGGTCGCGGGTGCTGCCAGAGCTGAAGACCTGCTCCCTCCCCCACGCCTATGGCCGGGTGCCCGCCGCGACGCCCGCGACACCGCTCGGCACGGGGGAACGCGTCTGATGGAGAAGGTTCAGATCACCCCGGACCTCGCGCTGAGCCGGATTGTTTACGGTATGTGGCGGCTTGGCGACGACACCGACACGACGCCCGGCCACGTGCAGGCGAAAGTGGAGGCGTGTCTGGCGCAGGGCATCACCTCCATGGATCAGGCCGATATCTATGGCGGCTATGAAGCCGAGGAACTGCTGGGCGCAGCCTTCAAGGCGGCCCCTGCCTTGCGCGATCAGATCGAGCTGGTCACCAAGTGCGATATCGTGGCCCCAGTCGGGCGGTACGCTAACGCGCGGGTGAAGTACTACGACACATCGCGCGCCCATATCATGGCGTCGGTGGAGAACTCACTGCGGCTGATGCAGACCGACCGCGTCGACCTGCTGCTGATCCATCGGCCCGACCCCTTCATGGACCCGGCTGAGACCGGCGCTGCACTGGATGAAGTCGTCGCGTCGGGCAAAGTCCGCGCCGTGGGCGTGTCGAACTTCAAGCTGCACGACTGGACGCTGCTGCAATCGGCGATGAAAACGCCGCTTTGCACGAACCAGATCGAGATCAGCCTGATCGAGCACAGCCCGTTCACAAACGGCGACATCGCCTACCTGCAAGAACGCGGCATCGCGCCCATGGCCTGGTCGCCGCTTGGCGGCGGGTCCCTGTTCGCCAACAGCGACGACGCCCTGCGCAAGCGGCTGGCGGAGATAGCCAAAGCGGCTGGCACCGACATGGCGTCCGTCGCCGTTGCCTGGCTGTTGGCCCACCCGGCGCGGATCATGCCGGTAATGGGCACCAACCGGCTCGACCGGATCGCGTCGCTGGGGGACGCGCTGAAAGTACCGATGGACCGCGAGACGTGGTTCGAGCTTTACACCCACGCCCTTGGACGCGAGGTTCCCTGAGCATGCCTGACGGAGGATCCATGCCCCCCGAGGTTCAAGAGACGGAGTTCACCCCGTCCCCCGAGACCGAGCGCGCGTTTCGCGACGCCCTTGGTCGGTTTGCGACCGGGATCACGGTGGTGACGACGCAGTCGCCGCAGGGCCCGTTGGGGATCACAGCGAATTCGTTCGCGTCGGTCTCGCTCCACCCGCCGCTGGTGCTTTGGTCGCCCGCCAAAGCGTCCCGCCGGTTTGCAGCGTTTGACGGCGCGCAGCGCTTTGCAATCCATATCCTTGGCCAGCATCAGACTGCGATCTGCCAGCAGTTCTCGCGCGAGGGGCACAACTTCGACGGCCTCGATTGGGAGCTGGGCGCAGACGGCGTCCCCCTGATCAACGGCTGCCTCGCCCGCTTCGATTGCCGCCTTGAGGCGCAGCATGATGGCGGCGATCATGTGATTGTCGTAGGCCGCGTGTTGGCCTGCACCGACCGGCCCGGTGCCCCGCTGCTGTTCTCGGCGGGGAAATACGGGCACTTTACAGCTGCGGACTAACCGCAGAGAGTTAAACGGAAAACACCCGGACCCAACCGGGTGACCCAGGGAGGGAGGACGCGAATGAGCGTGCTCAAGGGGCTCTTGCTGCCGTTCCAGATCTGGAACGACATCGTCCTGAAGATCGGTCGCGGTCTCGCGGTCGTGGCGATCGCATTGATGGTCCTTGCGATCCTGATCCAGGTCGTGTTTCGCTATGTGTTCAACAGCGCTCTGCCATGGCCGGATGAAGCAGCGCGGTTCTTCATGCTGTGGATGACGGGGCTGATTGCGCCCACAGGCTATCGGCGCGGCGGGTTCGTTGCCATCGACATGTTGGCCGCCGCGCTGCCGACGCGTCTCGCGGCGCTGCTGGGGCTGCTGCTGTTGGGGATCTCACTGGTCGTCCTTGCGGTCGCTCTTCCGCTGGGTTGGGGCGAAGTGACAAGCTTCATGGCGCGGGCGTCCACGTCGTCGCTCTACTACTTCGACATATTCGCGGGCGAATGGGAGAAGGTACCCCGCCGATGGATGCTGATGTCGCTGTTCGTGGGCGTAGTGCTGCTGATCATCGTGAATATCGAACTGATCCTGCGGGCGCTGATCACCTTCTTCGGTGGCGGTGAAGACCTGAGGCCTATCCCGGGCGCGGGCGTGGCGGCGGCGGAATGATGGGGGTCGGGATCCCCCGGGCACTGAGCCGCGCCATCGACGGGCCCGGGACCGGCGATACCAACAGAGGTTCAACGCGGTTTATGGCGGTCGTACCGCACTCCATCAGAACGATGCGCGCGTCGAGACGTATCGCCGGGCCTGGGGAGGGCCCGTCGATGGCGCGGCGGCATTCAGCCTTGATTACGCGCTGGACCTCGTTCGACCGTCCTGAGGGAGACGCATCATGCTGATTTGGTTCCTCCCGGTCTTCCTGCTGTTTCTTGCCATCGGCCTGCCGGTGTTCTTCGGCCTCCTCGCCGCCCCCGGTTTGCTGCTGTACCTCAACGGCCAGGAAGCTGACGTCAAACTGCTCTATCGCAACGTTTACAACGGGATGGACAGCTTTCCTCTCATGGCGATCCCGTTCTTCATGCTCGCCGGAGAAATGATGAACCGGGGCGGCATCACCATCCGCCTCGTGGAGTTCAGCCAGGCCCTCATGGGCCACCTCCGCGGCGGGCTGGCGCAGGTCAACATCCTGTCGTCGATCCTGTTTGCGGGCCTGTCGGGCTCGGCGGTGGCGGATACCTCGGCGCTCGGCTCCATGCTGATCCCGGCGATGGAGAAACAGGGTTACACCCGCCGCTTCGCCGCCGCGATCACAGCCGCGTCGTCGGTAATCGGCCCAATCATCCCGCCGTCGGGCATCATGATCATCTACGCCTACGTCATGGGCGAAAGCGTCGCCGCGCTGTTCCTTGCGGGGATCGTGCCGGGCATCCTCGTGGGCCTCGGCCTGATGATCATGGTCCGTGTGCTGGCGGACAAGTACGACCTGCCGAAGGCTGAGCGCATCGTCCAAAAAAACCAGACCATTGACCGGGTCGAGGGCTGGGCCTCCTTCACGCTGCTGCGTCTGAGCCTCGCCGGGCTAATCTGGTGGAGCGTGCCCCTCTCTGAAGAGGCCTCGATCCTGACCTCTTGGCTCGTCTTCCTTGGCGCACTGGCCGTGGTCCACGCGCTGATCCTCGGCGTCCGCCAACTCGTCAGCGACGACTTCCGCATTGTCTGCAAGCGCGCGGTCGTTCCGCTGCTGACTCCGGTCATCATCCTCGGCGGCATCCTCGGCGGCGTCTTCACACCCACCGAAGCTGCGGCGGTCGCCGTCGCTTACGCCGTCTTCGCCGGGTTCTTCGTCCTGCGCACGCTCAAGCCGAAGGACATGCCCGACGTCCTGTCCCGCGCCGCCTTGACCTCTGCGGTTGTTCTGCTGCTGGTCGGTGCGGCCATGGCGTTCAAGACGGTCGTCTCCCTGTCCTACGCCCCGCAGATCCTTGCGGACTTCATCCTGACACTCTCCGAGAACCCGCTAATCCTGCTGTTTCTGATCAACCTGCTCTTGTTCATCGTCGGCATGTTCCTCGACGCCGGTCCCGCGATCATCATCCTCGGGCCTATCCTCGGCCCGATCTTCGTGGACCTCGGCGTCCACCCCGTCCACTTCGCCATCATCATGAGCGTCAACCTGACCGTCGGACTCGCGACACCGCCCATGGGGCTGGTGCTGTTCGTGGCGTCCTCGGTCAGCGGCGAAAAGGTCGAGACCATTGCGAAAACGATCCTGCCGTTCCTCGCCGTCGAAATCCTGGTGATCTTCCTGATCACCTACATCCCCGCCATTTCCATGACGATCCCCCGGATCACCGGGTTCGTGAACTAAACCTAAGGGAGGCATATAAAATGCTGAAAACACTTCTGAAATCTGCCATGGTGGCAGCGCTGCTCGCGCCCGCCACGGCGTGGGCCGATGGCCACGCCATCAACATCCGCGCGACGGCCAACTCGAACGAGAACGACGAAGACTATGACGGCCTCGTTGTCTTCAAGAACTACGTCGAGAACGCCTCGAACGGGGCCATCACGGTGGAGTTGTTCATCGGCACCCAGCTCTGCTCGGCGCCAGAGGAATGCCTGCAGGGCATCGCAGACGGCACCATCGACATCTACATCGCCACGTCCTCAGGCGCCGCGAACATCTTCCCCTACGTTCAGGTCCTCGACCTGCCGTACCTGATGTCCGACGACCGCGTTGCGGAAGAGGTGCTGGATAACGACAGCGACTTTGTGAACCTCTTGCAACAAAAGGTGCTGGAAGACTCGGGCGGCGCCATGCGCCTGATGACCATCGGCAACACGGGCGGCTGGCGCAACTTCGCCAACACCAAGCGCCGCGTGGCGATGCCAGGCGACATGGAAGGCCTGAAGATCCGTACCGTGGTCGCCGACCTGCCGCAGGAATTGGTGAAAGCGCTGGGAGCTTCGCCCACGCCGATCGCCTGGCCGGAACTCTTCACGTCGCTGCAGACAAACGTGGTCGAGGGCTCCAAGAACGGCATCACCGACATCATGAACATGAAATTCCCGGACGCTGGCCTACAGTACGTGACGCTCGACGGCCACGCCTACATGGGCGCCATGTGGTTCATGAACAACGAGCAGTTCCAGGAACTCGACGACAGCCTGAAGCGCGTCGTGGTGGACGGCTTTATCGCGCTGCAACAGGCCACCTTCGCCTCGCCAAAGCGCAAATCGATCCAGGCATATGAGGACTTCGTCGCAGG
>JBCCXY010000100.1:0-14797 GCA_039190895.1 Pseudomonadota bacterium | reverse complement strand
GGTGAAACGCCGGTCATCGATGATGACACACGGGCCATCATGATCCGATGAGCTTTCGCCTTGGGCTGACCGGCTCTATCGGGATGGGCAAATCGACCACGGCGGGATTTTTTGAGGCGGAAGGGGTTCCGGTTTGGGATGCCGATGCTGCCGTCCATCGGCTTTATCGACGGGGCGGAGCGGCGTTCGATCCGATCATTGCGCTTTGCCCACCTGCGGAGGGCGCCGACTCGATCAATCGAGAGGCCTTGTCGGATTGGATCGCAAGCGGCGATGGGCGGCTCAAACAGCTTGAGCAAGTTGTGCATCCGCTTGTGTCAGAGGATCGCCACGCCTTTGCGAGAGAGTCAAAGGCACCGATCCTTTTGTTCGACGTGCCGCTCCTCTTCGAAACCGGGCTGGCCGCGACAATGGACGCAGTTGTTGTTGTCACCACCCCGCGAGATGTGCAGCGCACCCGCGTTCTCGCCCGCCCCGGTATGACCGAAGACAAACTTGCATCAATCCTGGCACGGCAAATGCCAGATGCTGAAAAACGATCGCGGGCGGACTATGTCATTGAGACACTAACCCTTGATGCGGCCCGCAAGCAGGTTCAAGATGTGGTACGGGACATCAGGGGCAGATTGCATGCGCGAGGTCGTGCTGGACACGGAAACGACGGGGTTTGATCCCGATACCGGCGACCGCATCGTAGAGATCGGCGCGGTTGAGCTGAAAGGCCACATTGCCACGGGCCGGACCTATCATCAGTACATCAACCCCGAGCGAGCGATGCCACAGGACGCGTACGAGGTTCATGGACTGGGCGATGAATTTCTCGCAGACAAACCCAGGTTTGCAGAGATTGCCGAGGCGTTCCTTGAGTTCATTGGCGAAGCCAAGCTGGTCATCCACAATGCCAGTTTCGATATGACGTTTCTGAATGCCGAATTGGGTTGGGCAAAGCGACCGCTTCTACCGAATAATCGCGCCGTTGACACCTTGGAGATCGCTCGGCGGAAGTACCCCGGCTCACCGGCCAGCCTTGATGCGCTGTGCCGCCGGTTCGGGATCGACAACTCGTCCCGGACCTTGCACGGTGCGTTGCTCGATAGTGAAATTCTGGCAGAGGTCTATCTGGAGCTGATCGGTGGTCGTCAGCCCGACTTCGCGCTGACCGCAACGACAACGACCAATGTAGATGCACAAACCGAAAGTTGGCGACCCAAACCTAGGCCCCATCCCCTGGCCCCGCGTTTGACCGAGGCGGAAGCAGCGGCGCACGCCAGTTTCGTGGCTGAGCTTGGCGACGCCGCGCTTTGGTAGATCAGCTTTCTTCGCTTGCTCCGGCCTGCTGCGCCTGCGCGGCGGCCTCGGCTTGGCGCTGCAACAGGGTCTGGCGGTAGATCTGCACAAAATCGATGCTGTCGAGGTTGATCGGCGGGAAGCCACCTTCACGCGTGATGTCCGCGATGATCCGACGCGCAAACGGGAACAGGAGGCGCGGACACTCGATCATCAGGAAGGGCGCAAGCTGCTCGTCCGTCAGCCCCTCGATGTGAAAGACGCCGCCGTATTCGAGCTCTAGCTGAAACAATGTGGCGTCGCCGCCCTTATTTTTCGAGGACACGACGTATTTGCAGATGACCTCGTACTGGTGCTCGACCGCCCGTTTCCGGGGTTCGAGCTGGACCTGCACGTTGACCTCGGGGGTCACTTCGCCCTGGGTGCCCTTCTGGGCGAGAATATTTTCGAAGGACATGTCCCGGATGAACTGGGCCAATATCTTCATCGTAAGTTGCGGCTGTTGCGCCGCCTCGCCGGCACCGTTGGGTGTGTCGGACATGTGTGTTGTCTCCGCGTGAATCTTCAGTCGCGTTGCGGCTTAGCAGAGTCTCAGTGACGCGTCCAACCAGAGGGCCCGGAATTGGGGCGATGCGTCGGTTTGGGGCTGGCTTCTAGATCCTCGAACTCGCCATCGATAGTGGTGGTGTCGTCGGGCTGCTGCGCCGTTCCGTATTGAAATTGCTGCACTCTTATGCGGGCCTTGATCTGAGCAAACATCCAACGGCGCACGCCCGGAACCAGCAAAAGAAAACCGACGGTGTCCGTGAAAAACCCGGGCGTGAGGAGCAAGGCCCCGGAGAACAGGATCATAGCGCCATGGGCCAGGGGTTCAGACGGGTCGTTCAGCGTCTCCATCGACTGACGCAGTCCGGCCAGTGCCTGCGCGCCCTGGCTGCGCACCAGGTAGGTCCCG
The DNA here is from genome assembly GCA_039190895.1 of Pseudomonadota bacterium. GTDB lineage: Bacteria > Pseudomonadota > Alphaproteobacteria > Rhodobacterales > Rhodobacteraceae > Ovoidimarina. Next base: position 12,555 of record JBCCXY010000100.1, on the reverse strand, counting down.
GCCACCGCGGTCAGAACGACGATCAGAAGCGTCGGCCACAGCCCGATCAAGCCGCCGATTTGGATGAAAAGGGCGATTTCGATCAAAGGAACGGCAATAAAGAGCGCAAACAGCCACATGGCGACCTCACATCCTTGGGGGCGCGGTAGACTTGTACCCCCCTGTGACCTACATAAGGGCGGTACTCGGAATACCAACCCGCCCTGCTTTACGAGGTTTCGATGAACTCCGCCATTATTCAGCTTCTGGTGCTTGCCGGTATCGCTGTGTTCCTGATCCTGCGGTTGCGGAGCGTTCTCGGGACGCGCGACGGGTTTGAAAAGCCATCGGCCAGTTTGCCCGATAGCGATACGCGGTCGCGCGGGCGTCCGGAGTTTGACGTGATCGAAGGCGGTCCGGATCGGGACATTACCGATCATGTGGAAGACGGCTCGGCCTCCGCCAAGGCGTTTGCGGCAATGAAGATGGCTGAACCGGGGTTCAGCGTGTCGGAGTTCATCGGCGGGGCGCGTGGCGCCTACGAGATGATCCTTATGGCGTTCGAGAACGGAGATCTCAGCGAGGTCCGGTCTTTCCTGTCGGCGGAAGTTGCCGAGGCATTCGATACGGTGATCGCGGATCGGGAGCGGGAAGGTCTAACGATCGAAGCGAATTTTGTCGGCGTCCGCGAGGTTGCCGTGCATGACGCAGTTTTTGACCGCGAGACCAATGAAGGCGACATTTCGGTGCGGTTCGTGGCCGAGCTGACGAGCGTCGTGCGGAATTCTGAGGGCGAGATCGTCGAAGGCGACGCGACCGAGATTAAGCGCCAGCGCGATGTTTGGACGTTCAGCCGCGTCATGGGGTCGAACGATCCGAACTGGGTTTTGGTCGCGACCGGGGAATGATCGCAGCGAGAGTTGCGGCAGCCTTGCTTGTGACAGCGGGCGCCGCTTTGGCTGAACCGCGATACACCCTACTGGAATTTTCCGATCTGGATGGCTGGGCGGACGACGATCACGACGCCGCCCTTTCTTCGTTTCTGGAAACCTGCACCGATCTGAAGGATCGGGAGTGGGCGACGCTGTGCGCGGTCGCGCAAAACCAGGCAGGCGGGCGGGGGTTTTTTGAGGCATTCTTTCGGCCGGTCCTCATCGAAGACGGTGATCCTATGCTGTTCACAGGGTACTTTGAGCCGGAACTGGACGGATCACTTACGCAGACTCCGCGATATCAGTGGCCGATCTACGCAAAGCCCGACGAGGTGACTGAAGGCAACAAGTGGTTCAGTCGGGCCGACATCGAGAACCTCCAACTGCTCCAGAATCGCGGTTTGGAGATTGCCTGGGTCGATGACCCGGTAGAACTGTTCTTTCTCCAGGTTCAGGGATCGGGCCGGATCCGGCTGCCGGATGGCGATAACGTCCGCGTTGGTTATGCCGCAAAGAACGGGCACGAGTATCGGTCTGTCGGGCAAGAGATGGTGCGACGCGGCCTCGCGGAGGCGCATGAGGTTTCGGCAGCGACGATCCGAAGCTGGGTGAAGGCGAACCCCGAAGAAGGGAAATCGCTGCTGCAGCATAACCCGTCCTATGTCTTCTTTCGCGAAGTGAGTGAGGTGCCTGCGGCAGAGGGTCCACTTGGGGCGATGAACCGGTCTCTCACCACGATGCGATCCGTCGCGGTCGATCCGGATTATACGCAGTTGGGGGCACCGATCTGGATTGAAAAAGATGGGGCCGATCCGGTCCGGCAGCTGATGATCGCGCAGGATACCGGCTCGGCGATCAAGGGGGCCCAGCGGGCGGACATCTTCTATGGAACCGGCGATGAGGCCGGGCGTTTGGCCGGGACCATCAAGGATGGCGGTCGCATGGTCGCGCTCTATCCGATCCAGACCGCGCTGCGACTTGTGCCGGAAGGGTAAGCCGTGACGAAATCCCGGCGCGGTCGACCGCCCAGCCCGGAAGAACGGGCGCTTTGGGACCGCGTGGCAAAGACGGCCAAACCGTTGGATGGATTGCGTCCGAAGACACCTGTCGCTTTCGACGCGCCTGAGCCGATCCCGCAAAAAACGCCTGCACAGACCCGCATTCCCGAGGATTTTGCCGTTGGAGCGAGGTCAGCGCCGCGACGGTCCTCGAAGACCACGGCCAATCCGCCCGCGTCCTTGGACCGCAAGACAAGCTCGCGTTTGAAGCGAGGTCAGACGGCGCCCGAGGCGAGGATCGATCTGCATGGGATGACATTGGCCGAGGCGCATCCGGCGTTGATCCAATTCATCCTGTCCGCGCAGGCCAAAGGGTTGAAACTGGTGCTGGTGATCACGGGGAAGGGCAAGAACCGGGATCAGGGCGGGCCGGTCCCGGTGAGGACCGGGGTTCTGAAGCAGCAAGTCCCAATCTGGTTACGGTCGGGCGCGCTTGCGGGCGTGGTGCTTGAAACGTCCTCCGCGCATCAACGTCACGGCGGCGATGGCGCGTACTACGTCACTCTACGCCGGTTGCGGAAGTAGCTTTCGCGCTTTTGACAACGCCAGCGTCAGCATTGCGGTTACGGCCAGAAACCACAGGCCGATCCCGACCATCTGGTCGGGAAACAGGATGCCCCGGTCGATCAGCATGCCGGTCAGGCCTGGCCCGATGGCGGAGCCGAGGACCATCACGGCGGTCGCCAGCGCCTTGATCGCGCCGAGATGTCGGGTGCCGTAGAACTCGGCCCAGAAGGCCGCGGGTAAGGTCGCGTTTGCACCGAAGGTCAGGCCCATCAGGATCACAGCGGCGGTGGCGCCCCAAAGCGATCCGGTCCCACCCAGGATGAAAAAGCCGAGGGCGACCGGGATTTGCGCAAATGGCATGAGCCAGGCGGTGCCGAACCGGTCGATCAGCCAACCCGAGCCGAGCAATGCGGCGATGCCCGTCACGGTGTAGATTGGGAACAGGGCCACGAATTCCAGGTGCGTCCAGCCTTTGACCTCAGCGAGGTGCACCTGGTGGAAGAAGAATGCTGTTCCAAAGGCCGAGGGGCCGATGATCACCGGGACCATCACCCAGAACAGCCAGTGCCCCACGGCGTCGGTGCGGGACCATTGGCGGCCCTGCATGCCGACCGCGTTGGTCTCTTTCGCAACGGATTGCGGCGTGCGTACGGCGCGGAGCAGGCGGACGACCACCGGCAGGATCAGTAACGCGATGATCGCAGCGACCACCCAAAGCAGGCGCCAAGGCGTCACCGCAAGAAGTGCGACGAAGATGATTGGAAGGCAGGCCTCGCCGACAGAAAAGCCGATGGAGGCAATGGAGAGGGCGCGGCCTCTGGCGGCGACGAACCAGCGCGCCATCGCGACGGTGGCGATATGGCCGGACATGCCCTGCCCGAAGAGGCGCAGAAAGAAGATCACCACGGGAAGGCCCCAAAGCACGGGAAGCGCGGCCATCAGAAGGCAGGCGGCGGCGAGGCCGCCGAGGACGAAGATCGCGAGGATGCGGACACGGACGATATCGGTCAGTGCCCCGGCCCAGACCATCACGGCGGCGGAGACCATGGTGCCAACCGCATAGATCGTGCCCCAGCCACCGTGGCTGAGGCCGAATTCGGCGCGGATTTCGCCCGCGAACATCGAGATGAAAAAGGTCTGTCCGAAGCTTGAGACAAACGTCAGCAGGGCGCCCGCCGTCAGATAGGGCGCGTTTTCATGCAGGAACCGGGCGAAGGTCATGAGCCCCCGCTACCCCTTGGGCGCGGGAGGGGAAAGGGTCAGAGGACGTAGCGGCTCATATCCATGTCGCGTGTCAGTTCGCCGAGGTTCTCTTCAACGAAGGCCGCGTCCACGGTTACGGTGTCGCCGCTACGGTCAGGAGCGGAGAAGGAGAGCTCTTCGAAGACGCGTTCCATCACCGTGTAAAGGCGGCGGGCGCCGATGTTTTCGACGGACTGGTTCACTTCGGCGGCGATCTTAGCGAGTGCAGCGATCCCCGTCTTCTTTGAAGGTGACGGTGACCTCTTCAGTACCCATGAGCGCTGTATATTGCAGGGTCAGTGCGTTGTCGGTCTCGGTGAGGATGCGGACGAAATCCTCTTCCGTCAGCGCGCGCAACTCCACACGGATCGGCAAGCGGCCCTGAAGTTCTGGCAATAGGTCGGAGGGTTTTGAGACATGAAACGCGCCTGACGCGATGAATAGGACATGATCGGTGCGGACGGGGCCGTATTTCGTCGACACGCTGGTGCCCTCGATGAGTGGCAGCAGGTCGCGTTGCACGCCTTCGCGGCTGACATCGGCGCCGCGGGTTTCGGACCGGGCGGCGACCTTGTCGATCTCGTCGAGAAAGACGATGCCGTTTTGCTCCACCGCTTCAAGGGCCGTGCGCTTGACGGCCTCGTCATCCAGGAGCTTGTCGGCCTCTTCGGCGAGCAGCACGTCATAGCTTTCGGCGACCGACAGCTGCACCCGCTTGGTCCTGCCTTTGAAGGCCTGCCCGAAGAGGTCGCCGAGGTTCATCATCCCCCCGCCCTGCCCTTGCGGCATGCCCGGGATGTCCATCATCTGCATTGGGTTCGACGTGTCAGCGATCTCCAGATCGACCATCTTGTCGTCGAGGTCGCCCTTGCGGAGTTTTTCGCGAAACATCTCCAGCGTCTGTTCGCGGGCGTTTTCACCGGCTATGGCGGCGAGGACGCGGTTTTCGGCGTTGGTTTCGGCGGCGGATTTGACGTCTTCGCGCATGTGCTCGCGCGTCATGACGATGGCGGCTTCGACGAGGTCGCGGATGATCTGCTCCACATCGCGGCCGACATAGCCCACCTCGGTGAATTTCGTGGCCTCGACCTTGAGGAATGGGGCGCGGGCGAGTTTGGCGAGGCGGCGGCTGATCTCGGTCTTGCCGACGCCGGTGGGGCCGATCATGAGGATGTTCTTCGGGTAGACCTCTTCGCGGAGGTCGGCGTCGAGCTGCTTGCGCCGCCAACGGTTGCGCAGGGCGACGGCGACGGCGCGCTTGGCGTCTTTCTGGCCGATGATGAAGCGGTCAAGTTCCGAGACGATCTCGCGCGGGGTCAGGTCGGTCATTTCTGGATCACTTCGACAGTCAGGTTGCCATTGGTGTAGACGCAGATGTCCGAGGCGATTGCCATCGCCTGCCGTGCGACGTCTTCAGCGGAAAGATCGCTGGACATCAGCGCGCGGCCCGCGGCGAGGGCGTAGTTGCCGCCGGATCCGATGGCGGTCACATCATGCTCGGGTTCGAGGACGTCCCCTGCCCCGGTGACGACGTAGAGCTCGGCCCCGTCGGTGACGATGAGCATGGCTTCGAGCTTTTGCAGGTATTTGTCGGTGCGCCAGTCTTTGGCAAGTTCGACGCAAGCGCGCTGCAATTGACCCGGGGTGCTTTCCAGTTTCTTCTCAAGACGTTCCAGTAGCGTGAACGCATCGGCTGTAGAGCCGGCGAAGCCTGCCACGATCTCATGCCCGCCGGGTTTCAGGCGCCGCACCTTGCGGGCGCTGCCCTTGATGACGGTTTGGCCGAGGCTCACCTGCCCGTCGCCCGCGACCACCACCTGCCCGCCCTTGCGGACGCCGATGATCGTGGTGCCGTGCCATCCCGGAAATTCGCTGTCTGCCATCTGCGGCCTCCTTCGCGGGGTGGCACATAAGGCCGGGGGCCCGAAATTGCAAAGGGCGCCGCTCGGGCGCCCTGCTCATTGGGTTTGGGCGTGAGTCAGATGGACTCTTCAATCCACTTCTGCATAAGCGGGCCCGTGGTGACGCCGTTGGTGCCCGACTTCTGGTTCACGATTTCGCCGTCCTTGAAGACGAAGAGCGCCGGGATGCCACGGACGCCGAGGGTGGCAGCGGTCTGGTTGTCTTGCTCGACATCGACCTTGACGATCTTCACCTTGCCTTCGAGCGCTGCAGACGCCTCTTCAAGCGCCGGGCCGATCTGTTTGCAGGGGCCGCACCATTCTGCCCAGAAATCGACGACAACGGGGATGTCGGACTGCCGGACCTCGGCTTCGAAGGTGGCATCTGTGACGGCTTGGGTGGCCATTGGCGCGCTCCTCTCGGTGTGACTCGTGTCAGGACGAAGAACGTAGGGAGGCGATGGCGGAGGGTCAAGATATGGCGTGTTCGGGGAGCGCCTTCATCACGATGTCGTGCGGCAGCAGCATGAGATCGGCGGTCGCGGTCCAAAGAATTGCGACCTCGATCTCGCGATCCGGGAAAATCTGGCGAAGGCCGGAGAGGTAGGCCGCCATCTGGCGGAGGATGCCGGCCGGAACGGCGCCTGGCGCGTCGGGGACGACGCGATTTGATTTGAAGTCAACGGCAAGGACGCGGGTGTCTGAGACGATGAGCCGGTCAATCGCGCCGCGCATGCGCCGGTCGCCGAGGGGCGCGGCAATGTCGACTTCGGCCAACGCGCCGGGTGCGAAGACATGGGCGAGGTGCGAGGCATCGAGTAGCGCACCGACTTCGGTGGCCAATGCCTGGGCGTCTTCCTCGGGCGCGGCATCTTCGCCGTGGGACAGAAGCGCGACCGCCAGCGACGGCCTCTGGGCGGCAGGGAGTCCTGGCAGGTTTTCCAGCAGCAGGTGGATCTGCCGCCCCCGCCGCAGGGGTGCATCAAGATCCGCTTCCGGCGCTGGTTCGCCGGGGAGGGCCTTGGCCCCCCCAAGATCCGAGGGCGCGATGGTCTTTTGCGCGGGCGGCACCGGTTCAAGAGGCTTACACGCCCAGTCGGGAAGCGGGGTAGGCTCGGGCTCCGGGGCCGTTTGCACCTGGGCGACCCCGGCCCAGTCCCCGGTCTCATAGCGTTGGCCGGTGCCAGTGGGCATCTCGTGCGCCACAGCGCCGACGTGTGACAGTCCATCTGACGCCTGTTTGTACCACGCGGCGTCGCGGTTCTGTTTGTCCCGTGGCTCGGCCCCGCACAGGATCAGCCAGGACTCCGCGCGGGTAGCGGCGACGTAAAGCAAACGCTGGCGTTCTTTTGCCTCGGCGGCGCGGACGCGGTCGGCGGCCTTGGCCAAGGCGCGGGGCGTCTGGTCCTTGGGCGAGGGGCGCCAATGGGGCAGACCGTCATCGCCCAGAAGGATCGGGGCGCGATTCTGGCGTTCGGCGCGCATGGTGTCGGGCAGGATCACGACCGGGCGCTCCAGACCTTTGGCGCCGTGGACCGTCATCACCTGAATGCTGCCTGCGGCGGAACCGACAGAGCGCTTGACCTCCACTGCCTCACCTTCGAACCAGGCAAGAAAGCCGGTGAGACTGGGCGCCTGCCCCTCTTCGTAGCGAAGCGCCTGGTTGAGGAGTTCGTCGATCCCGTCCTCGGCCTCGCCGCCCAGCCGGGCAAGCAGGCGGGCGCGGCCCCGGTGCCGGACGAGCAGGCGTTCGATCAGGTCGTAGGGGCGCAGGAAATCGGCGGCGCTTCTGAGGTCGTTCAGAACCGCGGTCGTGGGCGAATCCTGCTGGCGTAGGGTCTGCCAGAGGCCCTTTTGACCCCGGCCATGGGCGAGCCGGAACAGGTCATCTTCGGTCCACCCGAAAAGCGGCGAACGGAGTGCGGTGGCCAGCGACAGGTCGTCTTCCGGCAACGCGAGGAAGGACAGGAGCGCGACGATATCCTTCACGGCCAGCTCATCGGAAATCGCGAGACGGTCGGCGCCCGCCACCGAGAGAACGATCTTCTTGCAGGCCTCGATGATGCTGTTGAAAAGGTCGCCCGTGCCGGTCCGGCTTTGAACGAGGATCAGGATATCGCCCTCCGTCATATGCCGCCATTTGGACCCGTCGCGGTTGGGCAAAAGGGCGTTCTCGACGCGGATCAGGCGGTGCAGTTCGTCGGCGATGGTTTGAGCGAGGCGTTGGCCGGGATGGTCTGGAGAGACCCGGTCCGTCGGGTCGAACCATTCGCCCGCGTCAGGGACGGCTTCGCCCTGCACCAGCGGCCAGAGGTCGACGCGTCCGGGCATGGTGTTGAAGAAGGCGCGGTGCCGGGCGCCGTCGCCGACGGGAGTATCGGTGAACATGGCGTCCACGGTGTCGAGGATCGCGGGGGCGGAGCGGAAGGAGAACTGAAGCTGGCGTTGGCGAATGCCGTCGGCGGCGGAGAGCTGCGCTTCGAACCGGTCGCGCATCCTGTCGAACGCCTCGGCATCGGCGCCCTGGAATGAGTAGATCGACTGTTTCTTGTCGCCCACGACGAAGAGCGTCCGGTTCACGGGCCGCGCGCCCTGCCCTGCCCCGAATTCCGTCACGAGGCGGCTGATGACGTGCCATTGCGCGGGCGATGTGTCCTGCGCCTCGTCCAACAGAACGTGGTCGATCCCGGCGTCGAGGCGATAGAGTACCCAGGCCGTGGATGCGCTATCGCTCAGCAGGTGAGCGGCCTTTGCGATCAGGTCATCAAAGTCGAGCAACCCGCGTTCGGCCTTAGCCGTCTCATAGGCGGGCAGCAGGGCCGCCGCGAAGTTGTGCAGGATGATGCTACGTTCGGCCGATTGGATGGCGAGGCGGGCATCGCGGTTCTCGGCCATACGCTCCATCAGACCATTGAGGTCGTGGATGGCATCCCCAAGCAGTTTCCGCGAATCCTTTGTTGGGAAGCTATCTACCTTGGCGCCGAACGGGCTTTGCGCCGACTCTCCGAACAGCAGGACGGCCTCGAGCGTCTGAAGCTCGCGCACACCGATCTGCGAGGGATCGATGGCGCTGAGCTTTTCATATGCCTTTACGTCGTTTGGGCTGCCCTTGACAAGAATGGCAAGCAGCTCATGCAGTAAGTCTGGAGAAATAGACACTGTTTTTAGAAGCCGCTGCGCATCGAGATAGGGCGGGGCATCGGTAGCAAGGCGCAGGTCTTCGAGGGTGACCGTCGAGGCGAAATGCGTGCGTTGGCGGGCGATTTCGAGGGCGATGTCGATCAGTTCCGTGCCGCCCGCTTCGCTTGCAAGGGCTGTGACGGCGCCGCCGGGGTCGTCCTCGGCCAGCGTTTCGAGGATCTCGGTCATCAGGTGAAAGGCCGCGCTTTCGTCCATTTCGCGAAAGGCCGGGGAGACGCCCGCCTCCACCGGAAAGCGGCGCAGGAGCGCGGCGCAGAAGGCATGGATCGTCTGGATCTTGAGGCCGCCCGGCGTCTCAATGGCGCGAGCGAAGAGGGTGCGGGCGCGGGAGAGGTCGACCCCCTTCCCTGCCCCGAGGTCGGTGAGCGTCTGGCGCAGGGGCCCGTCCGGGCACATGGCCCATTCGCCGAGGCGTTCGAACAAGCGGTTCTGCATCTCGCCCGCGGCCGCCTTGGTGTAGGTCAGGCACAGGATGTTCTGCGGCGGGACGCCCTGGATCAGCAGGCGCGCGACCCGGTCAGTCAGGACGCGGGTCTTGCCCGACCCGGCGTTGGCGGCGAGCCATGTCGAGGCATCGGGGTCGGCGGCGTCAAGCTGGGCGCGGGTGGCTTCGTTCACGGGCGGTCCCCCACGGGGATCATGAGCGCTTCGTCGCTGTCGGACCATTCGCCGAAGCGCGCGAGATGTTCGTAGTCGCTGCCGAAGTTCTCTTTCTCCATCGCGCGACGGGAGGTGTAGCCCTGCCCGGCGCGCCGATACGCGAGGATAAGTTGGATCAACTCGGCGCGGACAGTATCGGGGTCGAGCCGCGCCTCGGCGTCATCGATTAGGTCTTCGGTGCGGTAGTCGGGTTTGGTGCCAAGAACGTAGTGGACGACATGGGGCACCTTGGCGGCGGGGATGTCGTCGAAGCCCCCTGCCTCGGCGATCAGCGCTTCGAGGGGAAGCTGCTTGTCGAAGGTGCCCATCTGGGCTCGCGTTGGGGCTTTGCCGGTCTTGTAGTCCAGCAACGCAAGTCGCCCGCTCGCCAACCTGTCGATCTGGTCGGCGCGCGCATTCAGCGTAAAGTCCGCCTCCGGGATATCGAGGGAGCCGTCGATCTCTCCGGCAAGGAAAGTTTCCCCTCGCCCCGCCTCTTTTTCGACGAACCAGTCGGAAATGTTCTCAAGTCGGGCAAGCCAGTGGCGACGGGCGAGCGGCCAGGGGACGAGCTTGGCCAGCTCGGCGCGGGCGACGGTTAGCAGGCGGTCGACACCGAGATCGCCTGGCTCCGAGAGGAAGCGGTGGAACACCTCATGCAGCACCTTGCCGCGCAGGCGGGGGTCTGGCGCGGGCCGGAGCGGGTCCAGGGGGCGCAGGCCGAGGACATGCTTGGCGTAGATTGCGTAGGGATCGCGAACGAGTTTCTCGACATCGGTAACGTAGAGGGATCGCGGACGGGATTGGACCGGTGGGCAGGGTGCCGGGCGGGGCGCCGGTTCTACACGAGGATCGCGGTCGATCTCACCGCAAAGGCGCAGCCAATAGTCGCCGCGTTCGCGCATCTGCTTCAGCGCCGTGTCGCCGCCGGTGTCGGGGAGGCCGGACAGCAGGTTTGTCAGGCGGTTGAGCCAACGGGAGGGGACGGGCTGGGCGTCGGCCTCTTTGATCGCGCGGGACAGGATGACCTTGGGTGCGGCGGCGGCCTGTTGGTAGTCATGCGCAGCGAGGCCGATGCGACGTTCTGGGAGCAGAAGCCCGACCTCGGCGCGCATGGTGCGGTTCAGCCAAGGGTCGGCTGATTGGGTCGCAGGCCAAGAGCCTTCGTTCAGGCCGCCGAGGATCACTAGGTCGGCGCCCTGGACGCGGGCCTCCAGCGTGCCCCAGATCATGATGCGCTCGTCGGGCGCGTTGGGGTCGCGAACCTCCTCGCCCGCGAGGAGTGTTGTGAGCAGGCGGTCGAACTCGGCAGCGGTGCATGGGGCCCCTGCCCCCGCTTCGCGGCTGAGGGCCTGCATGGTTTCCCAAGCGATGCGGCCCGCGCGCTTTTCCCAGAGCTCGCCGGCGCCTTCAGCATCCGGTCCGGCGCAGATGGTTTCGGCGAGATAAAGCAGGTTGGTTACGCGGTCGGCAAGGGTTGACGGGCCGTCATCGATCGCTGGCAGGCAGGCAGTGAGCCAGGCGAGCCAATCCGGGTCAGCTTTTGCGAAAGCCGAAAGCGCAGATCGGTCGGCAAACGACATGCCGCCAGCACGGGCCCATAATTCCAACTCGCGGGTTTGAAGAAGGTGCTGGCCGCGATCCGATCCAGTCGCGACAAGCGGGTGTTTCAGGAGCGCGAGCAGGTCGGCAGAGGTGCCGGTGCGGACGCTGAGGGCGGCGATTTGGCGAAGCAGGCGCCCCGGGGCGGATTGGCCGAGGGGGCGGCCTGCACTGTCGTCCGGTTCGATGCCCCAGCGGTCCAAAAGGGCCGAAACCCGCCGGGTGAGAGACCTGTCCGGTGAAATGAGTGCCGCCGTTTCCCCCCGGTCCGCCGAGTCTCGCAGGGCGAGTGCGATGGCCTGGGACTCCGTTCTTGGGTCGGGCGCCTCGATCAGCGACACGGCTGACATCGCGGTGGGGAGATCGCCTAGCGCGGGGCCGTGACGCAGCCATTGATCCGTCACAGGCGCAGGGCGCAGGCTGAGCGAAAAGACGGCGTTGCGGGTCGGGGCGGGCGTCGCGGCAGGCCAGGGGGTGACTGTTGGGTGATCGAGCGCGGCCCGCAGGCTGGCGAAACGATATTGCGGGTGGTCCTCGCCAACGCGGGGGCCGGATTTGGTCAGGGTGGACCAGACGCCTTCCGGCAGGTCGAAGTCGTAGCCGGGGAGCAGGAGGGCGCCGTTTTTCAGGCGGGCGACCGCCTCCATCAATTGTCGGGTGGTTCCGCGGGATCCGGTGGAGCCGGCGACGATAACCGGGTCGGACGGGGGCGTGGCGTCCCAGCTTGCGATCAAACGGTCGGTGGCGAGGCGAAGGCGCAGGGCCGGGTCCGGTGCCTCGCGCCCGCTATCGTCGAGGTACGTGCCGACGAGCGAGAGGAATCGTTGGCTGCGCTGCCAGTGCCCCGATGCGTCCGAGATGTCGAGCGCGGTGATCCGGTCGATGTCGACGTCCTCTCCCTCCAACTCATCCATGAGGGCGGCGAGGCTTTCGGCCAGGTCGAAGGCAGAGGCTTCGGGCGCGAGGCTCGGGTCGGCGGCAATGAGGGCGCTGACGAGTCGGGCAAGTTCCAGACGCCGACGGATTGGGGGGACGGATGGGGGTAAATCCGCTGAAGTGGGGTCTTTTCCGATGTCCGTGACAAGTCGGATCCGGGGCAGGAGGCAAGCTGGGCCGTCGTCGAACATGGCGCGCACGCGGCGCTCCATCCGGCGGGAGTTGACGAAGACCGTGACGCGGGCGAGCGCCTCGGGGCTGCGATCCGCCGCCCAGGCTCGCAGCCCTTCGACCAAGGCCCGGGGCAGGTCGGCACCAGGCGGCAGGCCGAAGATCGGGCCGCCGTCAAACACGGTTGGCGACCATGGCGTTGGCGCGGTCGAGCCCGTCTGGCGTGCCGACATCGCACCAGCCCCCGGGATAGGTGACGGCGGCAATGCGGTCTTCGGCGATGAGTCGGAACCAGACGTCTCTGAGTGAAAAGATGTCCGCTTTCACGGCAGTCACGCGGGATTTCCGGATGATCTGGATGCCGCCGTAGACGGCCGCGCCGCCCCG
>JBCCXY010000099.1:0-14813 GCA_039190895.1 Pseudomonadota bacterium | reverse complement strand
CCGAGGCAAGGCTTGCCGTCGCGCCTTCGTGATTTTGCGGGGGAGTCTCGTCCAAACCCGAAATTTCTCGTTTCATTCCAAGACCGCGATGGATAGTCTCCGCCGCATTATGCGAGTGCCCACCTAGAGGCACACAACGACAACGGGAGAGAAACTCACATGAACCGTCGTTCATTCCTTAAGAATTCCGCCATCGGTGGGTCCGCTGCCGCTGCTGCCACACTTGCGGCCCCGGCGTATGCCCAAGGCAACCGTACGCTGACCATGGTCACGTCTGTGCCCGATGGCTTCGCGGTGTTTGACGATGCGGCTGTCTACTTCAGCGAAGCGGTCACTACTATGACCGACGGCCAGCTCACCATCGACAAGCGTCCCGCAGGGTCTCTGGTTGGCGCATTCGAGGTGTTCGATGCCGTCACCGCGGGTCAGGCCGACATGTATCACTCGGCAGACTATTACTTCCTCGGCCAGCATCCGGGCTATGGCTACTTTACGTCAGTGCCGTTTGGCGGCACGGCGCAGGAGCTTATGAACTGGTACCAGCACGACGGCGGTAAGGAACTGCACGATGAGTTGGGCCAGATCTTTGGTCTGAAATCGTTCCTCGCCGGGAACACGGGCATGCAGCCCGGCGGCTGGTTCCGGACCGAGATCAACTCGGCGGCAGACCTAAACGGTCTGAAGTTCCGGATGCCCGGCTTCGGCGGTCGTGCGCTGGGCAACACGGGTGCATCTGTCCAGAACATTCCGGGCGGTGAAATCTATCAGGCCCTGTCCTCGGGCGCGATTGACGGCGCGGAGTGGATCGGCCCATTCGCGGATGAACGCCTCGGCCTGCAGGAAGTCTGCGACTACTACTACACCTCCGGCTTTCAGGAGCCGGGCTCGGCCCTGTCCGCTGCCATGAACCTTGAGGTGTGGGACTCGCTGACACCGGCACAGCAAAGCATTGTCGAAAAGGCGGCCATGGCCACCCACCATTGGAGCTATGCCCAGTCGATGGCCAACAACTCCAAAGCGCTTGAGCGGCTCGTCGCGGGCGGCACGCAGCTTCGCCAGTTCTCGGACGACATCTGGGATGCGTTCGGCGACGCGTCGGTCAAGGCCCTGGATGAGTTCGCGGGCGACGATCTCTTCGATCAGATCCGCGCGAGCTTCGAAGAGTCGATTGCAAAGTCAGCCCAGTGGGCCAGTCTTTCCGAGTCCATATTCGTCGCGCAGCGCCAGCGCATCTTCGGATAATCAATCGAAATTTGGCTGCCGGGGGTGCGCCCTCGGCAGCTACCGAATGCGTAAGGGGCGCCGATGCTGGACGGCATTCTTTGGTTCTTCACCGAACTTTCTGCAGCCGCAATCAACATTGCATGGGCGATCCTCAACCCCTCAGACTGGCTGGGCTGGCTTTCGGGGTTGGAGACGACGGAAGCGAAGGAGGCCCTGCTGCGCTTCGTCTACTTCGGCGGGTCCGTCGAGTTCTTCTTCGCCGTCCTCCTTATCCTGACCGTCGTCACGATCGTCGGCGTCCTGAATCGCTCGTTCATGTGGGCGGTGGTCCGGTTTTTCGAAGGCATAGCCAACACCATCGGGCGCTACGCCGCGTGGGCGGGGCTTCTGATGGTTCTGCAGCAGGTCGTGGTGGTCTTCATCCAAAGGATCTTCGCGCAATCCCAACTCAGCGTAGGCTTCGGCATCAACTTCTCGCGCGACATCTCATGGTGGTCGGAAGAGCTGAAGCTCTTCAACGCCATCGTCGTGTGCCTGTGCTGCAGCTACACCTTCGTGCAACGCGGGCACGTCCGCGTGGATCTCGTCTACGCGTCCGTCAGCTACCGTAAGAAGCGGATCATCGACATGCTGGGCAGCCTGCTGTTCATGATGCCGATGGCCATCGTGATCTGGATGTACGGCTGGTACTTCATGTGGCGCCACCTGATAAACCCGCCTGTCTCGGCCTCGGACACGTTCGAGCGCATGATGGCCAAGGCCCGCGCCGTACGGTGGAGCGTTGAAACCATCGCCTTCAGCCCCAACGGCTTTGACGCGTACTTCCTGTTCAAGGTGCTGATGGTCCTGTTTGCCGGGCTGGTCTTTCTTCAGGCCGTCGCCTTCCTCTATCGCTCGTACCTGGAACTGGTCGAAGGCGAGGCGTCCGAGGGCCGCTATGACGATATAGACGTGCTGGAAGACCACGTCTTCGACGCAGAGGTCAAAAAGTCATGATCTTCGGTCTCGACGGGGTCGAAGTCGGCCTGCTCATCGTTTTCTTCATCCTGTTCGGCGCGATCATGACCGGGTTTCCAGTGGCCTTCGCCATCGGCGGCGCGGCACTGGTCTCGTTCGGCGTCATCGCCATCCTGGACACCAACGGCCTCCTGATCCACGAGGCCATCGACACCGGAAGCGCCGAATACGCGGCCCTTCTGGCCGAAGGCGTCGCCCGAGACGCCATAAGCATCTTCCGATACCCGGACTTGCCGCGCATAGAAGAGCCGGTTTTCGTCGGCGGGTGGGAACAGGCCCTGAACCGCAACGTCTCGTTCATTATCAACCGTATGAATGAACGGGTGATCGCGGGCCAATCCATCGAGACGTTGCTGGCCGTGCTGATGTTCGTAATGATGGGCATCACGCTAGAGCGCTCGAAGATCGCGAATGACCTGCTGACAACCATGGCGCGGGTCTTTGGGCCGCTGCCGGGCGGCCTCGCGGTGTCCATCGTCGTCGTGGGCGCGTTCCTCGCCGCATCGACCGGGATCGTGGGCGCGACCGTGGTCACCATGGGCCTTCTGGCGCTGCCGACAATGCTGCGGAACGGGTACTCGCCCGAGCTGTCGACAGGCGTCATCGCGGCGTCGGGGACGTTGGGGCAGATCATCCCGCCGTCCATCGTCATTGTGCTTCTGGGCACTCTGGCAGGCGACATCTACTCCGCCGCGCAGGAAGACCGGGCGCAGCTTGTGGGCTGCTCGGACGCACTGACGCTGCTGGGCGAACCGGCGGTGGTATCCGTGGGAACGCTGTTTCAGGCGGCCCTCCTGCCGGGCCTCCTGCTCGCCGGGCTGTATGCGTCCTATGCGTTTGGCTTTGCGCTGTTCAATCCGTCCAAGGCCCCACCCGTCGTTGGCGAACCCGGCGAGGCGGGAGAGATCGTCACCCGCAACGAGGCGCTGTTCTGGTTCCTCGCCGCGCCCGCCGCGATCATCCTGTTCGTGATCATGGCCGGGCAGTCAGGGATCGTCGGCTCGCAGTCGGTCATCGTCAATACGTCCGTACAGGACGCACAGGCACCGGAGTTGCGCACCGAGGTGTCGCCACAATGCCAGGAGGCGATGATCGAACTCCACGGGCAGGAAAAGTGGGACGCCTCGGCGGCCATGGCGGCCGAGCAGCGCGCTGCTGGTATCTCAACGGCTGTGCGCGAGCTCACCGAAGAGGAACAGGCCCAGGCGCTCACCGACAAGCTCGCCAACGCGCCACCCATCGGCGGGGGGATCGCGACGCTGTTGACGCTCTTCGCGCTGACCCTCGCCCTCGGACGTGGGGTGGCGCCGGGCCGCGATCCGACGCCGTTGCTGATCGGTGCGGGCGGAGTCCTGCTCGGCTTTGCCGTCGATTGGGGGGCGCTCACGCCCCTGACGTCACCCGGCGCGACGTTCACGCTGATGGCCGTGCCGGTGCTGCTGGCGTTGTATGGGGTGCGCGTCGCGGCGGTTCGACTTGGCCAGAACGAACTCGTCCGCGTTGTCTTCCCTCCGCTGGTGCTGATCGTGGCCGTCCTCGGCTCCATCCTCGGCGGGATCACGAACCCGACCCCGGCGGCGGCCCTTGGCGCGGCCGGTGCGATCATGCTCGCGGCCTACCGCAAGTTGCAGGAAGAACACCGCACCGGGCGGATGGTGATCTATGGGAGTTTCGCGATCGTCGTCATGATCCTGATCGGCATCAACTTCGACCTGCGCACCGACCGTGTCGACGTTTCGCTCGCCGATTGGGTGGCCATCATCACCGCGCAAGGTGCCTATCATCTGGCTATCTTCGGGCTGCTCTATTCCTGCTGGGTGCTGCTGCGGTCCAACGTCCTTAGCCCGGTTGTCCGCGAGACGGCCAAGGTCACTTCGATGGTGTTCACGATCCTGATCGGCTCGCAGCTTCTGAACCTCGTAGTGATTTCGTTCGGGGGGGAGCACTACATTCAGGACTTCCTGAGGTCCTTCGATCAGGAATGGGTCGTCTTCCTGATCGTGATGCTGGTGCTGTTCATCCTCGGCTTCGTGTTGGACTTCCTTGAGATCATCTACATCGTCATCCCGATCGTCGGCCCCGTGATCTATGGTGGCACGATGGACCCGAAGTGGGTGACGATCATGATCGCGGTCAATCTGCAAACCTCGTTCCTGACACCGCCCTTCGGCTTCGCTTTGTTCTATCTGCGGGGTGTTGCGCCAGAAGGGATCACCACAGGCCACATCTATCGCGGCGTCGTGCCGTTTGTGCTGATCCAGGTCGTGGGGCTTGCGATCTTCTGGCTGTTCCCGGGGATTGTGACCATCGTTCCGGATCTGATCGGGGTGTAGGGTCGGCGCTAGTCTTCCGGCAGGACAACCACCGGGTCCACCCCAAGGGCCGCCGCGAGTGAGCGGAACCGCGCCTCCACAACCTCACCGAACAGCGCCTCTGTCCCACGGGCAAGGTGCATTTCCAGCGCGCCTTGATCGCGATCCAGGTGCAGGCGCCCCATGCTGTCCGGTGAATCGACCGACAGCATTGCCCCAAAGCGCAGGGCCTTACCGATGACCTCGGCCAGATGCACACGCTCCTCCGGCAGAAGGGCGAAGAGGGGGTCAAAGCGCGAGCCCATGCGGCTGTTCTTGTAGCGGTGCAGCAGGGCGAGGCCGAGGAACACCCGCTCTTCATGCCGCATGCCGCCAAGGTTGGCGCGGGTGGCGGCCTCGAAGGTGACCTCGTGGCGATAATCGGGATGGGCGCGCCAGTTGACGTCGTGCAGCAGGCAGGCGGCGCGGATGAGGCGCAGGTCGTCGTCCGGCAGGTCTTTGAACAGGGGCGAGACGAAGCGGTTCAGACGCCGTCCGAAGCCCGGCATGCGGGCGTCCTTTGACTCGTAAAAGCGGCAGGCCTCGATCAGCGGGTCGCGGTCGCGAAGGATCTGGGGCATCTGCTCGTACAGCAGGCCCTCGCGAATGCCGTAGCTGGAGACGGCGATGTCGTAGGGCTCAAACCGCTCCACCATCGCTTTCAGAACTTGCGAGGCCAGCGGGACAAGCGCCATGCGCGCCTCGCCGATGCCGGTATGTGCCCGCAAGTCGGTCGGGTCCGTCTGGGCGATGTAATCCACGGTCGCGAGGACCGAGTCCCGCGACATCCGGTATTCATGCAGCACGGCAAGGGGGTAATCCCGCCGCGCCATGTCGATCCGTGCAATCGCCCGCCACGAGCCGCCGACCAGAAAAAGGCGGTCGGGTTGGTCGCCGAGGTCGCCCTTCAGGGCTGTTATGGTGGCGTTGATGTGTTGCGAAATGCCTGTGGCACCGTCCGGAAGGCTCTTGAGGCGCAGCGGGCCCAGCTTGGAGGACACGGTTTTGCCGACCTTGCCGTCGCGCAGCTCGGCGAGCTCCATCGACGAACCGCCGATGTCGCAGACAAGGCCATAAGCGCCGGGCCATCCGAGGAGGACGCCCTGTGCCGACAGGCGCGCCTCTTCCACGCCGTCGATGATCCACAGGCGAATGCCGGTCTCGGCCTCGATCTGTGCGGCGAATTCGGCGCCGTCTTCGGCCTCGCGCATGGCAGCGGTCGCGACTGCGGTGAGGGGCGTTATCCCCATGCTTTCAGACAATAATCCAAAGCGTCGGATGGCCGAGAACGCGCGGACCTTGCCCTCGGGGTTCAAGCGCCCCGTTTCGGCCATCCCGTCGCCAAGGCCGGCCATCACCTTCTCGTTGTAGAAATACGCCGGGCTGCGCGCGGCGCCGTCAAAGACGACGAGGCGGACAGAGTTTGAGCCGACGTCAATCACGCCAACGCGCGCCAGCGCGCGCGTTTCAGGGTCATCGAAGAGAGGCCGCCCGAAGGGCGCCCAATCGTCGGCGGGGTCGTCGCCGATACCGTCCATTAACGCCTCGATACCCGTACGTTCGCCGCGAAGATGGCGAAAAACGCATGTCTGTGCAACGTCGGTATTACGTCGGTATTACGTAGGTGCGCGAGCGTGTCCAAGAGCACACCCGGCGCCGCCATGGTAGGCCGGGGTTCACCCCGGCATTCCCCGACGACACCCGCCCGCTTGCCCTTCGCGGCGGTGCGGCGTACACCGCCGCGCGCAAGGCCCGAGGGGAGGCAATGTCAGTACTCGTCATGAAATTCGGCGGCACGTCCGTGGCCACCCTCGACCGCATCAAGCGGGCCGCCAAACGCGTCGGGCGCGAAGTGGCGAACGGGCATCAGGTGATCGTCATCGTCTCGGCCATGTCGGGAAAGACGAATGAGCTTGTGGGCTGGGTCGAAGAAACCTCCCGCCTGTTCGACGCCCGCGAATACGACGCCGTTGTCTCGTCCGGGGAGAACGTCACCGCAGGCCTCATGGCGCTGACCCTGCAGGAAATGGACGTCCCCGCCCGCAGCTGGCAGGGCTGGCAGGTGCCGGTCAAGACAACCTCCGCCCACTCCGCCGCGCGGATTGAAGAGATCCCGCCCGACAACATCATGGCCAAGTTCGACGAGGGCATGAAGGTCGCCGTCATCGCGGGCTTCCAGGGCATCTCACCCGAGGGCCGCATCACGACGCTGGGTCGGGGCGGCTCGGACACCACCGCCGTCGCCTTCGCAGCCGCCTTCAACGCCGTGCGCTGCGACATCTACACCGACGTCGACGGCGTCTATACCACCGACCCCCGGATCACCGACAAGGCCCGCAAGCTCGACCGGATCGCCTTCGAGGAAATGCTCGAAATGGCCTCCCTCGGCGCCAAGGTCCTGCAAACCCGGTCGGTCGAACTGGCCATGCGCTTTAAGGTCAAGCTGCGGGTGTTGTCGAGTTTCGAAGACGGCGGCGAAGACGCCGGCACGCTCGTATGCGACGAGGAGGATATCGTGGAAAAGAACGTAGTCTCGGGCGTCGCCCACAGCCGCGACGAAGCGAAGATGACCCTGATCTCGGTCGCCGACCGGCCCGGGATCGCGGCGGCCATCTTCTCCCCCCTCGCCGAAGCGGGGGTGAATGTCGACATGATCGTCCAGAACATCTCGGACGAAGGGCGCACCGACATGACCTTCTCGTGCCCCGTCAACCAGGTCGACCGCGCTCATCAGGCGATGCAGGCCGCCAAGGACGCGGGTGAGATCAACTTCCACGACCTCGTGGCCGACACCGACGTCGCCAAGGTCTCGGTCATCGGGATAGGCATGCGCAGCCACGCCGGGGTCGCAGCCCAGATGTTCCGGGCGCTGAAGGACGAGGGAATCAACATAAAGGTCATCACAACCTCCGAGATCAAGATCTCGGTTCTGATCGACCGGAAGTACATGGAACTGGCCGTTCAGGCCCTCCACGACAGCTTTGGGTTACAAAACGCGCCAAGTTCCCCTTGAGTGAACGCTGACCCAAGGTAATCTGCTGGTCATACATTTTTTGATCAGCGGATTTTTCCGGGAGTTGGCGAGATGAAGTTTCTAAAGGATGCGGTCTATTCAGCGGCGCAGTCTCAGGCGTCTGAAGCGAAAAAACAGCTTGAAGAGCTGAAGAAGCAGATTTCAAGCGAAGCGGATTTTGCAGACGTCAAGAAGGCGATCAAGGTCATCGACGTCAAGATCAAGGGCGCCGAGAAGAAGATCAACTCGGGCGCGCAGCGCGTTGGCGTAATCAAGGACGCCTGGGTCAAGAAGAAGGGCGAATACAAAGAGGTCGTCAAAAAGGTCGTCGAGCTCAAGAAAACCGGAGACGAGTGCGCCGGGGAGCTTCAGGCCAAAATCAAGGAAATCGAAGTGGCCCAGGCGGACGGGGATTTCGCCGTGTGTCACGAGCTGTTGGGCAGCATCCGCGGCTCGATCAGCATCGGCGGCTCGGTCCAGATCGGCGGCGGCGGCGGCGAGGGCCCCAAGCCCATCGGCGGCGACACCTGTGAGCCCGAGCGCAAGAAAAAGGTCGAGAAGATCCGCAAGACGGTGAAGGACATCGTCAAGTGCAAGCCGAAGCAGGAGAAGCCTGAAAAGCCGGAAAAAGAGATCACCGAAGAAGAGAAGTGCCACAAAGAGGAAAAGGCCAAGGACAAGGAAGAGGACCAGGACGCCTTCGTCGACCAGTTCACCGAGCGTCTGTCCGAATATAACGGCCTCAAGATGGCCATCGAAGACGCCAAGGCGCGCGGCTATGAAGAGGCCGACAACCTGGAGGACTTCCTGTGCAAGCTGGAAGAGCTGAAGGAAAAGAAGGACCTGAAGTTCTTCAAGATGCTCGACGCCGCGCTCAAGATGATTGCCGCAGTCAACAAGACCCACGGCAACGAGGACGATTCCGACATCATGGACAAGCGGGCGTGGGAAGCGCGCGAGAAGGACTTCGATGCCTTCTGCGAGCGGGCCTATGACCTGAAGAAGTCCGGGCACGAGTTTGGCGACGAGCTTGCGGCAATGGCCGACAGCATTCAGGTCGCCGCCGTCGAGGGCCGCTATATCGAAGCGCTGGAAGAGCTGGAATGCGCGCTGCTCGCCATGAGCTCGTTCGTCGAAGAGGACGAGACCGAGGACGACGAGGACGAAGACACCCCGACCAAGGGCGACGACGAAACCGGTGGTGAAACGGGCGGCAAAACCGGCGGTGAGACCGGGGACGACGACTCCGACGAGGACTCGGAAGAAGAGTGCGAAGAGGAAGAGATCAGCCCCGAAGAGGCCGCCTGGAACGCGCGCAACAAGGACTGGCTGGAGCTTGGCGACATCCTCAACCAGCTTATCAAGTCAGCGCACCAGATGGCTGATGAGGTGATGGCGGCCTACTATGACATCGCCGACGCGCTCGCCGAGAAGAACTGGACAAGCGCGCTGATGCGCCTGGACATGGTTCTGTCCTTCGCCCGTGCGGCCGCCGAAACGGCGTCCACGACGGAGACCGACGAGGAGTGCGAGGACGATAACGGCAAGAAGCCCGGCGGCAAGAAGCCCCCAAGCGGCAAGACCCCCGGCGGAGAAACGCCCGGTGGTGGCGAGACGCCTGGTGGTGGTGAAACACCCGGCGGGGGTGAGACCCCTGGCGGTGGCGAGACGCCGGTCTGCGAAGTCGACGAGGACGGCAAGAAAGAGTGGGAAAAGTGCGCCGACGATTGGGCCAAGCTGCAGAAGATCTGCATCGAGCTTTTCGTCAAGCAGCACCCGAATGCCGACCAGCTGGCCGAGTTTGTGGTCGAAATCGAACGCGCCATCCGCAAGGAACTTTGGGTGCGCGCCTGTGTCCGCCTGGAGATGGCCCTGGCCATCGCAGTGCGCATCCAGATCGACATCGACGGTCCGGGCGGCGAAGAGCCGGAATGCCCGCCTGAAAAGCCGGAAAAGCCGGAATGTCCGCCGACAAACGAAAAGCCGGAGAAGCCGGAGTGCCCGCCAAACAACGAGAAGCCGGAAAAGCCAGAGTGCCCGCCGAACAACGAAAAGCCTGAAAAGCCAGAGTGTCCGCCAGAGCCGGTTGACCCCTGCAAAGAGCCGGAAACACCCGAGCCGACCCTGCGCTGCGGCGACGAGAACCCGGACGGTTGGGTAGAGTATCTGCAGAACATGCTGAACCGCCATCTCGGCAGCGGAACGGTCAAGGTGAACGGAAAGTTCGACACCAAAACCGACCGGGCTGTCCGCCAGTTTCAGGAGCAGACCGGCTGCCAGGTTGACGGGGTCGTCGGCAATCAGACGTGGTCCGCCCTGCGTGGGGACGCTCAACGCGCCGAGATCGGCACGGATGGTCGTGCACCGGGCACGTACAGCGAAGAAGGGCCCGAGGCGCGCTGGATCGACGAAACCGACGACGCCTGCAACTATGTCGAAAGTGCCGACGCGTTGCAGTTCCAGATCGTGTCGGTCGGCAATGAGCCCATCGAGGGCTTCAAGGTCACCGTTTCGATCAACGGCAGCAGCGTCACGGGCACCATCGGCAAGCCGCAAGGCAGCCAGCATCAGGGCGCGACGCATCTGATGGTGGTGGCCCGGTTCCGGGCGACCTATGGCGACGGCCCCTACAAGGTCGATGGGTGCCTGCCGTCAGAGCTTGGAAGCGACCGCCTACAGTTCGAGGCGACGCTCGAAGACCTGATGGGCTCCAGACCGCCCGCAGGGCCTCCGGGTGGCGGTGAAACCCCCGGCGGTGGCGAAACGCCTGGCGGCGGGACGACACCCGGCGGTGGCGGCGGTGACTGCGAAGAGGTTGCCGACCTCGGCGTCCGGGCCCTCGGCGCAGATGGGGATCCACGGAAAGACGTGCAAATCCTCATCCAGGGCCCCGAGAAGAAGAACCTGAAGACGGACGGGGACGGGTTCGCCGTATTCTCGGGTATTCCCGCAGGCGAGTATATCGTGGGCGCGTATACCGGCAGCGATGGGGAAATCTGGCCGTCCGAGAAGGTCACCGTGGAAGCCAACCAGTCGCAGCAGGTCGAGCTGCAAGCCACCTCTGGCCCGTGCGAAGAGGACGGTGACGGCGAGGGCGGCGGCTCGGGTGGCGTTGTCGACGATCTTGCCAAGATGGCCAACAAGGCCATTGATGCAGGCGCTGACGCTCTGCGCGATGCGACGGACCCGCTCCCCGACTTCATCGAAGAGCCGCTCGATAGTGCGATCGATGTCGTCGAAGATGTCGCCGAGTCGGTCGTCGACGGACTGGCCGACCTGTTCGGCGGTGGGGACGACGACAAGAAGAAGCGCTAAGCGCTAAAGTGGCGCACCGGCCCGGCCCAATTCGGGCCGGGCCTTTCTTTGCCGACCAGCCCGCTGAGCGACCGTCCGCAAAACCCTTATTTTCTAAAATCGAACGTTTTCAATATCTTGCAAGCGGTCCCGCTGCGGGACCGTCCTGAAGGGGCCCTTGAACACCGCACGCAAATGGCGTTCCCCTCACCGCCCCGCTATGCTCTAAGGCCGATGCCGGGCGAAGTCCGGCTGATCCCGGCGGGTGGGTATGGCTGACGGCACCGACATAGAATCGCGAAAGCTTCTACGCCGCCTGCAAGAGGTGATGGCCGAAGAAGGCGCGGGTCAGGACCGGCTCGACGCCATCGTGACCCTGACGGCGTCGTCCATGGCGACCGAGGTCTGCTCAATCTACCTCTTCCGCGACGACGAAACGCTGGAACTCTGCGCGACCGTCGGCCTCAAGCCCGAGGCCGTGCACGAGACGCGCCTCCGCCTCGGCGAGGGCCTCGTCGGCCGTGTCGCGCGGCACAGCCAAATCATCAACACCGCCGACGCCCCCGCCGCCAAGGGCTTCCGCTACATGCCGGAGACGGGGGAAGAGCTCTTTTCCAGCTTCCTCGGCGTACCGATCCGGCGATTGGGTGAGAAGCTGGGCGTTCTCGTCGTCCAGTCGAAAGAGAAGCGCGAGTACTCCGAGGACGAGGTTTACGCGCTGGAAGTCGTGGCGATGGTCCTCGCCGAGATGACCGAACTCGGCGCCTTCGCAGGTGAAGGCGCCGCGCTTAGCGTACGTCACACCCAGCCGGTCCTGTTCCGCGGGAATGTCGGGCAAGAGGGCGTGGCCGAGGGCCATGTCTGGCTGCACGAGCCCCGCGTGGTCGTCACCAACCCCATCGGCGACGACCCCGAGGCCGAACGCGCCCGCCTTTCCGCCGCGATGGATGAGCTGCGTGGGTCGCTGGATGCGATCCTGTCGGGTGCCGACGCCCTGATGGCGCAGGATCAACGCGAGGTGCTGGAGGCGTACCGCATGTTCGCCAACTCCCGCTCGTGGCTGCGACGGATGGAAGAGGACATCCAACGCGGCCTGTCGGCAGAGGCCGCCGTGGAGAAAGAGCAATCGTCAGCCCGCGCCCGTCTGGAGGCCGCGCCCGACCCGTACCTGCGGGAGCGGCTGTCGGACCTCGACGACCTGTCGAACCGTTTGCTGCGCATCCTGACCGGACAGGGGAAGGAGACGGGCGCCGAGATGCCGGAGGATCCGATCCTCGTGGCCCGCAACATCGGTCCGGGGGAGCTGCTGGATTACGGGCGCAAGCTGAAGGGGATCGTGTTGGAGCAGGGCTCGGTCGGCAGCCACGCCGCCGTGGTGGCGCGCGCCTGGGCGATACCGCTGATCATCAACGCCGAAGGGATCATTGGCGAGGCGCTTAACGGCAACCACGTGATGCTCGACGGCGAGCAGGGCGTTGTCCACCTGCGCCCGGACGACAACGTCAGCCGCGCGCTGCGAGACAAGCTGGCGATGCAGACCGAGGCCCAAAAGCGGTACGTCTCGCTTCGGGACAAGCCCGCGCAGGCGTTGTGCGGCACAGTCGTGGAGCTGACAATGAACGCCGGGCTGATCGCCGACCTGCCGTCGCTGGATCCGTCCGGGGCCGAGGGTGTGGGGTTGTTCCGGACAGAGCTGCAATTCCTCGTGCGCTCGCGCGTACCGAAGCGGGGCGACATCGCAGCGCTCTATTCGCGTGTGATGGACGCGGCACACGGCAAGAAGGTGGTGTTCCGGACGCTGGATATCGGGTCGGACAAGGTGCTGCCCTACATGAAGCGCGAGGAGGAGCCGAACCCGGCGCTGGGGTGGCGGGCGATCCGGCTGGGCCTCGACAAGCCCGGGGTGATGCGGATGCAGTTGCAGGCGCTGATCCGCGCGGCGAATGGGCGACCGCTGTGGGTCATGTTCCCCTTCATCGCACAGTTCGACGAGTTTCGCGTGGCGCGTCAGCATCTGCTTGATGAGTTAGAGCGGGAAAAGGCGCTGGGTCATGTCCTGCCCGAGAAGGTCGAGATCGGGGCAATGCTGGAGACCCCGTCGCTTGGCTTCGCACCGCGGCAATTCTTTGAGCTGGCGGATTTCATCTCGATTGGTGGGAACGACCTGAAGCAATTCTTCTTCGCCGCCGACCGGGAAAACGAGCGCGTGCGGCGGCGGTATGACGTGCTGAACGTGTCGTTCCTGACTTATCTGGAACACATCATTAATCGCTGCGCCGAGGCGGGCACGCCGCTGAGCTTCTGTGGTGAGGATGCCGGGCGGGCTGTTGAGGCGATGTGCTTTGCTGCACTCGGGCTGCGGTCGTTGTCGATGCGACCGGCCTCTATCGGGCCGGTGAAATCGTTGATCCGACGGGTGGATCTTGTGGAGGCTCGCTCCGTGATTGACGAAGCGAGGGGGTCGGGGGCGCAGTCTGTCCGGGGGGCCGTCATGGAGTGGCTGCGGACGCAATCGAGTTAAGAGATTCTATGCCTCCGGCGGGAGTATTTTCGCCAAGATAAAGGCCAAGGCCCGTCCAGCTTGGGTTAAATACTCCCGCCGGAGGCAAGAAATCTAATGGCGCGCGGCCCTTCCTCCGCGTCGACCGGTGCGTTTGGGGGCGGCGAGGCCTTCGGTCAGAACTTCGGTCATCGGATGCGTCGGCGCCTTGGGGGCGTAGATGTCGAGGAGGGCCGTGATGTATTCCGCCGGGTCCGCGCCTTCGGGGAGGCCGATGGCCCAGTCGAGAAAGATCGACCGGCATTCGGGCTTGCTGATGTCCATGCGGTAGGCCTCCAGGATCAGGCCCCGTGGGTCCAGCGTGTCAGTCATCGCGCAGCGCCTTTGTCACGATTTCGTCGACTGACCCTGCGCAGGATTGCAGGCGGGATTCAAGCGTGGCGAGGTCTGGGGTGCCGGTTTCACGCAGCAGGAAGTCGCGTCCGCCTTCGCCCACCGCGTCCGGGTCGAACGGGCCGCCGATAAGCAGGCGGGCGGCGATTTGGACGGTTTGGAACAGGTCATGGGCCGCGACGAGGTCTGTTGTTTCGAGCGAAAGGGTCTCTGCCCCGGCTTCGATCTGTTGGAGGGTGCGGCGGGCCGGCGACCCGGCGAGGAGGGCGCCGGTCTGGGCGAAGAGTTCGATATCCTGCAGGCGCCCGGTCCCGGCCTTGGCGTCCCAGGCCGCCCCCGGCTTGGCGGCGGCGAGGCGGGCGCGCATGTCGGTGACGTCTTTCAACGTTGCAGAGCGGTCGCGGCGGCGTTGGAGGAGGGTTTGGCGGAAGGCTTCGACATCTTCTGCGATCTCCGGGGCGCCCGCGACGGGGCGGGCGCGGGTGAGGGCCAGATGCTCCCACGTCCAGGCCTCTTCGGACTGGTAGGTGCGGAACGAGTCAAGCGACGTGGCGACTGGCCCTTGTCGCCCTGACGGGCGGAGGCGCATGTCGACTTCGTAAAGGCGCCCCGGGCCCATCGGTGCCGTGAGCGCGGTGATGAAGGCCTGGGTCAGGCGGGCGTAGTAGGGGCGGGTTTCGAGGGGGCGCGGGCCGGTAGAGGCGGTTTGATCCAAGGGGTCGTAGATGACGATCAGGTCGAGGTCAGAGGTCGCGGCGAGGGTCTCGGCGCCGAGGGACCCCATGCCGAGGATCACTGCGCCGCGCCCCGGTGGGGCGCCGTGCTTGCGGGCGAATTCGGCGACGACCTGCGGCCAGAGGGCGGCGAGCGTGGCATCGGCGATGGCGGCGTATTGGCGCCCGGCGGTCGTGGCGCTGATCAGGCCACGCAGGTGGTGGACGCCGATGCGGAAGTGCCAGTCGTTGCGCCAGCGCCGGGCGGCGAGGAGCTGAGTTTCGTAGTCTCCCGTAAGCTGGCGGGT
>JBCCXY010000098.1:0-15252 GCA_039190895.1 Pseudomonadota bacterium | reverse complement strand
GGCGGCGGCCCCGTCCGAGATCAGCGAGCAATCCGTCCGCCGCAACGGCGGCGCGACATAGGGGTTCTTGTCAGTCACTGCTGAACACTGCTCAAACGAGAATGCCTTTTGCATGTGCGCGAAGGGATTGTGGACGCCGTTTGCGTGGTTCTTGGCGGCGATCATGGCCAGCGCGTCGGACTGGTCGCCGTGCTGCTGAAAGTACTTCTGCGCGATCTGGCCGAAGAGCCCGGCGAAGCCGCCTTCCACCTCGGCCTCTTCCTCGCGGTAGCAGGCGCCGAGGAGGACGTCGCCGACCTCTGCCGTGGGCAGGGCGGTCATCTTCTCGACCCCGGCGACGACAGCGATGTCGCCCCGGCCCGCGTCGATGAAGTCGAGGGCCGCGTAGAGGGCGGCGGAGCCGGTGGCGCAGGCGTTCTCCAGCCGCGTGGCAGGGACGTGGGCGAGTTCGGGCATGGCCATGCCCGCGAGCGCGGCCTTGAAGTCCTGCTTCGAGAAGCCGTTGTTCATGCAGCCGACGAAGAGTGCATCCACGTCGGATGCAGGTACGCCCGCGTCGTTCAGGGCGGGGGCGAGGACCTCGGCCAGAAGGGCCTCGGTGTTTGGCGCCTCGGACTTGCCGAACTTTGAATGCGCCCAGCCTACCATGCGTGCCTTGGTCATTGTTGTACCTCCCTGACGGTTGGCGCATGGTCTCACGCGTAAGGGGGGCGTGCAATGGCGAGGATGCCGCGTATCGGGGTTTTGGGGGGCATGGGCCCGGCGGCGACGATCCTGCTGCAGCAGCGGTTGCTTGAGGCGGTGGAGGTGACGTCGGACGCGGGGCACATCCCGCTGCTGATTGACATGAACCCGCAGGTGCCATCACGGATTGATTACCTCATCCATGGGCGTGGCGAGGACCCGGGGCCGGTACTGGCAGGTATGGCGCAGGGGCTTGAGGCGGCGGGTGTCGATGCCGTCGTGATGCCGTGCTGTACGGCGCATCATTTTGCCGATCAGATTGTGGGGGCGATCCGGGTGCCATTCTTGAATATGGTGGAACTGGCGGCGCAGGAGTTGGCGGGGCACCTGGATGGCGACCGTGGGGTGGGGGCGCTGCCCCCTACATCCCCCGGGATATTTATGAAAAAGAAGAAGGGGTTGGTGGGGGTATTGGCGTCGCCTGCGACGGATCGGATCGGGTTGTTTCAGAGGGCGTTGGAGCGGCACGGGATGACGGCGGTTTATCCGGAGGATCAGGGCGCCATGCTAGCGGCGATTGAGGGGATCAAGGCGCGGGGGCCAAGCGATGAAGATGTTGCGGTCGTACAGGGTGCGATGCGGGAGTTGGCCGAGGCGGGCGCCGGAGCGTTCCTAGTCGGGTGCTCGGAGTTTTCGCTGATCTCACGCCGGTTGCGTGCGGAGGTGCCGGTGGTGGATGCGCTCGATGCCTTGACTGCGGCGATTAGGGGCTTGTTGCCGGGGACGGATTGACCCAAAGGAACGCGGGTACAGCGGAGGTTCCTGGTGCCCGATCCTGAGAGTGTCGCGTCGTGATCACGTTTCTGCGCCTGAATTGGCAGGGCGTGGCGGTGGCGCTGACGATCTCGGCCGCTGCAACGTTCTTGTCTGAGCACTACGGCGCGCCGACGATGCTGTTCGCCCTGCTGATCGGGCTGGCGCTGAGCTTCTTGTCCGAGCAACCCGTGCTGAAGCCGGGGTTGAGCCTGTCGGCGAAAACCATGCTGCGATTGGGCGTCGGTCTGCTTGGGATCCAGCTTGGGTTCGAGGACGTGCAAAGCCTCGGTGGCCTGTCGGTGGCCGTGGTGATCGGGTTGGTGCTGGCGACGTTGGGGTTTGGCATCCTGCTGTCGTTCGCAAACGCGCGGCGGTACGCGTTCGGGATCCTGTCAGGCGGTGCGGTGGCAGTGTGCGGGGCGTCTGCGGCGCTGGCGTTTTCGTCGGTTCTGCCGCCGCATCCGAAGCGGGAGAACGACACGCTTCTGGTCGTCATCAGCGTAACCGTTCTGTCGACGGTGGCGATGGTCCTGTACCCGATCCTGTTCCAGGCGCTGGAGTTCACGGACCTGCAGACGGGCTTCCTGATCGGCGCGACGATCCATGATGTCGCGCAGGTGGTGGGCGCTGGCTATTCGGTGAGCGATGAGGCCGGGCTGATCGCGACGCTGGTAAAGATGCTGCGGGTGGCGTGTCTGCCGATGTTGGTGATTGCGGTACACTTCGCGTTTGCGGGCAGCCAGAAGGGGGGCGGCAGCCATTTGCCGTGGTTCCTCGTGCTGTTTGTGGCGCTGGCTGTGGCGCGGTCGGTGTTGCCGGTCCCGCAGGTGGTGATTGACGTGATCGCCGAGACGTCGCGTTGGATGCTGATTACCGCGATTGCAGCGCTGGGCCTTCAGACAAACCTCGCGGCGGTGCTGCGGGTGCATCCGAGCCTTTTGGTCATCCTGGTTCTGGAGACGTTATTCATCCTAGGGCTCGGGATGGCGTACGCGACGCTCGCGCTGTGAGTCAGGTGTGGATCGGGATGAAGCCCAGTGCGATTAGCCCGGCACCGGCGACCGTTCCGAACAGCCAGTACTGATAGGTGGGGCCTTCGGTCTTCCAGACGCGGCGGTATTGGTAGCCCGCGAGGCAGGTCACGAAGAAGATCAGCGTGGCTGACAGTGGGGTAAGCGCGAGGTCCATCGACTAGTGGAGGCTGAGCAGGACTTCGATGTCGCGTTCGCTGAGGCGCTTTAGCAGAGGGCCGTCTTCGGCGTTGAATTGCTCAGTCTGGATGTGAGCGTGTATCTGCTGAGCGATCTCGCTCGTGGACTGGTAGTACAGGTCGGGCCGCGATGCGCTAAGGTCCTCCAGCAGACCGCGCAGCAGTTTTCTCTGCTTTTCGCCGTCGAGTTCGTTTCTTTTGTCTTTCAGCACTATCTGTCCTCCACGAGCGAACCTAGGGTGTAGCGCAGGGTTGTCACGGGCGGGAGAGTGATCGTGTTTGCGAAAGTGGCGTCTTTGTTTGGTGTTGGCACGGTGGACGACGTGCCGGAGGTGTCCGCGCCACGGGGTGACTTTGCCGAGCGGGTGCTAGTGCTGGATCGCGATCCGTATCTGGCGGTGGCGGATGCGGGCTTGCGGCTGATCTCGGTGTTTGACGATCTGAAGTATGACCGGGCTGATATGGACGTGCTGTCGGGGCCGATGCGGCGGCGGGTGCGGGACAAGCTGGCGCTGCTGGGGTTTGTGCAGGCGTCGGGGCATGTGTTTGAGAACCGGGCGGAGGATGTGCGGATGATCCTGCCGAAGTTCCGGGCGCTGGGTGCGTCGCCGTTCGATGCGATGAATGACACGAAGCGGCGGGAGCAGGATTACTTTGTGCTGACGCCCACGCAGACGGCCTGCCAGATGATTGACGCCTATTCGGTGGATGAGGCGGTGGAGCGGATCAAGGCGCTGATCGTAAAGCATCCGGTCAACCTGTTGCGGCTGTCGGATTATCTGGAGCGGAACGAGCGGCATCAGGCGTTTCAGGGGGCGATTGGGCATCTGAAGTACGTGCAACGAGAGGCGGTTGCGGCAGAGCCGCTGCGGAGCCGTAGGGCGCTGCGGTAGGGCCGCTCATCGCGCCCTGACAGGCGCGCCTCGCTTCTGGCGCGTCGCATTGAGGCGGGGTAAGCCGCAGGGATGGCTGTGGAATTTCAGAATCTTACGGATGTCGTGGGCCATGGGTTTGACGATATCATTGATGTGCGCTCGCCCGCCGAGTTTGCGGAGGATCGTATCCCCGGCGCGCTGAGCCTGCCGGTGCTGAGCGATGAAGAGCGGGCGCGGGTGGGGACGATCTATGTGCAGGATTGTCCGTTTAACGCGCGTAAGATCGGGGCGGCGCTCGTGGCGCGAAACGCGGCGCGGCATATCGAGACGGTGTTGGCGGATCGCGACGGAGGCTGGCGCCCGCTGATCTATTGCTGGCGGGGTGGGCAGCGGTCGGGGTCGTTTGCATCGATACTAGCGCAGATCGGGTGGCGGGCGGAGACGGTGCAGGGCGGCTACCAGCAGTTTCGGCGGCTGGTGGTGAAGGCGCTGTATGAGGGGCCGGTTTCGCCCCGGCTCGTTGTGCTGGATGGGTATACGGGATCGGCGAAGACGGATGTGCTCTCGTGTCTGGCCGGGATGGGCGTTGCGGTGATCGATCTGGAGGGGTTGGCGCGGCATCGCGGCTCTGTCCTTGGGGCGATGCCGGGCGGGCAGCCGTCGCAGAAGGCGTTCGAGACGGGGATTGCCATGGCGCTGGCCGGAGTGCCGGAGGGGGCGCCGGTGGTGGTGGAGGCGGAGTCGAGCAAGGTGGGTGATCGGATCGTGCCGCCTGCGGTGTGGAAAGCGATGCGGGCTGCGCCGAGGATTGTGATTGAGGCGCCCGTAGCGGCGAGGGCGGAGTATCTGGCGCGGGCCTACAGTGATGTTACCGCCGATGGGGACGCCTTTGGGGCGCGACTGGAGAAGCTGATCCCGTATCATGGCCATGAGGCGGTGGGCCGGTGGCGCGCAATGCTGGGCGAGGGCGCCCATGCCGCGTTGGCGGCGGAGTTGATCGAGACGCACTACGATGCGCGCTATGCGAAGTCGCGGGCACGGGCGGAGCGGAAGGTGCTGGAGACAATTGAGGCGCCGGTGCTGGATAAGGCGGCGGTGCAGAGGATTGCGGCTGACGTGGCGGCGGTGGTTAGGCGGCTGTGATTTCCGCGGGGCCGTCGGTGAGGTCGCCGATAATTGCAGCTTTGTAGCCTGCGTCGGTTAGCTTTGTGAGCGCCTTTGAGGCGGCCTCTTTGGGGAGGCTTGCGAGGAGGCCACCGGCGGTTTGCGGGTCGAACAGGAGGTCGGTTCGGGCGCCGTCAGGGGCCGAGATCGGAGTGGCCTGACGGTTTGCGGGGAAGAGGGTGGAGCGGGTGCCGGACTCGGCGCGGGCGAGGGCGCCGTCGAGCAAGGGTATGTCCGAGAGGTTGAGATACGCGCTGAGGTTGGAGGCTCGGAGAATGTTCATCAGGTGGCCCGCGAGGCCAAAGCCGGTGACGTCGGTCATGGCGTTGGCGCCGTGCAGTATGGCGGCAGCGGGCCCTTGAGAGAGGGACATCTCGGCCAGAAGCGCGGTGTTCGCCGCGCCGGGGGCTTTGAGGGCCATGTCGGCGGCGAGGAGTGTGCCGGAGCCGAGAGGGCGGGTGAGGATCAGTTGGTCTCCGGGCTGTGCGCCCGAGAGGGTGATCGGCGGGCCTGAGAGGGTGCCGGTGACGGTGAAACCGACCGTGAGTTCGGCGCCTAGCGTCGTGTGGCCGCCGGCGATGTCGGCGCCTGCTTCGGTGAAGGCGGATGCGGCGCCTGCGGTGATTTCGGCCAGCCAGTCGGCCTGCAGGCGGTCGTCCATGTGCGGCAGGATGATCGTGGCGAGGGCGGCCTGGGGGGCGGCGCCCATGGCCCAGACGTCTCCCATGGCATGCAGCGCGGTGATGCGGGCGAAGAGGTAGGGATCGTCGGTGAAGGCGCGGAGGTGGTCGGTGGTGGCGACTATGTCCCCCAGAAGCGCGGCGTCGTCGTGGGCGAGGCGGGTCACGTCGGAGCGGGTCGGGGCGGGGAGACTGTCGAGCGCGGCGGCCAGCGCTGCGGGGCCGACCTTAGCGCCGCAGCCCGCGCAGGGGGGCTGGGTGTCGCCGCCCATGGGGGTGAGGTTCGACAGGCCGTCCATGAAGCGGCGGTCGATCCAGTCCTTCAGGTGCCAGAGGTGGGGGCTGGCGAGGGTGACGCCCCATTTGTCGACCAGAGCGTCCTTGCCGCCGAGGGAGATGAGCTTGAGGAAGTCCTTCTGCGGGGTGAAGCGGCGGCGGGCGGAGCGGGTGAGGTCGGCGCGCAGATTGTGGGCGAGGATGGGAGCGGCGCGGACGGCGTAGACCCCGGCTTTGGGGCGAGGGGAGGCGGTGAGGTGGGCGCAGTCCCCTGCCGCGTAGATCGTGGGATCGGCGGTGGAGCGGAGGGTGTCGTCGACGTCGAGGTAGCCGTCGGTGTGGGCGAGGCCGAGGTCGGCGAGCCAGGGCCAGGGGCGGGCCCCGGCGGCTCCGATCGTCAGGTCAGAGGGGCGGGTGGTGCCGTCGGAGAGGTGGACCTCGGAGGCGGTGATTTTGGCGACGGATTGATGGTCGAGGATCTCGACGTTGGCGGCGGCGAGGCGGGTTGCCAGGACGGGCGGTCCCCATGGGGACCGGGGGTTATACAATTGATTTTGCTCGATTATCCGAAAGAAGGGCTTTTCGAGACCCGCGTTTGGGCCGGTTGTGAGGGCGTGGTGCATGGCGAGGGTGAGCTCGATCCCCGCGACCCCGCCTCCGATCATTGTGATGTGTTTGGGGCCGTTCGAGTTGCGGAACGACTCCCACGCGTCGGCGAAGCGTTCGAGGGGTTTGGCGGCGATGGCGTGCTCGGCAAAGCCCGGGATGTCTGGCATGGCGGAGGTGATGCCGACGTCGATAGACGCGATGTCGTAGGGGATCGTGCGGCCTGAGGCGAGGGTGATGCGCTTGGCGTCCCGGTCGAGGCCAGTCGCCTTGTCGAGGAGCAGGCGGGCGCCCGCAAAGCGGCAGAGGCGAACGATGTCGATGTCCAAGTCGTCGCGGCTGTAGTGCCCGGCGACGAAACCGGGAAGCATGCCCGTGTAGGGCGCGGTCGGGCCTGGGTTGATGACGGTTAGACGGGCGCCGGGGATCGGGCGCATGCCGAGGGATTTGAGGACGAGGGCGTGGGTGTGGCCGCCCCCGATGAGGGCGATCTCGTGGGTGTAGGGGGCGGTTGGGGTCATACGGTCTGGATTGACGGATTGGCTGGGCGGCGTCTGTGCGTGTGTCGCATTGCCGTGTACCGGGGCTTTGTGTGGTGAGCGGCCCTCCGGGGGAGGTATTTTCCGGCCAGATGAAGCAGTGGGACGGCGCCTTGGGTCATGAGGTGATCCAGTAGCCGGTGAAGTTGGTGTCTCGTTTGAAGTGCGCTCGGCGGTGGGGGATGCCGAGGTGGAGGGTGATGTGTTTGGCCTCCTGATCAAGGCCAGTCGCCTTGTCGAGGAGCAGGCGGGCGCCTGGGAAGCGGCACAAGCGGCTGGCGGAGGCGTTTCGCCTCCATCCCGTGGGGTTGCATGGGTCTGACTCGCGCTGTTTCTCAGCGACCCTCCGGGGGAAGTATTTTTCCGCCAGAAGAAGCGTGGGGAGGGCGCTTTGGTGCATCGGGTGTCCTGTAGGTTTCGCGGGTCTGCGGACGGGTATTGCGTGATGTTAACTTTGATACGGAAAATCAGAACGATGGTCCAATTTCCGACCGGCTTTGGAATTAGTTGTCGGTCATGTTTGGAAGAGCGGCCGTTGTAGCGTTATGGCTTGCATTTGGCGTAGCACCTGCCTGGGCGTCTCCGAGGGAGGACGCGGCATTCATTGTGGGCGCTGTGCTTGAGGCAAGTTCGGTTCCGGAGGATGCCCGGACATGGTATGCGCGCGACTTGGAGCGCCAGCTTGGCGAGCATTCTGTGAAGGTCCTTGCTATTGTGCGGCTCGCGCAGCTTTTGCCGCCAGACGTTGCAGAGCCGCATCTTGCTGACTTGCGGCAGACCCTAACCGAGCGCGTTTCGCGGCTGAGCCCTGTCAAGCTGTCTCGCGCGGCTGAGTCGTTGCGCGCGTCGGAAGGAACGTACCGCTCCGAACGCGACAGGGGCGTTGGTGGGTTGGCTGTTCTTATTGTTATGGCGGCGGTCAGAGAGCGATCGGTTGAAGCCGATCTGTCGGCGCCTTTCATGGAGGAAATCCTTCTGACAGGAGGCCTTTTCGCGTTTCCGAACCCGGTTCTGAAGAAAGACCTGCTGAACGATATACGCGCAACTATGGAGTGATCCATTGGCCTGCGAAGGCGGTGTCCCTGCTGAAGCGCGCGCGCCGGTGGGGTTGGCCGAGGTGGAGGGTTTCGATTTCGGTTATGGAGCCGGTGAGGACGGCGAAATGGGTCGCGTCGGGGGTGATGGTGTGGGCTTCGGGGGTGTCGAGTGGGGCGCCGGGGGCTGGGGTGCCGCCGTAGAGGTGTTGGTTTGTGTGGGAGAGGGCGGACCATTCCTCGGCCGTGCCCGGGCGGATGGTGAGGGTTAGGCGGAGGCGGATCTGGAAGCGCTCTGCCGGGTCCCAGATGAGGGCGGTGGCGTTTGGGTTGGCGGCGATCTCGGCCACTTTGGCGGTGCGGGCGTCGGTGTGGAAGGTGACGGTCGCGTTGACTTCGTCGGCGGCGCGGAGGACGAGGAGGCGGGCTTCGGCGCCGTGTTGTCCCACGGTCGCGAGGGTGATGAAGCGGGCCGGGGCTTTGGCGTCGGTGACCCCCGCGTGGAGGATGGTCCAGACGCGGGATAGGGTTGCGGGGAGGTCGTCACTCATATCCGGTCATTTCCAGGTATCCGCGGCCGGTGTGGCTGCCCTCCACATAGATCGGACCTTCCCAGTAGGGGAAGGAGGTATCCATCCAGGATTGGTCGTTGAGCGGTGTGACGAAGACGTCGACGCCGCGGTCGGGGAGGGTAATTTGCCATTCGACGGGGATGGTGCGGCCCGCGACTGTGGCGGTGCGGCCCGGGACGGCGGTGAAGGCGCCGTTGGGGTAGGGCTTGGGGGAACCGTCGGGGTCGATCCATGTGGCGGCGGTGTAGTCACCCAGGATGTCGTCGCGGAGGCGGAAGCCCATCAGGCGGGCGCCATCGTCGAAGGCGAGGCTGAACCAGTCCCACCCGTCTTGTCCTTCGGAGAGCGGTTGGGAGGACCATTCGCGGTCGAGCCAAGCGTTGCCGGTGACCTCGACCGGGCCGGTTGGCAGGGTGAGAGTGCCGGTGACGGTGTAGAAGGGTTGGGAGTAGTAGTGGCTGGCCTGGCCCTCGGATGATTTGACGGAATAGCCGTTGTCGCCTTGTGGGACGAAGTCTGTGGTGGCGGTGAGGTTAAGGTCGTATGCGAAATCAGGGCCTTGGGCGGTGAGGTTCACGTTGTTCAGGTCGGGCCCTCGCATGTGCCATTCATCGATCCATGCGTTGAAGGGCTCGGCCTGTGCACCCGCTTGGCCGATGCCGCCTCGGGCGAGGCGTTCGGCGACGAAGTGCTGGTCGGGCGTGGTGAGGGCGGCGTGGCCCATCCAGAGTTGCGGGCTGTCCCAGGTGTCTGTCGCGGATGGCGCGAGGGCGGTGCGGAAGAGCGTCCACTGGATGCCGTAGTCGGTGCCGTCCGCTGCGGTGAGGGTGGAGGTGACGTACCACCATTCGATGCGGAAATCCGGATGGGGGCCGTGGTCGGCCGGGAAGTCGAAGGGGCGGCGCTCGGGGATCGCGAAGCCTTCGGCTTCGGTGCCTAGGCCGGCGAAGCCTTGGGGGGCGGCGAGGGTTGGGGTCAATGCGAGGAGGGTTGCGAGTAACGCTGCGATGGCGGAGCCAGGTGATCGCCGCTGGAGAGACCGTTGAGCTTTTCCCAGCGCGGATTCAAGGGCTTTAGGCCGCCGCGCTATCGCCGGGCCCACCCCTGGCCCGGCGATTGGGTGCCACCAGCGCGTTGATTGGAACGACGGCGGGGCCCAGCGATAAAGTGCGTTGAATACGCGTTGGGATCGCCGGTCCTGGGCCCGTCGATAGCGCGGCTTATCGTGGGGTTTAGCGTTCATGAGAAAACACCTGGACGAGGCGGGCGGGGGCCATGCGGGCGAGGCGGAGGGCGGGCCAGAGGCCTGCGAGACCCGCAGCTAAGAGGGCGAGGGCGGTTAGGCGGGCCCAGTCGGCCGGGAAGACGAACATGGGCAGGCGCCAGCCGAACGCCTCGACGTTGATCACGGCAAGCAGGACCCACGCGAGGACGAGGCCGACCGGGATCGATAGGAGTGTGGTCAGGAGGGCGAGGGCGAGTGCGCGGACGACCTCTAGCTGCGCGAGGCGTTTGCGGGTTTGGCCGATGGCCCAGACGGGGGCGAGTTGGGGGAGGCGCATGGCGGACAGGGTCAGCAATGATGTGAGGATGGCGAAGCCTGCGACGGTGAGGGTGAGGACATTCAGGGCGCCTGTGACGGTGAAGGTGCGTTCGAAGACCTGGAGGGACAGGCGTTTCAGGGCGGCCTGATCGGTGAGGTTGGAGGGGTTGGCGCCGAAGTCGTTGATGAGGGCGGTGCGGAGGGCCTCGGGCTCACTGGTGCGGATGCCGAAGCGGGTGCGGTCGGCGGAGGGGTAGCGGGCGATGAAGGTGTCCTGGCCCATCATGATTTGGCCGGTCGGGTTGCCGTAGTCGCTGTAGACCCCGCCGACGGTGGCGGTCCAGCCGGGGAGGGGGATCTGGTCTCCCGGAGACAGGTTTTCGCGGCGGGCGAGTTGTTCGTTGATGAGGACCGTGTCTCCGGCGGCGAGGCTGTCCCAGACGCCAGGCAGAGCGTCGAGGACGGGCCAGTTGTCGCGGTAGGTGGGGTGGTCGACGACCCCATAGAGGGTGGCGGGGGCGCCAAGGACGTCGGCGTCGATGTTCCAGATCGGCAGCACGGCGTCTGCGCGGGGGGCGAGCCAGGTTTCGAGGCGCTGGGCTTCGGCGGCGTCGGCGGTGCGGATGTAGAGCTCGGACGCGAGGCGTTGGTCGAGGTACCCGGTGAAGGTCAGGCGGAAGGACGACACCATGGTGCCGACGCCGATGTTGGCGGCCAGCGCGAGGAGGAGGGCCATGAGTGCGAGCGAAAGGCCGGGGAGTTGCTGGCGGGTGTCGGCCCAGAACCACTCGGCCTCCGCCGAGCGGGCGGTGCGGGCGGCGGCGGAGAGGATGAGGCCGAGGACCGGGGGCAGGGCGAGGGCGGCGGCGATCAGCAGGGCGCCGAGCATGGCGAACCCGGCGAGGAGGCCGGAGCCGAATGTCGCTGTAGCTACTGAGATCACGGCAAGGGCGAGGGCGGCAAGGGCTTGCATGCGGGCGGTGCTGGCGTTGGCGCGGGCCCAGGCGCGGGGGCGGGCGGGCGCGAGGACGGGGAGTTTGGCGAGTTTCCAGAGGACCCCGGCGGCGGCGATCGCCGTGCCGAGGGTGGCGATGCCGAGGCCCATGAGCCACCAGGTTGGGCGCAGGGTGAGGGTGCCGTCGACGGGGACTCCGTAGAGGCCACGCAGGGTGGCGGCGACGTCGGGGATCAGGGTGGCGGCGATGAGGTAGCCGAGGACGATACCCAGGGCGCCGGAGATGAGGGCGAAGATCAGGAGTTCGGCCGCGAGGAGCGTGACGAGGGTGCGGTTGGGGAGGCCCAGGGCGCGGAGGGTGCGGAACAGGGGGCGGCGTTGTTCGAACGCGAGGCCGACGGCGCCGTGGACGATGAAGAGGCCGACGGCGAAGGACAAAAGGCCGAACGCGGTGAGGTTCAGGTGGAAGCTATCGGTGAGGCGGGCGAGGTCGGTCGCGGTGTCGGGCGTTTGCTCGGTCAGGCCGGGGGCGATGTCGGTGAGGGGCGGGCGGGTGAGTGGCTGGGTGTCGATGAGGATCAGGCTGGTCAGGGTGCCCGGCTGTTCCAGCAGGCGTTGGGCAATGCCAATGTCGGCATAGGCGACGCCGGGGGGGATGCCTTCGACCGCCGTGACGGGCGGGAGGGTCGCGTCGGTGAGCCGGGCAGCGGTTTCGGGGGCGGCGAGAAGGCGGCCCGGCGCAGTCAGGAAGGCGAGCGGGTCGTCAGAGAGGGCGATTCCGGCGCCGCTGTCGGGTGGGGCGGTCAGTGGGTCGAGGCCTATGAGGCGGATGCCGTCCCCGATCCAGCCTTCGATCATGGGCGACACCTGCCATCCGGCACGGCGGAGGGCGACGTAGGTGGCCTCGTCTATGGCGCCGCTGGGGGAGACGAGCGAGGGGCGCGCGCTGCCGATGACGCTGGCGGCGCGGTCGTAGCTGGCGCGCGCCTCGGCGTTCATGGCCTGCACGCCGGACCAGAGCGCGGTGGCCAGCGCGAGGCCGAGGACCAGCGTGAGGAGCTGGAGTGGGCGGGTGCGCCAGTGGGAGAGCAGGGCGAGGAGGGCGGTGCGGCGCATCAGGCTGCCCTTCGTGGGGCTTCTGGATGCGGGCTTGCTAAGACGATCTGATCGGTTTTGTCGGATTGGCCAAGGGCGGGAGTGTTGTCTCGAAGCATGGTTGCCGACTTAGTCGCTGCGGTCATCTGGACCGTAGAACTATGCAGAAGATTGCGGCGGAGGGCGACGTGCTCGGCCTCATCAAAGGGGGCGCCGGGGGAGGTGAGCGAGGGACGGGCGCTGCCGATGACGGTGGCGGCGCGGTCGTAGCTGGCGCGGGCCTCTGCGTTCATGGCCTGCACGCCGGACCACAGAGCGGTGGCCAGCGCGAGGCCGAGCACCAACGTGAGAAGCTGGAGCGGGCGGGCGCGCCAGTGGGAGAGCAGGGCGAGGAGGGCGGTGCGGCGCATCAGGCCGCCCTCCCGGTGGCGCCATGTTGGTGCGGCGTGCCTTGGTTTGATCTCGCGGACGGTGGGCAGATTGCCCACCCTACCGGTGGCAGAACCGTCCTTCGAAGGTGGAGTAGGGTGGGCAATTTGCCCACCGCCCCGGGGTGGCACTGGTGGGTCATGTGAGGCGGCCTCGGGACAGGTGGAGGCGGCGGTCGGCCCGGGTTGCGAGGCGATCGGAGTGGGTGACCATCAGGAGTGCGGCGCCTGCGTCTCGGGCCAGGGTGAGCATGAGGTCGATGACCGCGTCGCCGGTGGCTTCGTCGAGGTTGCCGGTGGGTTCGTCGGCGAGCAGCAGCGCGGGCCCCGGGGCGAGGGCGCGGCCTATGGCGACGCGTTGTTGTTGGCCGCCGGAGAGTTCCTCTGGGAACTTTCGCGCATGTGGGGTGAGACCGAGTTTGTCGATCAGTGTGTCCTGTGCGGTGGGGTCATGTTTGCCTGCGAGGCGGGCCTGGAAGGCGATGTTTTGCGACACGTTCAGCGAAGGGACGAGGTTGAATTGCTGGAAGACGATGCCGAGGCGGGTGCGGCGTATTTCGGCCCGGCCTGCGTCGTCTTTTGAGAGGAGTTCGGCGTCGTCGACGTGGACGGAACCGCTGTCGGCGGGCTCTAGCCCCGCAACGACGTGGAGGAGGGTGCTTTTGCCGGACCCGCTCTCTCCCGTCAGGGCGACGGCTTCTCCGGCGGCGACCTGGAGGGACACGTCGTCGAGGACTGTCGCGGGGCCGGTATCGCCGGGGAAGGTTTTGGTTACGTGAGAGACCGTCAAGCGCATTGCGGGCGATGTAGCACGATTGGCGGCGGGCGGAAGTGGTGCGACGGCGTGGCGCTTTTGCTGGTGTCGATCGGCTTGGCTGGCGCTGCGACGGTGGGGGCGCTGCCCCCTACACCCCCCGGGATATTTGTAAAAAGAAGAAGGGCTTGGGGGTCAGTCGACTGGGAGGCCGCTGGGAACGGTTTCGGGGCGGCCCAGGGGGCGGGTTTCGGCGGATTTTCCGGTGAGGGCGTGGAGGAAGGCGGTGAGTTGGGCGATTTCGGTGTCGGTTAGCGAGACCGGTTGGATATCGATGGCGAGGCGTTGGCGCGTTTCTTCGCGGGGGTCTTGTTGGAGGGGGAAGTCGACGGCGGCGAGCCAGGGGGCCTCGGGCAGGCGGGCGAGGTCTTTGGTCCATCGTTCGCGGGCGTCCAGTGGGGCGAGGTGGTGACGGATGATGCCCTCTAGTGTCGGGTAGGCGCCGTTGTGGCCGTAGGGACCCGTGAGCGCGACGTTGCGCAGCGGTGGTGTCCGGAAGCGGTAGGCGTCGTCCAGGCGGTCGCTTTCGCCCATGTGACCCACGTCGCGTGGGTAGGGGTCGAAGGGCCGGGTGCGGCCCGGCCCGAAGGCGGGCAGGGCGATGGCGTGGAACTTTTGGTCGGTTAGCAGCGGGCCGTTGTGGCAGGAACTGCATCCGGCGGCGCCGAAGAAAAGGGCGCGGCCTGCGGCTGCGTCGGCGCTGAGCGCGGTGGGATCGCCCGAGAGCCAGACGTCGTAGGGGCTGTCGTGGTTGCGCCATTCGTGGCGGATGAAGGCGGAGAGGGCGTTGCCGATCTCGGTGATCGTGACGTCTTCGGGCGCGTTGATCGTGTCGAAGGCGGCTGTGAACATTTCGCCGTATTCGGGGATTGTTCGGACGCGTTTGGCAAGGATTGGCCAGGCGGCGTCGATGCGGTCGTGGACGGCTCCGGCGATCTCGTTCTCGGACGGGTTGCCGGCCATCTCGAATTGCGCGACGAGCGGGAAGATGGCCTGCGCCGCGACGATGTCGTCGAGGCCGTCGGGGAGCCATTCTTCGGCGGGGCTGTCAAAGCGGTTCTCATAGGTGTCGGCGAGGGACAGGCGGCCATCGTGGAAGAGGACCGTGATGTCGCGGTGGCCGAGGTTCCACAGCGCGGGCGCGTTGCGGGGGATGCGCTTCCGGATGCGGTCCGGGCCAGTGCCTGCCGTGCGCTCGGGGCCCACGCCGGAGCCGCCCTCGCCGATGCCGAGGCTTAGACCGTCCGTCCCGGCGTGGTCATGGTGGTGGCAGGTGCCGCAAGAGATGTTACGGTTCCCGCTGAGGATCTTGTCGTAGAACAGAAGCTGACCGATCCGGGCCTTGTCGGGATCGACGGGCAGAAAGTCGGCATCAGTCAGGGTGCGCTCGGCCAGCGCGGGCGTTGCGAGGAGGAACAAGAGGGCATGAACAAGAGCGCGCATGGGGTGATACTCGCCGGATTTCTGGCATTCGCAAGCCCTGTGGTTGCGGGGATCGAACAGGGCCGCGACCTGATGGAGGCAGGCAAGTTCGAGGAGGCGATGGCGGAGTTTCTGCCCGCCGCTCGGTCGGGCAACGCGGATGCCGAAGAGCTTATCGGCGTGATGTATGCGCTCGGGCTTGGGGTCGAGCGAGACGATGTGCGGGCGTTCGAGTGGTATCTGCGCTCAGCCATGAAAGGGCATCCGGGGGCGCAGTCGGGGGTGGGTTGGTACTATGAAATCGGGAGGGGCATGCCCGAGCCCGATCTTGTGCGGGGGTACATGTGGTACGTTCTATCAAGCATCGGCGGCGACCCCGATGCGGCGATCAGCCAGGAAGAGATCAGCCGCAAGATGACCCGGGAACAGATTGAAAAGGCGCACATCCTCGTCGAGGATTATCGATCCTGGATGTACCCCTTCCGCTAGTCCGTCTCTTCTTCTTTTTCGAAGTATCCCGGGGGGTCTGGGGGGCAGCG
>JBCCXY010000097.1:0-15453 GCA_039190895.1 Pseudomonadota bacterium | reverse complement strand
TAGAGCGCACCCTTGGTAAGGGTGAGGTCGGGAGTTCAATCCTCCCCAGCAGCACCATGACGACTAAGCCTTGGTTGTGCCCAAGCCAAAGACGGACCCACGCCTAACCGGGGTCCGCCGAAAGCCTTTTGGATCAGTTCCAGCCGCCTCCGCCGCCGCCGTTTTCATCGTCGCTGCCAAAGGAAATCTTCTTTGGCGGCGTCGACCCCGCAGAACATGCGGGCTGGCCTGGTTCGCCACATGCCGTAGCTGTTGACGTGGTCGTGGGTGTGGTCGTGGCCGCTGCGGAGCGAACGGCGGGAGCGGACGGTGTTGTCGTCACGACTGGCGTCGTGGGCGTCGAACTAACCCTCGACGTCGTCACCGGTGCCGACGTCGTCGCCCTTGGTGCCGTTCTTTGAGCCGTCACCGGCTGCGCCTGGGCCGTGGCCGGTGTCGCCGTCGTGGTCGTGGTCGGCGGCGGCGGTACAGGAGCGCAGGCGCTAAGGCCAAGTGCAGTCAAAATGATTAGTCCGGCAAAATGTCTTGTGAGTTCCATGTCGTTCACACTTTCTTCAAAAATTCCTGGCGTGTCCGCCAGCCCCATTTGTCGTCAGTAAGTCGTGCGCGGTTGAGCGCGGTAACAGTCACACAATAGATTCCTCACCCCTCTGGGCACGGAAAGGCACTCGTACACACCTCCAAAGACGCACCAGCGTCCGAACAGCGCAAACCGCGCAAGCCGAATTGGGAAAGCTGAATGAACCCGCAGCTATAACCCCCCACTTGGCGCCACCAGCGGTGACAAACCGGCCATGCCCTCCTGAAAACACTGGAGCCGCATGGCTGCCCCTACGTAAGCACCCCAAGGTGCCTTCTGTAAAGACATCCGTTTGGGTGTTTTTGCGGGCAGTTTTCCCCGTCGCTGCTGTTCCGTGAGGGCTGAAAGCCCCCGATCAATACAAATCCACTCGGAACGGAGACGCCTTCCAGACAAGGCCCGCCAGTTGGACAATTCTCTCGTACGGGTCCTCTGACGCAGCGTCTCCTTGCGCTGCGACAAGGTCCGACGCGGCTGCCAGTTCGGCGTCATCCAGCGATCCGTTCACCGAGGGCGCGCCGCCCAATTCGGCGATCAGACGCTCTGTTCCGCCGGCAATGATGTCCGGGGGCATGGCCTCCAGAAGCTCCCGCGTTTTTTCCGAGAACGACTGGTTCACAAGGGCACTGGCCTTGGCGGCAAAGACGGCAGCATCGTAAGGGTCATAGCCGCTTACTCCGTCGTTGTAGATCAACAGTGCCGCATAACCTCCTGAATACGCATCGCCTCTCTCCAGTCCTTCCGTGAACCAACGGATGGCTTCCTCTTTGTTCGCACCGCCCTCCATCATCCCGTCGCGATGCATGCGCGCAAGGTTATACGGGGCTTTCGGATGGCCGCCCGCCGCGGCCTTCTCGAAAAGCTCTCGCGCGGCGGCCATGTCGGGCTCAGTCCCGCCCAGGCCGTTCATGTAGACGAGCCCCATGTTGTGGTAACCGTAGATGTCCTCGCGTGCGGCACTCTCCCGCAGATAGCGGAGGCCGCGTTCGGGATCGTAGAATTCGCCGTCCTCGTCGAGGTAGAAGTAGCCAAGCTCATTCATCGC
The DNA here is from genome assembly GCA_039190895.1 of Pseudomonadota bacterium. Classification (GTDB taxonomy): domain Bacteria; phylum Pseudomonadota; class Alphaproteobacteria; order Rhodobacterales; family Rhodobacteraceae; genus Ovoidimarina. Next base: position 13,828 of record JBCCXY010000097.1, on the reverse strand, counting down.
GAATGTATGGCCCACTTCGAGCGCACGCATCATCAGATCGTAGCCTTCAACCTCTATCGCATCGGTCTGGCCGAACTGCATGAACTGCCGCCCAAGCGAGTAGAACGCATAGGGGTCGCCGCGCGATACACCCTCGGCAAAGAGTCGAAGCACTGCTTCCGAGGCTTGCGGGTTCGTGGCACCGCTCGTCTCTTTTTCTTGATTGAGCGTCGCGTTGCCAAGCGCTTGCCAGGCGCGGGTGTGGCCAAGATCTCGTGCCGTCTCAAACGCGCTCATCGCCTCGTCCGAGCGGCGCAAGGCGACAAGCGCACGGCCCCGCTGGTAGTGGAACCGGCCCGCCTCGGGCTCATCAGCAATCGCCGCATCGCATGCTGCCAATGCCTCAAGCGGACGCAACTCGTTCGGATAACGTGTCAGGCCCATGCCGTCTGGATCAAGGTGATCCCCGGCTTCAAAATCGCATTGGTTCGGCACTAGGTTCAGCCCCACCTCCCGCGTCACGCCAGCGACTTCGACGGTCAGCGTGTCCCGAATAAACCCGTCCGTCAGAGAGGCGGCCGGGATCTGCACGCTTTCATTGATCAAAAGCACACGGGGCAGATCAGTGACCGCGATCTCCATCCCGGTTGCATCGCGCTGAAACCCGGTGACGTCAGGCAAAACGAGGCGCCCGGCCTCTGGCGTCTTGAGGATCTTGATCGAATCCGTCGGCGACAGGCCAAGCGACTCCGCCAGTGCAGAACCGACTGCAACCTCGGGCACGAAATCGACTTCCAGCACGACATCGGAAACAGGCGACGCGGCGTCCGTGGTCTGAACCTCAGAGGCGTTTATGACGCGGACCAGCCCGCGCCCGACGCCGCCGCCCGCCTGGGCGAGCACGACCCGATCCACTGGGTTGCCGAGGCCAAAGCTGGCGGGCTCAACCAGGGTCGAGGAATCCCAGGGCACCTGCCGCCCGCCCGTCAGCTCGTACACGGTGCGCCGCACGTCGACGAACACGTCTTTCACAAGCGCGTCGGGGGTTTCTGTCGCTTCCTGCAACAGGGCGGACGTGAACGGGCTGTGCGCGCCATCGCCGTCATACGCAATGGCCCCCGGCGCGGTCGAGAAGATCAACATGGAGTTAAGCGGCGCCGCCTGAGATGAGAACCCCGTCTTGGTTTCGCGCAGTTCATTGCCAAGCCGTGTGATCGCCGTTTTCCCGGCGAACGGGTTGTCCCGGCATGAATCGAGGATCACCACCTGAAGCCGCGCCCGTGACCCGACAATGCCAACGAGAGAGCCAAGAGACACCGCCTCGAACGGCACATCATACACGCTGTCGAGGTCGGCATCGACGGGGACAAGGTAATTCTCGGACCCGATCTGAAAGCCGTGCCCCGCGAAAAAGACCGTCACCTCGGTATCGCGATCCACGTCGAAAAGAATCCGACGCAGCGCGTCTTCGAACCCGCGCTTCGTGATGTCTTCTCGATGGTGCACGATATAGCCCTGCGCCCGCAGAAAGTCCGCGAAGACGGTTGCATCCGCCGCCGCGTTCGGAAGATCCGAGATCGCCGCGTACTCTGAGTTTCCAATCACAAGCGCATAACGCTTGGCGGCGGGTTTGGCCGGGTCATACGATCTGAGGCTATGCGTTGAACCATTCAGTTCCAGCAATCGATCCACTTCCGACCGGACCTGGGCGGTGGCGGGCAGCCCAGCCAGGGCAGTGCTCAATAACAGCGATGCCACAATGCGTTTCATCGTTAGGTTTCTCCCTAAAAGCTTTGGCCAAGAGGTGCTGCTGCCCTGTCAGGTCGGGATGACATCGCCCAATGCGACAATGCCGTCACCCCAGTTCGCCCGTTTGATCCATCGGATCGGAAACAGCGCTTGGCGGAATCTATGCAATAGCCCGCATGGTCATCCATAAGCGCCGCCTCCGCAACATCCGCGTAGGCATCGCGCGAAATTTTCTGGGTTCGAAGTCCGTTGGGAGCCTAGTCCCGTCCCGTCCGGCAGAGGAGTGTGACGATCTCGAAGGGCTTCAGGAACAGGCCGATGGTGCCGTTCCTGATCTCAACATCGCTTTGGGCGTCTTCAAGAAGGTTGCAGCGGGCAACAGACCTGACGCTTGGGGGAAGGGTCAGGCGGATCGGGCCGGGTTTGCGGTGCGCTTCGTAAAGGCGGATGACAAATCCCTTGGTGCGGTCAGCGGGCTTCAGGGTTTCGATGACAGCGTTTGGCGCATCGGTCGAGACGAGCGGCGGGTGATCGGGGCCACCAGAGACGTGGACAGGGTGGTTCAGGGCGGCTGCGGCGGCATCTACGGTACCCCGCCAGTCGCCCTCGTGGGGGAAAAGCGCATAGGTGAAGTGATGCAGGCCCTGATCGGCGGCCGTGTCCGGCATGGTCGCCGACTTGATCAGCGACAGGCGCATGACGTTGTCGCAAGTGTCATGGCCGTACTTGCAGTCGTTCAGCAGGGCCACGCCATAACTTGCGTCCGACAGATCCGCCCAGTGCTGGGCGCAGACTTCGAACTTCGCGGCGTCCCAGCTTGTGTTGGCGTGGGTCGGACGCTCAATATGGCCCCACTGGATGTCGTAAGTCGCGCGGGGGGACAGGATGTCGACCGGGAACGCGACCTTCAGCAGCAGGTGGGTTTCGTGCCAGTCGACTTCCGTCACGAAGTCGATGCGTTTGGAACCTGCCTCCAGCCGGATATCCTGCGTCAGGCGGCTGTCGCGGAAAGAACGGGACACGCGAAGTGCAACACGGTGGGGTGTGTCCTCAACGATCTCGATGGTGGCGCGGCCGTCCAGCGTTTCGGCGCGGTCTTCGAAGAACGGATCGATGTCCCAGGCGTCCCACACGAGGGGGCGGTCTTCGAAGACTTGCAGCGTATTGCCAAGACCCGAAAGGACTTGGCGGTTGGCGGTTTTATCATACACCTCAACAAGTTGTCCGGCGGCATTGACGTCGATGCGAAGCATCGCGTTTTCTAGAACAGCGCCGCCGTCTCCCTGCTGAATTGAGAGACCCGGTTCCGGAGGAACGGCCCGTTTGACCAACACGGCCTCGTAGGGCGCGATCTGCGGCATCTGGTGAAGGGTGCCGTCGATCTCTACCACCGGCGACTGCGGATAGGGTGAGGTGTTGGTGACGGTCGTCGTCCCCTCCTCCAACCGCGCGAGGGCGCGGGCGATTTCGGCGTCGATGGCGTCAAAGTCCTTCGCCGCGTCCTCGAAAACGACACGGATCGATGTGCCGGTAAGGATGTCGTGGAACTGGTTCAGGCACAGCAGCTCCCACGCCTGGGTCAGGTTGATCTGCAGGCCGTTGAGCACAGCCAACGCCTCCGCCTCGTGCAGCGCGATCTCGGCCTTGCGGTTCTTGCGCTTGATCCAGCCGTTCGAGGTCAGGACGCCGCGATGCCCTTCGAGGTACAGCTCGTCATTCCAGACGGGCAGACCCTCGGCCTGCGCCTCCATCGCCTCAAAGCTCTCGCGGATGGTCGACATCTTCAGCTCCGGCATCCCCGGCATCGCGGCATAGGCCTTGGCGGTCTGGATCAGCCCCTCGGTCGGCCCCCCGCACCCGTCGCCATAGCCAAAGCAGATCGGCAGATCGCGGATCTTGTCCTTGGCGGTCGAATGCTCCCACGTGCCCAGCACCTCGGGCGCGGTCAGGTCACTTTTGTAGTTCGTCGGGAACGGCAGGTACTGCACCGGACGCGGGGTGGTCAGCACGTGGCTAAGGATGCGCGTCCCGTCGATGCCCTGCCACCAGAAAGTGGAGGACGGCATTCGGTTGGACTGGTTCCAGTTCAGCTTGTTCGTGCAGAACCACCGGATCCCCGCCTGCGCCGCCAGTTGCGGCAGGCACCACGGGAAGCCGAACGTATCAGGCAGCCACAGGACCGGCGTCTCGGTCTCCCCGAACTTGCGGCGGAAATACCGGCGGGCGAGGACAAGCTGGCGGACCAGCGCTTCGGACCCGGCCATGTTCACGTCGGGTTCGACCCACATGCCGCCGAACACCTCCCACTGGCCACGGGCGACGGCCATGCGGATGCGCTCAAAGATCTCGGGGTAGTCCTCTTCCAGGAACTGATAGAGCACCGCCTGCGAGTTCGAAAACCGGAAGCTCGGGTATTCGTCCATCAGCCGCAGCGCGTTGGACGAGGTGCGCGCCACCTTCCTGCGCATCTGCGAAACCGGCCAGAGGTAGGCCACGTCCATATGCGCGTGCCCGATGGCATGCAGCGTGACGTCCTGCGGCGCGCCCGCCTGCGCGAGGTCGGCGCGCAGTTGCTCCAGCGCCTCGGGCACGCTGTCATAGAACGCATCGCCCCCAATGGGGTCTCGCGTGTCGAGCGTCAGAAACGCCCGGTCTAGCGCGGTCAGGATGTTGTGGCGCTCCGAGCGCCGGTCGAGCAACTCTCGCGCTGTGCCCAGCGCGGCATTGGCAAGCCACAGGAAGAACTGCGTGGGCCGGTCGCGGGTAACCAGCCGGCACGTCTCCATGAACAGCTTCGCGTTGCTCTCCGGGTCGGGCGGCCAGCCCGACAGCCCGGTCCACCCGTGCAGCGCGATCTGGTGGTTCTGCCCGTCATGGACATAGTCCGGCAGCGGGACCGTGTGGTGATACCGGTCGGCGGACGCAATGGGCTTCCCGTCGATATACACGAGCCCCTCGGGATGCGTGAAAATGTCCCCCGACTCCCCCAGCGGCAGATGCAGCGCGAGGTTCCCCACCCAATCGCCAGGCACCGTAAAGTACGACCGCATGAGGAAGTTGAGGTCCGCCCCACCCCAGTAGCTATTGTGCTCAATCCGTTCCCACCCGCTGTGGTCGGCGTCGAGCGGCGGCTCTACCCGCGCATCCTCCAGCGGCAGGATCCAGAACGGCGGCAGCGGCAGCTTGTTGCGGAAGACGAGCGGGCGGATCAACTCGATCCGCTTGGCGATCTTCTCAACAGTGAACCGGGCTTCGTGGGTCATTCGGGCAGGATCAAACCGCGAGTTCGAAGCCGGGGACCGTACCGCGGAACTCGGTCTTGTTCTGCTGCGCCATTCGGTTCAGCCGCTCGGCATCATCCGCCGCCGTCGAAGGCGACCCCCACGGGCGATCCAGATCCGGCCACGGGATCGAGTCGATCAGCAGGCGCGTATAGTCGTGCTTCGGGTCGCCGATCACCTCGCCCGGAGGGCCCGCTTCGGCCACATGGCCCTGATACAGAACGATCACGTAATCCGACACGTGATAGGCCGTCGCCAGGTCGTGCGTGATGTAGAGGATCGAGATCCCATAGCGGTCCTTCAGATCATAGATGTTCTTCAGGATCGTCGCGCGCAGCGAGGCATCGACCATTGACACCGGCTCATCCGCAATGAGCAGCTTCGGGCTCAGCATCAGCGCGCGGGCGACGATCAGGCGCTGGCGTTGCCCACCGGACAGCTGGTGCGGATAGCGGCCAAGCACCAGCGCGGGGTCGAGGCCGACGGCCGTACACGCCTCTTCCATCTTCTCCTGCACATGCGCGTCGGACTTGGCGTAGCCGAACTGCTTGAAGGGGAAGCTCAGCGCGTGATTGACGCGGTAGAACGGATTAAAACAGGCATACGGGTCCTGAAACACTGCCTGCACCTGCTTGCGGAAATCCAGCGCCTCGGCGGCATTCATGCGCGAAATATCCTTGCCTTCGAACAGCACCTGCCCGGTGGACGGCGGGTTGAAGCCCAGCATAAGCGAGCCCATCGTCGACTTCCCCGACCCCGACTGCCCGACGATCGAGATGATCTTGGGCACCTCCCCATCCAGCGCAAACGACATTGGCTGAAGCGCGGTGACGGAGCCATAGGTCTTGGATACGTTCTTGAACTCCAACAGCGGCACGCCCGGTTTGCCGCGATTGATCGGCGGCGCCCCCACGTTCGCATCAAGGAAGCTCTCGCCCCCAACGAGAGGAACGGACGAGATCAACTCGCGCGTATAGGGATGCTGCGGGTCCTCGATAATCTGGCGGGTGGGGCCGTGCTCCACCAAAACGCCGTCCTTCAGCACGGCAAGTTCATCAACCGATTGCGCCATCAACCCCATGTCATGGCCAATCAGGATCAACCCCGCCCCGATCTTCGCCTGAACGTCCTTCAGCGTCTGCATCACATGGCGCTGGGTCACGACGTCGAGCGCGCTGGTCGGCTCGTCCGCGATGATGAGGTCCGGCTTCAGGATCACCCCCAGCGCGATGCAGACACGCTGCTTCATGCCGCCCGACAGCTCGTGGGGATACAGGCGCCCTACTCTCGCAGGCAACCCCACGCTCTCCAGCACCTCATCCGACCGCGCCTTCAGCGCGGCGCGGTCCGTCGTGCTTTCGTGCGCGGTGATCCCGTCCCATAGCTGGTCCTCGATCCGCATGATCGGGTTCAGCGAGTTCATCGCACCCTGCGGAATATAGCTGATCCGGCTCAGACGCGCCCGGCGCATCTCTTCCTCGCCCAACGCGAGGACGTCCGTGTCGCCAAGCTGGATCGACCCCGCCGAGACCTTGCCCGGCTCCGCCAGCATCTGCATCACCGACAGCGCCGTCGTCGTCTTCCCCGAGCCGCTTTCCCCGATGAACCCGACGCGCCGCCCCTCGGCCACCGACAGCGACAGGTTCGACACGGCATGCACCACGCCCTTCGTCGTTGGAAAGTCGATGGACAGGTCGGTGATCGTCAGCACGCTCATATCTTCAGCTTCCGCAGGCGCGGGTTCGACACTTCGTCGAGCCCAAGGTTGATCAGCAACAGCCCGATGAACATCACCGCCAGCAGCAGCGTCGGGATGCCCCACCACCACCAGAGGTTCTGGATCAGAGCCCCCGCGTTGATCGCCTCATAGATCGTGCGGCCCAGCGTCGGGATGCGCTGGGGGCCGAGGCCCAGAACCTCCAACCCCACCGCCGTGACGATCGACGTGGTGACGTTCGCGATGAACGACCCGAAGAGGTACGGCACAAGGTTCGGCAGCATCTCCCGAAACATGATGTGGAAGGTCGAGGCACCCGACAGCCGCGCCATCTGGACGTAGCCCGATTGCTTCATCGACAGCACCTGCGCGCGGATCAGGCGGGTGGGCGATTGCCAGACGAACCCGGCGATCAGCAGGGCCATCATCGTCAGCGTGACGTCCCCGAACGCCGACTGGAACACCACAAGGATCAGCAGCGGCGGGATCGTGATCATCACATCCGACAACACACGGATCACGTCATCCGTCCGCCCCCCAACAAAGCCCGAGGTGAAGCCCAGAAAGATGCCGATAGACATCCCGATCAGCGACGCCAGCAAGCCAACGAACAGCGAGTTCGGCGCCCCGATGATGATCAGCGCCAGCATATCGCGCCCCGACCCCTCGGTCCCGAGCGGATGCGCGAAGGTCCCAGCCTGCCCGCGCAGGTTCTCGAACCCCGGCGGCGGCAGTCTGGGGATGCCAGAACCGACAAAGACCAGCTCCGGGTCCCAGAAAATACGGCCAAGGATACCGATCACGACGATGGCAATCAGCAAACCCGCCCCCCAGAACAGCTTGGGGTTCAGCCACGGGTTGTCGAACCGGCGGATGCGGCGCTGGCGGCGACGCTCTGCCCGGGTGAGAGGCACGTCGGTCATGCGCTTGCCTCCTCGTGTTTGATACGGGGATCGATGAGCGGATAGATCAGATCGACGAGGAACACGCTCAGCGCTGTCATCAGGATGATGACGTAACTGACGCCCTGGATGACCGGGAAATCCTGATCAAGGATCGCGTCGTACAGAAGCTTGCCCATCCCGTTATAGGCAAAGATCCGTTCCACTAGCACCTGCCCCGCGATCAGAAGGCCCACCTTCAACGCAAACGCAGTGATCTGAGGCAAAATCGCGTTCCGGATCATGTACTTGTACAGAATATAGCGCGGCCGCAGGCCCTTCGCCTTGGCGAGCGTCACATAGTCCTCGCCCTGCACGGTGATCATCAGCCCCCGCATCCCCAGCGCCCAGAACCCGAAGGTCACGATGACGATGGACAAGGCGGGCAAAAACCCGTGGTGGAGGACGGAGACGACGAAATCCCACGACCACCCCGGCTCCACCGTCAGCCCGTAGGCACCCGTCAGCGGGAACCATCGCAGCTTCGCCGCAAAGATCCACATCAGCAAAAGGCCCGACAGGATCGGCGGGATCGACGTGAAGACCATCGCCGCCGGGATCGCGACTTTGACAAGGCGGGGGCTCTTCTCCCACACCATCAACGCGCCGAGGAGGTTGCCGATGATGAAGGTGATAATCAGCGACAGGATCATAAGACCCAGCGTCCACGGCAAGGCCTGCGCAATCAGGGTCGAAACCGGCGTCGGGAAGCTCGCGGTGGAGAGGCCGAAGTTCAGCGTGAACGTGTTCCAAAGGTACTTCGCGTACTGAACGATCAACGGATCATCGAGGCCGAAGTTCGACCTCAGTTGCGCAAGGATCGCGTCGGAATCCGCGACCGATCCGGCCCCGGCGGCCATGCGGCCCAGCATGATCTCTGCCGGGTCAACGGGGCTGAGGCGCGGGATGATCCAGATCAGAGTCGCCGCGATGAACACCGTCAGAAACAGCGTGATCAGCCGGTTGCGAATGTAGGATGCGGGGATGCGTTGCATCAGGCGGCCTCCCCGGCTGACGCGCGGCTGATTTGGTGGTTCCAGCCCCGCAACACCATCCGCTCATCCGGATGCCGGTTGCCGTCTTCCACACGGTCGGTCCCTGCGTAAAGCTGGCACAGCACGGTCTTCCGCACTGCGTCTGACCGATTGGGCATGGAGCCATGGAGCGTGAAGTAGTGAAAGAACACCACATCCCCGGCCTCCGCCTCGATGACTTGTGCGTCCTCAATCGGATAGCCATCCAGCACGTCGTTCTGACGCCGCCCATCCGCTCCGTCCACGCGCCCCAACCGGTGCGAGCCGGGGTAAACCCGCAGGCACCCCATCGCGTCGGTCGCGTCGCTGACATGGATGATCCCGGCGATCATGCTGTCGTTCACCGTCGGAAAATAGGGCCAGTCCTGATGCATGGGGAACGGCGCCCCCTGCTCGGACGGCTTCTGGAACAGCTTGGAATGGTGGAGGATGATGTCAGGTCCAAAGATCTGCTCAACGACGCCCAGAAAGCGCTCGTTCAGGAAGGCGTTCAACCACGTGCGCGAGTACTTCTGCACGTTGTGGGTGTGCAGGATCCGGTCACCGGTCGCCGCGATCTTCTGCGTCTCGCCACCGTCCCACGTGGCGTCGATGGCTTCACCACTGGCAGTCAACTGCCGGACAATGCGATCAAAATCCGCCTCCAGCGCCCCCACCTCATCCGGTTGGAAAAGCCCTTTGGCAAGATAGTACCCCTGTTCGTCGAATGACGCCTTGATGTCCGACATCGGACAGCCCTCCCATGGCGTATGTGCCGGGCGGCGGGGCTATCCCGCCGCCCGGATGGGCCTCAGTTGGCCTTTTCGAGGTTGTGGATGATCTGGTGCGTCGAGTTCCACCAGAAGAACGGGTGGTTGTAGTTGTTGTCGTTGCTCGGCCACCCGGTCCAATAGGTCGTGTTCATTGGCAGCAGCTTGAACGACTGAACCAGCGGGATGAACGGCATTTCGGCATCCAGATGCTGATAGGCTTCGGCAACAAGACCCGGCACGCTCGGGTCGCCCAGGGGCAGACCGGCCATGCTGTCGACCACCGCCGAATAGGCCTCTGCCGCCGCGCCGTCCCAGCGCGAGGTGTTGTTGAAGCCGGGGCTGCGCTCGCCGACCGGGACCACGTCCTTGACGGTGTACCGGCCCATGGACGCCCACGGCTCATTCACCGACCCACAGGAAAGCCAGGAATAGCTCATCTCGTACGCGCCAAACGGCAGCACCTCGCCCCAGAACACGCCGTTCTCGACCGGCACCGATGATGCGGCAATCCCTGCACGGTTCAGTTGCTCGACGATGACGTCGATGGTGCGGGTGTACTCGGTCGAGGCGGAGTTGACGTGGATCTTCACGGCCAGATCCTCGCCGTCCTTCTCATAGATCCCGTCCGAGCCCATGGTATAGCCCGCCGCCTCGATCAGCGCCTGCCCGGCCTCGACATCCGCCCTTGGCGACAGCTCGAAGCCTGCGTCGACGACCGCGCTGATGAACGGCTCCATTGAGCCGTATTCGGCGAACATCGTCCGCGACGGCACCGTGGCGCCTTCCGCGGCGATGTTGACGATCTGGGTGCGGTCGATGATGTGGTTCACCGCGCGGCGCATGTTTGGATCGTCCCACGGCGCAAGGGTGGTATTGATCTCCAACTGACGGGCACAGGGGTCAGACGCCGCATAGGGATAATCGGCATGCCACGCGGTCACCGCCGGGTTCTGCGCGCGGATCGCCTCAAACGTGCCGACCGAGACATTCTGCGCGGCATCCATCTGGTTCGTCGCGATTAGCTGCGCCCGGCTCTCGGCCCCGCCGGATTCAAGAAAGATCACGCGCTGCGGTTCGGGCAGATCCATGAAGCCGGATTTGGCGCCCCACCAATCGTCGTTGCGATCCCAGATCGCCCGGCTCGTGGTGGCAGACGTGAAGGTGTAGGGCCCGGTGCCGATGGGCGGGTTGAACGCGAAAGTCGCGGCATCTTCGCCGTTCCAGATGTGCTCGGGCATGATCAGGAACGACCCGAAAATACGGACGCCGAAGTTCTCAACGATAAAGCGGGGGTTCGCCTCGGTCAGCGTGAGCTTGACCGTCAGGTCATCGACCTTTTCGATGCTCGCGACCTGAGCGCGCACGGTGGACGCCTCGCGCGACGAAATCTCTTCGTTCTCCAGCGCCAGGTTGACCGTGAACATCACGTCATCGGCGTTGAACGCCTCGCCGTCCGACCATTCCACGCCCTCGCGCAGGGTGATCGTGAACTCCGTCGAGTCGTCGTTCGCCTCAAACCCGGTGGCGAGCCACGGGTCCACCTCACCGGTGGCGTAGTTCAGGATGAACAGCGGCTCCCACATCGTCTGATGCGCGCCGTGCATCCGCTTCGTGCCGGGCGTGAGCCAGTTGAAGTTGGACGGGTCCTTGATCGTCCGGTCCAGGTCGAAGATCACCGTATCCTCGCGCGCCACGTCCTGAGCCATCGCGCCGCCGACAGCGGCCAGGGTCAGGATCGAAGCGGTCGCGACCAGCTTGGTCAATCGCATAAAGTCTCTCCCAGTTGTCGCCGCCTTGGTGGCGGCCTTTAAGTTCCCCGACCCGTTCCGCGAGCCGGAATTCGCCCCCTAACGCACGTAGTCCATGACAAGGACGCGCGTACGCTCGGGGATATCCTTGGACGTCAGACTCACCGTGTGATGACAGGCAAAGTCAACGTCTTCGTCATTGAAATGGCTCAGAAAACCCTCGATCCACATGGTGTTGCGGGGCTTGTACGTGAGCGTCCGGAAGTGCATCGGGATGATCAGTTTGGGCTTCACCCGATGCACCATCTCCATCAGGTCAGGCAGCAGAATCGTCAGGTAGCCACCCGCGAGCGCGAACAGCACGTCGGTGCCCTGAAAGAAGTCCTGCTGAGCTTCGGTCAGAGGGTTCCCCACATCGCCCATATGAGCAAACCGGATCCCGTCCATCTCCCACCGGTACATGCCGTTCTGGCCGGGGACTTCGTGCGTCGGGTGGTGATCCCACTCCGCCGCCTCGATGGCATCAACGGTCACACCGGCCGCCTCCGCGCGCCCGCCACTCTGGGCCACCTCAAGGGCGTTCACCACCGCCGGATCACCCGCAATCAGGTCGGCACGGCAATGGGCATCGTCGTCGTCGGACGAGATCAACACAAGCTCCGCGCTGTCGGTGATCGGCGCGTATCCCACGCCCTCGGGCGTGTAGGGGTCCGTTATCGTCTTTGGACCAGCCGCGGGCGTCAGACCGAACGCCGCATGACCGTACCACGTGATGTCCAAGTCCCCTCCCTCTTAGTTATTCGCGACCACGACCGGGCTCGTGGTCGCCTTGATGTCGTTGTTCCCTGGCCTCGGATGCGTCACCCAGCGCCCGGCGTCACCCCGGCACAGGATCGCCTCCACGCCCCGCTCCCACTCCGCGTCGATGATCCGCACCTCGGGCGGGCAATAGCGCAGCGTTAGCCCGCAGCGGCGCCGATCCGACGTGTTCGCCAGCGACCCATGCACCAGCATATCCGCATGAAGCGAAATCTGACCAGCCTTGAGCGTGTTGGTAAACGGCTCTCCCAAAGTATCGGCGTTGGCGGTGCCCTTGTGAAAGACCGACCCATCGTCACGCGACGATGTCTCCAGCGCGCCCAGCGTATGGGTGCCGGGGATGAACCGCATCGCCGAATTGGCCTCATCCGCGTCGTCGATGGCAAGCCAAACCGTGACCGTCCGTGCAGGCGACAGCATCCAGAAACTCGCATCCTGATGCCACGGCACCCGCTTCGGGTCCTGCGGCTTCTTCGACAGGATCGCTGACGCCCAACACAGAATGTCCGGCCCGATCAGATCCTCCACACGGTCCAGAATACGCGGGTCCGTCGCGATGTCGTACAGGCCCGACAGCCGCGCCTGATAGCAGTTGATGCCATAGCCGCCCGCCTCGCCCATCGCAGCCATCAGACCGTCGACATAGGCCCGGATCTCGGCAATCTCCGCCGCGCTGAAAATGTCGAACGGCTGACAAAACCCATCCGCGTTGTAGCGCGCCACGTCCGCCGCACTCAACGTGCGCGGCGCGGCGTTCAAGACCGGTTTGAACGACAGGTCCTGGTCCACAAACAGCATGAATTTTAGTCCTCCCGCTGAAAACTTTAGCGCTGCGCAAACTCACACGCATCGGCGCAGATTGACATTTTGTTGTGGTATTTTGATCTTCAGGCTTGCGAAACCGGCGGTTTCTTTGCTCTTCTTGGCGCAATGGACGTCGAAACCTTCAGGATTGCGAATTACCTGCGGCCCGGGGATGCCAGCCACGTGGCCCGCAAGCACCTCACAAAGCGCTGGCCCGAGCGGGCGCACAATCACGACTATTGTGAGGTCTTCCTCATCGAATCCGGCCAGGCAGAGCACTGGATCAACGGGCGGCAGGAAACGCTGGAACCGGGCCGCCTGAACTTCATCCGCCCGACCGACGCCCACGCGTTTCGCGCCGACCAGAAGACCGGGTGCGGGATCATCAACGTCATGCTGCACCTTGAAACGGCAGAGCATGTCCTGACCCGCTACCCCGAAACCTTCCGGGGCCGCTACTTCGATGCAGCCGGGGAAATACCAGAATCCCACCTGCTCAGCGGCACGCGGATGGAGCGGGCGATTCAACTCGCCCAACAACTCGCCGCCAGCCCGCTGACGCTCGCGCACCTGGATGAGTTCCTGCTGACCCTCGTCAACCGCGTCGTCACGCCGATCACCAGCCTCAACAGCGACGTACCGCGCTGGTTTGCCCAAGCCTGCGAAGACGCGCGTAGGCCCGACGTCTTCAAGCGCGGCGCGACGGGGTTTATCGAGGCGGCGGGCCGCAGTCACGAACACGTTTGCCGCACCTGCCGCGCGGTTCTGGGCCTGACACCGTCGGCCTTCATCAACCGCATCCGGACAGAGTTCGCAGCCGATCGCCTCGCCCGCTCCGGCGTCCCGATCTCACAGATCGCGGCAGAGTGCGGGATCGAGAACGTCAGCCACTTTTACCGCGTCTTCCGCCAACACTACGGCACCACCCCCCGCGCCTACCGCCTCCACCACCAGCGCTCTCCGTTCTAGCGCCCGGCGCGGAATCAAGGCCGCAGGCCGCCGCG
>JBCCXY010000096.1:0-15538 GCA_039190895.1 Pseudomonadota bacterium | reverse complement strand
GGGGGAGTGTGAGGGGGCAGACAGCCCCCACACCCAATAAAAGTAATTCGCCGCAGGCGCTCCTTCAGATCAAGCCCCGTGGATCACAGACTCAGCCGCCGCAATAGCGCCCTCGGCATTCGCGGCATCCTTCGCACCACCCTGAGCAAGATCCGCGCGCCCACCGCCGCCCTTGCCGCCAAGCGCCTCAACCGCGGCCTGCACCAGCGCTACGGCCGAAAGCCGCGCAGTCAGGTCGTCCGTCACACCCGCCGCAACCGCAGCCTTGCCGCCAGCGTCCGCAATAAGCAGCACAGCGCCCGAGCCAAGCCGCGCCTTATGCTCATCAATCAGCGACGGCAGGTCCTTCCCGGACACCCCCGACAACGCCTGAGCCACAAACGACACGCCGCCCACATCCTTCGCCGCCGCGCCGCCATCGGCTCCGCCGCCCATGGCCACCTTCCGCCGCAGATCGGCCAACTCCGCCTGCAGCGCCTTGCGTTCGTCCAAAAGCGCCTTCACCCGCCCGGGCACCTCCGCCTTCTGCGCCTTCAGCGCCAGCGCGGCCTCAGCCAGCCGGTGATCCTGCTCCGTCAGATACTGAAACGCCGCCGCACCGGTCAGCGCCTCGATCCGCCGCACGCCCTGCGACGACGCACTGTCACCCAGGGTCACGAACACCCCGATATCGCCCGTTCGCGCCACATGCGTCCCGCCGCAAAGCTCCAGCGAATAGGTGTTCCCACTCAGGCCCTTACCCGTGTCCGCCTCACCCATCGAGACGACACGAACCTCGTCCCCGTACTTCTCACCAAACAGCGCCTGTGCCCCGATCTCTCTCGCGTCATCGGGCGTCATGATCCGCGTCTCAACGCGCGAGTTCTGGCGGATGAACGCGTTCACCTCACGCTCCACCCGCTGCAACTCGTCCAGCGTCAGCGCCTTCGTGTGGCTGAAGTCGAACCGCAGCCGATCCGGCGCGTTCAGCGACCCGCGCTGCGCGACATGCTCCCCCAACGCCTGCCGCAACGCCTCATGCAGAAGATGCGTGCCCGAATGGTTCGCCCGAATGGCTGACCGGCGCCCGTGATCCACCTCAAGCCGCGCGCCCTCGCCCGCCGCAACGCGACCCTCTTCCACCTCCGCAAAGTGCAAGAACAGACCGGCCGCGCTTTTGGTATCCGTAACACGCGCCCGTCCGCCCTCAGTCACAAGCACGCCCGTATCGCCAACCTGACCGCCGGACTCCGCATAGAACGGCGTCTGGTTCAGCACGACCACGACACTCTCGCCCTGCGCCGCACCGTCGACAGCCGCGCCGTCCTTTACGACGGCAAGCACCTGCCCCTCGGCCACCTCAGTGTCATAGCCCAGAAACTCCGTCGCCCCATGCTCTTCCGCCAGATCGAACCAGATCGTCGCATCCGCCGACTCGCCCGACCCCGACCACGCGGCCCGCGCCTTAGCCTTCTGCTCCGCCATCGCGGCGTCGAACCCGTCAACGTCGACACTCCGCCCCTTCTCCCGCAGCGCGTCCTGCGTCAGGTCCAGCGGAAAGCCATAGGTGTCATACAACCGAAACGCCTCGTCCCCAGGCAGATCAGCGCCGTCGGGCAATCCGCCCAACGCCTCATCCAACCGCGTCAAACCCCGGTCCAGCGTCTTGCGGAACCGCGTTTCCTCCAGCTTCAGCGTCTCTTCAATCAGCGCCTGCGCCCGCCCAAGCTCCGGATACGCCTGCCCCATTTCGCTCACCAGCGCGGGCACGAGCCGGTACATGATCGGGTCCGTCGCTCCCAGCAGCGCGCCGTGCCGCATCGCCCGCCGCATGATCCGCCGCAACACATACCCACGCCCCTCATTCGACGGCATCACCCCGTCGGCAATCAGAAACGACGTCGACCGCAGGTGATCTGCAATCACCCGGTGATGCACATTGCCGGGTCCATCCGGCGACCCGTCTGTCACGTTCGCCGACGCCTCAATCAGCGTCCGCATCAGGTCAGTGTCGTAGTTGTCATGCTTGCCCTGCAGAAGCGCCCCAATCCGCTCCAGCCCCATCCCGGTGTCAATCGACTGCATATTGAGCGCCACCATCGAGCCATCCTCGAACTGCTCGTTCTGCATGAACACGATGTTCCAGATCTCAATAAACCGATCGCCATCCTCATCCGGACTGCCCGGAGGACCGCCAGGGATGTGATCGCCATGATCATAGAAGATCTCAGTACACGGCCCGCATGGCCCCGTCGGCCCCATCTGCCAGAAATTATCATGCGTCGCGATCCGGATGATCCGGTCTTCTGGCACACCAACTTTCTTCCAGATTTCAAAGGCTTCGTCGTCGGTGTGATACACCGTCGTCAAAAGCCGGCTCTTGTCGATCCCGAAATCCTGCGTCAGCAGATTCCACGCCAGCGGGATCGCATCGTCCTTGAAGTAATCCCCGAACGAAAAGTTACCCAGCATCTCGAAAAACGTGTGATGCCGCGCGGTATACCCCACGTTGTCCAGATCGTTGTGCTTCCCCCCCGCCCGCACGCATTTCTGCGAGGTCGTCGCCCGCGTGTAGTCCCTTGTCTCGACCCCCGTGAACAGGTTCTTGAACTGCACCATGCCCGAGTTGACGAACATCAGAGTCGGGTCATTGCGCGGCACCAGCGGGGACGAAGGCACAACCGCGTGCTCATTCTTCCGGAAGTAATCAAGGAAGGTTGAGCGGATATCGTTCAGGCTGGGCATGGGGCGGGACCGAAGCTGGGAAAAAGTCCGAAAGTCTTAGCCCTCCGCCACGGGCCTGTCCACAGCGCGACAACGCCTCCGTTTTGACGCAATCCGCATGCATACAATCCTGCATGCGCGTACTTTTTATCCTCGTCGCAACCGCAGCCCTCGCCGTCGTCTATTTCATGACGTCGACCTCGTTTCAAAGCGTTGTCGCAGCAACCGCCAACGACACCGCGCCGACGCCCGAAGTCGCCAACGAAGACCGCGCCGCCGCAAAGGCCACCGCCGCGTACGGCTTTGCCCTGAAATGGGGTGCTCTGCCGGAAACCGCTGCTACCGCCATTCGCTGGGCCGAAGACTTCGACCCCGGCGACGGCTCCCGCGCGCATGTCGCCTGCCTCGATGTCCCCTCTGTCGGGCTGTCGGACGACTGGGTGAAGGGCAAGGCCAACGACTACATCCGCAGCGTCCGCCGCGCCATCACCGAAGACCGAGTGAAAAGCTGCTTCGATCAGGGCACCACCGCCCGCCTCGCGTACTATGACCGCGAGGCAAAGGTGAACGCCGGGCGCGGACTGCAAAACATTGGCCTCGTCTACGATCCGACAACCGAGCGAATGATCTACATCGCCTGGTAGCGCGATTTGACCCAAATGGGGGATGCCCACCCCACACTGCCCGCCTAAGCAAAACCTGTTGATTTGTCGCCCGACCTGACGAACCGTGGAGGCATTGACGGACAAATCTCTGGGGAGGCAATTTTGATGAAACGACTTCTGGCAGCAGCGGCCATGGCGCTGTGCACGATCACCGGCGCTCAGGCCAATCACTACATGCAACGGGCGGACCCGCAGGTCCTGCAAGCGATAAACGACATCCTCTATGCCCTCGGTCAGGGCTGCAGCTACGGGAACGTCAACGCCTGCAACCTGATCCCTGTCGCGCAGCAGCAGGCGCACGCGATGCTGGTCGCAGGCTACGATTGCCGCGAGCGGGGCAACCAGCAGGCGTGTTCATTCTACGAACAAAATCTGTGGCAACTGCAAGAGGCATACCAGCAAGTCGCCTACGCCGCCCAAACCGGCCTCCTCTACAGCCCAACCGGCGGACAGGCCACGGGCAACCCCCTCGGCCAGACCCACGCACAGCGCATGCAGAACATCCACAACTGGGGCCAACAGCGCCTGGAATACGGCCGCCAAAGCCAACAGCTTCTGGATCAACGCCACGAGCAGTTCATGAAGAACTTCTGAAGCCTCCAACGGCGAAGCGTTTCCCAGCGCGGCCAACGACCGCCGCGTATCGCCGGGCCCTCCCACGGCCCGGCGATTGGCCGCCACAAGCGCATCACACAGAACTACGGCGACACGATTCCCACAAAGCGCTTTGAATTGCGTTGGGATCGCCGGCCCCGGGCCCGTCGATAGCGCGGCTTACTGCACCGTAGCCTTCGCCAACGCCTCTTCCCGCGCATCACGCAAGCGCACGAAATCATCCCCCGCGTGATAGCTCGACCGCGTTAGCGGCGTCGAAGACACCATCAGGAAACCCTTGCCCCACGCGGACTTCTCGAACGACGCAAACTCTTCCGGCGTTACAAACCGATCCACGGGATGGTGCTTCGGCGTCGGCTGCAAATACTGACCGATCGTCAGAAAATCGACATCCGCTGCCCGCATATCGTCCATCACTTGCAACACCGCCTGCCGATCTTCCCCAAGCCCGACCATCAGGCCCGACTTCGTGAAGATCGACGGATCCAGCTCCTTCACTCGCTGCAAAATCCGCAAGGAATGGAAGTACCGCGCGCCCGGACGCACCTTCAGATAAAGGCCCGGGACTGTCTCAAGGTTGTGGTTGAACACGTCCGGTTTCGCCTCGACGACAGTCTCCAAAGCGTCTGGCCCGCATTTCAGGAAATCCGGCGTCAGAACCTCAATCGTCGTGTCCGAAGACCTGTGCCGAATGGCGCGGATCGTCTGGGCAATGTGCTCCGCCCCGCCATCCTCCAGATCATCCCGATCAACCGACGTAACCACCACATGGTTCAGCCCCAACGTCTGAACCGCATGCGCCACGCGCCCGGGCTCAAAGACATCCAACGCATCCGGCCGCCCCGTCGCTACGTTGCAGAACGTGCAGCCCCGGGTGCAAATCTCGCCCATGATCATCATGGTCGCGTGCCCCTGGCTCCAGCACTCGCCCACATTCGGGCAGCCAGCTTCTTCGCACACCGTGACCAGACGGTTCTCGCGGATCACCTCACGAGTCTTGCGATAACCCTCTGAGGTCGGCGCCTTCACCCGGATCCACTCCGGCTTCTTCAGCCGCGCCGTGTCCGGCTTATGCGCCTTCTCCGGATGCCGTTGCCCAGGGATCTTCAGATCGCGCGGCGCCATGCCATCTCCTCACGTAACCCTCTGAAAAATAGCCAACGCCCGATCGCTTGTCCAATCAGACCCGCCATGCATGGAATACATCACCCGCACCCTCAGGAGGCCCCCCGAGGGTGCGGGCTACGCCCCGATCAGCCAGCCGGGGGAGCCGCTGCCGAGGACGTCTGGGCCGCGACGTACCAGCGCCCAACGCGATGCGTGAGCCTCCGGACGCCGCGGCGTACCTGCAATGAACTCTGGCCCCTCACCACGCCCCGAACCGGTTTGACCGATGCCGGGGATTGTTCGTGGTCTGCGGCTGTTCTGAGGGATTTGGCGGAATTGTTCTGTAAACGGCGTCACAGAACCGGCGAAATAATCGCAAGCGCCCCGCCGCTACAGCGAGGCGCGCTTGTCAAAGCGCGATGAGCGGCGCCCTTAGCAGGATCGTCCCGTCACAACGACCCAGTGATTGCCCGAACGGGCAAACCCGAATTCCCGATACTGCCGCCCCATCAACACCTTGCGGTGTCCGGGGGACCCCATCCAAGCACGAAACGCCGTCTCGACGTTGCGCTGACCTTTGGCCAGCGTCTCTCCCGACCGGCAGGCCCGATATCCCGCGCGCTGTGCCCGCCGCATCGGCGTCGCCCCGTTGGGTGAGCGATGCGAAAAGTAATTCCGCACCCGCATGTCCGCCGCGTGTGCGGCCGCGGCATTGTTCAGCCGCGCATTGTTCCGCAACGGACGCAGTCCCGCCTGCGCCCGTGTCTGGTTTAGTATCGCCATGAAGGTCTCAATCCCCGCGGTGGACGCAGTAACGCCCTGATCCCGCGGAGTAGTTACGGTTGGCCCGGCCAAAACGTGCGAGGGGGCAGCAATCAGCACGAAAAGGCAAAGCGTAAAGCGTAGCAGAGCCATCGTGAACTCCTTCGAATCCCGATGCCCCCGCGCAGTAAATTAACGGCGATTGTGGCAGTTACGAGGCAGATTTAGACCCATCGGCGGAAAGCCGCACAAGGGCTTGTTGCAGCAGGTCCTCGTTGGCCGCCGCAAGGATTTGGCCCGATTCAAGTGACGGATCGCCCTGCCAATTCGTCACAATGCCGCCTGCCGCGCGGATCACCGCAGCGGGCGCCGCATAGTCATAGGTCTGCAACCCGGACTCGATGACCAGACCGACTTGCCCGGCCGCCAGCAGAGCATAGCCATAGGCATCCATGCCGTACCGTGTCAGCCGGGTCTCTGCCGCGACCCGGTGAAAGGCCGCGCCCTCTTCAGGGCTGCCCACCTCGGGGAATGTCGTCAGGATGATCGCTTCGTCCAACCGGCGCGGCGCCCGCGCGCCAAGCGCCGTCTCTCCCGTCGGGCCCGTGACCGAGGCGCGCCCAAATCCGCCCTCGAACCGCTCGCCGATGTATGGCTGATCAATGATCCCATAAATCGGGCCCGTCTCATCGGCGATCGCGATCAGCACCGCCCAGGTGGGTGTCCCCGCGATATAGCCCCGCGTCCCATCAATCGGGTCCAGAACCCATGTCAGCCCCGTGGTCCCGTCCTTGGCCCCGTACTCTTCGCCTAAAATTCCATCATCGGGCCGCTCGGCTTCCAGAATCGCCCGCATGGCCGCCTCGGCAGAGCGATCCGCAACCGTCACCGGGTCAAAGTCTGCCGCCTTGCTGTCGACCTGCAACGTCGGTTGCCGAAAATGCTTCAGCGTCTCAGGCCGCGCCGCATCGGCCATCCGGTGTGCTGTGGCGACCAGCGCCGAGACAGTCTGTGGTGAAATCTGTGCCAAAACGACAAGCGCCCCTGACGTGTCTGTCAGAGGCGCGGCTACAGCCCTTCAACCGATGCGTCAAGGACGCCGGATCACTCCGCGTCGCTCAAAACCCGCGCCAGCTCAAACAGACGGCGGCGCTGCGTTTCGGGTATCGCGTAGTACGAGCGGACAAGCTCCAGCGCTTCCTTGTCAGCCAGCAGATCACGCGGCGCACCCGCCGCCTCGGCAGACCGATCATCCAGCCCGTCAAAGAAGAAAGACACAGGCACTTCAAGGGTTTCCGAGATATCCCACAGCCGGGACGCACTCACCCTGTTCATGCCTGTCTCGTACTTCTGGATCTGCTGAAACTTGATCCCGACCCGCTCTGCGAGCTGCTGCTGAGTCATCCCGATCATCCAGCGCCTATGGCGGATTCTCTTCCCTACATGTACGTCCACTGGATGCTTCATGGCAGCGCCTTCCTGATTCTACTCGGCCCAAAAATAAACTTTCTTCGTGTGTATTTTATTTCAGGACCCGCTTGGGTTGCACAACCTGTCCTTTAAGTCAGGTCGGTTTGTCCAATTCTCCAGACACCCGTATTTTGCTGGTGGTTTACAGAAACATGCGTAATTCACTATAAAAGCTACGATAGTTCTTTTGGAAGTTACTCTACCTTAACGTGTGCTTTACGCCAAGGAAATTCCTTGCATCTTGGGAAATGAGCAAAAACAAACGCGGTCATGAAGGCTTATCTCCTCGAACAGGCGAAGACACCGCCTAAAATTTCAGCAGTTCCGCTTCCAAAACCCGGTCCGGGTGAGGTGCTGGTGCGAGTCGCCGCCTGTGGCCTCAACTTCGCCGACCTCCTCACCATCGAGGGCACGTATCAAGAGATGCCACCCCTCCCCGCCGCGCTCGGCAAGGAATACGCGGGAACCGTCGAAGAGGTCGGCCCGGATGTGTCGCTACCCGTCGGCACACGCGTGGCCGTCTACACCGGACATGGCGGCCTCGCCGACTACGCTGTCGCCCCGGCAGACCGCTGCCTTCCAATCCCCGACGCCATGCCCTTCGACGTCGCCGCAGGCTTTCAGATCGCCTATGGCACCAGCCACCTCGCCCTGACCCGCACGGCCAGATTAACGGCGGGCGAGACCCTCCTCGTCCTCGGCGCCGCTGGCGGCGTCGGCCTGACAGCCGTCGAAATCGGGGCAACCCTCGGCGCCACCGTCATCGGCGTCGCCCGCGGCGAAGACCGCCTGGCCGTGGCGAAACAGGCCGGGGCCACTCACCTCATCGACGGGCGCGCCGAAGATACTCTCCGCGACGCCGTCAAGGCGCTTGGCGGCGCCGATGTCGTCTATGACGCGGTCGGCGGCACGGCCTTCCGCGAAGCCATGCGCGCCACAAACCCCGAAGGCCGCATCCTCGCCATCGGATTCGCCAGCGGGGACGTGCCGCAAATCCCGGCCAACCACCTGCTGGTCAAGAACATCAGCGTCCATGGCTTCTATTGGGGCGGATTCCTGAATTTCGCGCCCGACGTCCTGCACCACAGCTTGAAAGAGCTCGTCGACTGGTACGTTGCCGGACGCATCAAACCCCACATCAGCCACAGCTTTCCGCTGGATCAGGCGGCAGAGGCGCTGAACCTGCTACGCAGCCGTCGCGCCACCGGCAAGATTGTGGTCACCCCCTAGCTGCGCGCGATACCCCTCTCGCAGCATCTCGATCAGCGCCCGTCGCGGGCTGTCCACGACCTCAGGCGCCAGATCAGGCGCCTGGTAAAGGTTGATCAACTGCGACGGCAAGGCAGGCAGCCCGCACGCCTCGGGCAACGCGTACATATGCGCCCCCCACGTGCCATCCAGTGCCGCCGAAACCGCAAGGTCCGCCGTTACGCTGGCCTCCACCGTGCGCGTGTTGTCCGAATCCACCGCGTTCTCCCAGGGGATCCCCGCCGCATCCAGCGCCGTCTGCGCCGCGCGCCCAAAGATACACCGCCGCTCAAACGCGATCCGCACCGGCCGCCCCAAATGCGCATGACCGCCCTTTGAGCCCACCCAGTACAGCGGCAGCTCCAGCAGCGTCTCACCCCCCGGATCAACCCCCACTTCGGTCGTCAGAATGACCTCCGCCTCGCCCCGCGCGAATTGATCCTTCAGCGTCCGGGTATCCAGCGACTGCAGGTTGATCCGCATCTTCGGAAACGTCGCCTGAAACCGCTTCAGAACCGACGGAATGACCGGATAAACAATGTCATGCGGCACGCCGAGCACGATGTCGCCCTCATGCTCCACCCCCGTCATCCGCGCCACCACGGCATCGTTCAGCGCCAGGATCCGGCGCGCATCGCTCAACAGCTCTTCGCCCACACCCGTCAGCCGCACCTGCCTGTGCGAGCGGTCAAACAGGCTCACATCCAGCAGCGTCTCCAACCGCTTGATCTGCATCGAAACCGCCGACTGCGTCAGGTTCAACAGCCCCGCCGCGCGCGTCACCCCGCCCGCATCCGCAACCGCCACAAACGACCGCAACGCGGCCAGATCCAGATGTCGTCTCATATATCACAATCCGTGATGATTAAGTGCAAGAACATTCGTTTCCCATATTAGACACCCCCTGCCACCATCATCAAGCAAAATGAATTGCCCCGTATCCATAACTCAAGCTGAAGGAAAACCCGATGGCGTGCATCTCCGACCTTGATCAATCGCCCCCGCGCCGCTTCCGCTGGCACCACATCCGTTTCCGGACCGCGCCTGTTTGCGCCAACAACCTCAGCCCCCGACTTCGCGAAGACGTAGGCCTGCCACCGCATGCGGCAGAAGACCGCGCGTCCCCCGCCCATTGGAACGCCCCTCGCTGGTGGCGCTAGCGCCGCATAATCCTCTGAAAATCAACAGCTTATTCAATACCTGCCCAAACGTTAACCAATCGTTCACGAATTCTCCGATTGCACCCCCGGTTTCGGGACGCAAAAACTTGAAAATTCCGGGGGTCGTGCCAATATTTGCACGGATTTGCTGCGCATGACGCGCGGCATCCCTAGGGAACCCTATTGGAGGATTTGATGGCAAACTATCAGACCGCACAGACGATCGGTACCCAGACGTCCGCTGCGATCGACGAGGGCCTGCGCGCCCACATGACAAAGATCTACGGCACGATGTCGGTCGGCATGCTGGTGACCGGCGGCGTTGCATGGGCCGTGGGCACAAGCCCGCTGCTGGCCCTATTCCGTGACCCGATCACGCTGCAGCCCAACATCCTGGGCTGGATCATCATGTTCGCGCCGCTCCTGTTTGTCTTTGGCTTCGCTGGCATGATCAACCGGATGTCTGCAGCTACGGCGCAGACGATGTTCTACGTCTTCTCGGCCATCATGGGCCTGTCGATTGCGTGGATCTTCGCCGCCTTCACCGGCGTCTCGATTGCTCAGACCTTCCTGGCCACCTCGATTGCCTTCGCCAGCCTTTCGCTTTGGGGCTACACGACCAAAAAGGACATCTCCGGTTGGGGATCTTTCCTGATGATGGGCGTCATCGGCCTCATCGTCGTGTCCATCGTGAACCTGTTCGTTGGCTCCCCGGCCATCGCCTGGGCGATCTCGGTCATCGGCATCCTGATCTTCGCAGGCCTCACCGCCTACGACACGCAGCGCCTGAAGGTAGAGTACATCCAGCACGCCCAGATGGCGGATGAAGAGTGGCTGGGCAAGTCCGCGATCATGGGCGCCCTGAGCCTCTACATCAACTTCATCAACATGTTCATGTTCCTGCTGCAGTTCCTCGGCAGCCGCGAGTAGCGCAGTCAGGCATCGAAAATCAGATGGGTCAGCGGAAACGCTGGCCCTTTTCGTTTGAAGTATCAGAAAAGTCGGGTGGCAGGCGGCGGTAGCTGCTAGATCCGACGCGACATACGTACGACCGGAAAGTCGATACCGGGCCTCAAACCGATGGTCACATCGCGCTCGACCCCAAAGCCCATTGCTTCATAGAACGGCACCGCATTGCGGGTGGCGAGGCTTTCCAGAACCCTCGCACCAGCCACCTTGGCATCGTCGATGATCCCTAGCATCGTCCGCCGCGCGACGCCTTCGCGCGCATGGTCCGGGTCCGTCGCCAGGTGGCGCACATCCGCGATCCCCAGCCCCTTGACTGACCGCGTCCATCCACCAACGCCCACGATCTGCCCCTCGGGCGACTCGGTGACGAAGTAGGTCCCGGAGGTGATGAGCTTTGGATTGGCCCGTGAAATCAGCGGAATGGCCATCACCTGAAGTGAGGGCGGATAACTCACCCGAAGCAGCTTGCGATAGCTCCGGGACAACAGCCGATCAATTGCCGGGACATCGGCACCTGTCGCAGTTCTCATCAAGAGCGTTTGCATCGCCATGGTGCGACAAATAGCGCATGCCATAAAAAAGAAAGGGCGCGGTCGAAAATATCCACATCGGCTCGGGCTAGCGAGCCGCATGGATCTAGTCGGACGTCTCGGCCCCCAGAAAATCGCGAACGGTCGATGACAGGTCCGACCAGTCTGTGAACTCCCGCTCTCCCTCCGACGGATCGTAATCCTGACCCCGCAGCAGCACATGCTGTACGACCTGCGACTGAAAGTAGTCATAGCTCCCGGATCGCACGGCGCCCGCAACCAACATCTCGCGCTCGGGCGTGAAGCCCGTACGCATCTTCATTTCGTCGAGGTAGTCCTGAGCCTCCTCAACACCGTCTTCAAACGCCGCCTTCAGGCTGACCGAGATCAGAAGCGTTCTCCTTGTCTCCAGTTCGTCACGGTGGCTGGCCAGCAGGACCTCGAATGCCTTTGGATGCCGCCGCTCATGCACACTCCCGGCGAGGATCACGGTGCTGTAACCCTCGAAAGACACGGGGCTCCCATCCTCGGTCACATGCTCCAACGCGACCTCGTGACCGTCGGCCTGGATTTCACTCTCAAGAAATCGCGCAATCTTCGCCGTCTGCCCTTCGATTGAGGAATAAGCGATCATCACTTTCATCGTGGCCTCCGCGATCAGGTTTCATGGGAACATTGGCCCTCATGACCGCCCCCGGTCGGGGAATTATACCAAACCGTCCGTGACTTTTGTTGCGCTGGATCAACTGCGACG
The DNA here is from genome assembly GCA_039190895.1 of Pseudomonadota bacterium. Classification (GTDB taxonomy): domain Bacteria; phylum Pseudomonadota; class Alphaproteobacteria; order Rhodobacterales; family Rhodobacteraceae; genus Ovoidimarina. Next base: position 3,555 of record JBCCXY010000096.1, on the reverse strand, counting down.
GACATCCCGGCAGCCCCGCGCAGAAACGAAAAAGGCCGCGCTCCCGGCGCGGCCTCTTCGATCAGGTGTCGGCAAGTCTTACTTGATCTTGCCTTCCTTGTACTCGACGTGCTTGCGCGCGACCGGGTCGTACTTCCGCACCACCATCTTTTCGGTCATGGTCCGCGCATTCTTCTTGGTCACATAGAAGTGGCCCGTGTCAGCGGTCGAGTTCAGGCGGATCTTGATCGTCGTCGGCTTCGCCATCGTCGCGTCTCCATTGGGGCGGCGTCGCGCCACCCGAAATTCCGTGAAGCCCGCCTTTTACGGACACCCACCGACAAGTCAACCCGGATCAGCCGAGGCCCATGGATTTATGGATCGCCGCCCGGGTTTCGTTCGGCAAACCCAACGCATCGGCAAGCTGGTTGAGGTAATCGGCCTCCGATTGCTCATCCACCCGCACAGCCATCAGCGAGGTCGCATAAACCTGCGCCTTCATCTGGGTGCTCGTGTCGTTGACAAGGGCCATGACATCAACCGGCGCTGCGAGCTGCTCTTCAATGAACGCCCGCTCCTCGCTGTCAATCTCGTCACCCATATGCTGCAGGATGCGATCGCGCTCGTCGGCGTCGATCTCCCCATCGGCCTTCGCGGCCTGGATCATTGCGCGGATCATCAGCTTGGCGTTGGCCTCCATCGTATCGGTGGCCGCTGTCGTGCCCGTCAGCGCGTCCATCATCTGGGCCGACTGCTCCGACCCGGCAGCGGCCCCGCCGGTCAGCGCCGACATCAGCCCGCCAAGCCCGGCCATGGCTCCTGCGTTGGCGGTGCCGCCGCCTGCCCCGCCGGTAAGCTGCCCAAGCATGCCCTGCAGACCAGCGGCGCCCCCGGGGATGCCCATCTTCTCCATCATCCCGGCAAGCTGCGGATTGTTCCCGAGCGCATCCGTCACCCCGGCCATCCCGCCCATCTTCTTCATGTGCTCCATCCCCTTCGCCGCGGCATAGCCTGCGGCCAGCGTGGCCAGTGTCCTGACAAAACTCATTGGGGTGTCCCTCCCTATATTCCTGTTGGCCGATACACCGTACAAGCCACCCCGGAAAACACCATGCCCAATCGACACAGGCCCACAAGCGCCATCAGCGCCTTGGCGAGGCGCGCACGAAAGAGCGCGACGAGCCCTGCCGGAAGCCACCCCCCCAGAGTGGGTCCAAAACGCACTCCAACAAAAAATATAATAATAACAATACTCTACATCCGGTCCCACTGTGGGACCGCCGATATCGGCCGAAACACGCGGCGGGCCTGTAAGCCGGATTCTGTCCCCGAACCAAGGCCCGGGCGATGACCATTCCTCTCGGCCCTGCGTTACCACAGGGCTCTAGCTGCCGACCCGGGTTCCGGGCCGAAGCAGCCCATGCGGAACCCCTATTTGGCATTGCTCCCGGTGGGGCTTGCCGTGCCGGTCCGGTTGCCCGTCCCGCGGTGGGCTCTTACCCCACCGTTTCACCCTGACCCCACTCGCGCAGGGCGGTCTGTTCTCTGTGGCGCTTTCCCTCGGGTTGCCCCGGCCGGGCGTTACCCGGCACCGTTGCTTCGTGGAGTCCGGACTTTCCTCCCGGTCAGGTCTCCCCAACCAAGCGGCCATCCGGCCCGCCGCGCGAGCGCGAATTACGGCGCCCCAAGCCCCGGGTCAACGGGGAAGCGCGCCGCAAGATCCTCCGCCAAAACTATATCGCGGGCATCAAACGCCCCCGCATCGGGCCGAAACCGCGTCCGAAACGCATCCAGCAACAGCGGCGACGGCGGATCATCCACCGCATACCCAAACCGCTGCAGCGCCGCCCCGAACCGCGCAATCGTCTCCCGCGTCGCGAAATCCGCTGGCCCGCCCCCGGCGACCTCGGCCTCCGGCCAAACCGACAACCCGGCCCGCGCCAACCGTTGCCAATCAAAGAAGCGCCCCGGATCAACCTTCCGCGCATAGGCCATGTCGCTGTGCCCGATCACGCCCTCGGGCGGGATGCCCCACCGCTGCATGATCCCCGGCAACAGCCGCTCCAACGCCTGCATCAACGGCTCCGCAAACGGCCCTTGCCCGTCATTGTCCAACTCAATCCCGATGGAAGCCGAGTTCACATCCATGCAGCCGCCCCAAGCCCCGGCCCCGGCATGCCACGCCCGCTGCTCCTCCTCGACCAGCGACAACACCGCCCCATCCGCGCCGATCAGGTAATGCGACGACACCTCCGCTGCCGGATCGCACAACCGATCCCGCGCCGCCTCACAGCTCTCCATCGCCGTATAGTGCAGTACAATCAGCCAAGGCCGCGCACCCCCGCGCCGCGGCCCAAAGTTGGGCGATGGGTCCGTTAAAGACACCGCCCCGCCCCTTCATCTTGGTGAAAATACTCCCGCCGGAGGCATCGCTCCGCAGGAGCGATCACTACCGCTGCGCCACGCGGAACGGCGCCGGGTTCCACCCGCAGGCGAAGCCATCCCCATCGGGGTCCAGGTCCTTCCGATCCCGCTCCGGCCCGCCGGCGGCGAGGAACGCCTCCTGCGCCTGATCCGCCGTCGCGTATTCCGCACACGCCCGCTCATACCGCCGCTCGGTCACGCGCCCCCGGTCATAGACCGGCTGCCCAACCGAATTGGACGTCTGCAACGCATAGGCCACAATGTTCGGCCCAAGATCGCCCGAGCGCTCGGGCAGCGCCTCGGGCGCGACCTGCTGATACGCCTGCCGCTGCCGCTCCAACCGCGCCGCATCGCTTTCGATGGTCTCCCGGCTCGACACCGCGTCAAAGTTCTGCTCGTCCGAGATCCCCGGGTTGTTCCGCGCCGGCGCAGCCGCCGCAACCTGCTGACCCACAGGCGCCGTGGCATCCGGGATCGTCGTGACCGCCGGAGGTCCACCAATCGGCCGCGTCGTCACAACCGGTCCGCTCAGCGTGCCCTCACGCGTCGCCTGATAATCTTCGTAGTCCGCAAAACCCACGCCCTGCGGTCGCGCCGAGTTGGGAACCTCGGTCGCACAGGCTGCCAGAAAGCCGCACGCCACACTTGCGAGGAAGACCTGTCTCATCATGCTCTGCCCTTTTTTCAGGACCCTACCACCATTTCGCAGGCTTGGAAACAAAGCCCGCCGCCGTTTCCAGCGCGCTCGCCGTATTCAGCAGATCCGCTTCTTCCCACGGCCGCCCGATCAACTGCAGCCCCAGCGGCAGCCCCTGCTTGTCGAGCCCCGCCGGGACCGAGATCCCCGGCAACCCGGCCAGGTTCACCGTCACCGTGAAGACGTCATTGAGGTACATCTGCACCGGGTCGAAATCCTCACCCAGCTTGAACGCCGCCGACGGCGTCGCAGGTGTAAGGATCGCGTCGACCCCATCGTTGAAGACGTCGTCAAAGTCCTTTTTGATCAGCGCCCTGACCCGCCGCGCGCGGTTGTAATAGGCGTCATAGAACCCCGCCGACAGCACATAGGTCCCGATCATGATCCGGCGCTTGACCTCGGGGCCGAACCCTTCGGCCCGCGTCTTCTCGTACATCTCGGTGATGCCGTCGCCC
>JBCCXY010000095.1:0-15737 GCA_039190895.1 Pseudomonadota bacterium | reverse complement strand
CGTCACCTTCCTCGACCGCGATATTCACAACTTCACCTCCGACCCGTGCAATCACAGTCGCATCTGCGAAGGCTTCAATGGGCGCAACTTTTTAAAATTAATATAATAAAAACAACACACTAAAATCGGTCCCCATGGGGACCACCCAAAATCACCGCCCCGTAATCCGCCGCCAAAGCCCCCGAAGCCGCCCCCGCGCCTCTTCCGAAGCCTCCTCAATATCATCCACCAACGGCTCGATCCGCCGCTTCTGAAACCGCCGCCAGACCCGCCACAAATAGAACAGAACCGCCGCCAGCAGGACGAAGAAAATGATGTTGAACCACGGGATTGACCGATGATCCGGCCCCTCCACGGCCTTCACCGACAGGGCATTCGGAAAGATCGAGAACCACTCGTTGCGCCACCCATAGTGCCGGACCTCAACCCATGTCGGCGCCGCCTGCGTCGACACCTGATCCCGCGCCTCCGCCTGCAGATCAGCCGAGTCAAACTTCAGATACGGCGGCCACCACCCCGTATCCTCGTTCCGGAACACCATCGGGTTCCCGTTCTCATAGAACGTCTCAATAAACCGCACATCCCGGTTCACCGTCGTCCCATCCGACCCCACGTCGGGGGAAGCCCAGAACCAAGAATTCGCCCCCACATCGACCCGCTGCACCTCGGTGTTCACGATCCGCACAATATCTCGCTGCGGGAGGGTGTAGTGGAGGAACCCAAGGATGAAGATCACGAAAATCCCTAGGATCGTCCAAAGAACGTAACGCATGTGCCCCTCCAGCGGCGGTGTGTCTGCCCTAGATAAGCGCCGCCTCCGCGCCGGGCAATCACTCCTTCCCACGCCGCACCATCCGCGCCGTCCGCCGCGCCTCCACCCCACGCCCCAGCGAGATCGCCGTCAGCAGCAGGATTGGCACCCAAACAATCGTCGCTCGCAGCCCTTGCCACAGAAACAGCCGCAAGCTGTCTACGGGATGCTCAGCCAGCAGGGCGATATCCAGCCCCGCCTCGGCATAGACCGCGACAAACAGCACCGCACCCAATATCACCAGCACGACGCAAGACAGTGCCAGCGCCTGCATCAGACCGTGATGCGTGTCCTCAAACAGCCGTGCCAGCATGATCGGCACCCCCGCACCGGCCAGAGCGAGGCAAAGCAGGGGCAGCGCCGTGGACCATCCGAACATCATGCAACCTTTATGCCCCCGTCCAATCGTGACACCAAGGGTCTATGAGACTGCAAAACAAAACCGCCATCGTCACCGGCGCAGGCTCGGGCTTCGGCGCCGGGATCGCCCGGATCTTTGCCCGCGAGGGCGCCCGGGTCATGGTCGCGGATATCAACGCCGCTGCCGCTGAAGACATCGCCACCGAGATCGATGGCCTCGCTCAACCCGTTGACGTGGCATCCGGGAGGAGTGTCGCCCAGATGACCAAGGCCGCAATTGACGCATGGTGTCGGGTCGACATTCTCGTCAACAACGCGGGGGTCACCCACTTGCCCGCCGCGATGGAAACCGTCTCTGAGGAGGACTTCGACCGCGTCCTCGCCGTGAACGCCAAGTCCGTCTACCTCACCGCGCGGGAGCTTGTCCCCCATATGAAATCCAATGGCGCCGGAGCGATCCTCAACGTAGCCTCGACGGCCGGTTTATCGCCGCGCCCCAACCTCAATTGGTACAACGCGTCCAAGGGCTGGATGATCACCGCAACGAAAGCAATGGCTGTCGAACTGGCCCCCAGCGGCGTCCGCGTGAACGCCATCGCTCCGGTCGCGGGGGAAACGCCGCTGCTGAAGAGCTTTATGGGCGAGGACACGCCCGAGACGCGTGCCAAGTTCCTCTCGACGATCCCACTGGATCGGTTCTCGACCCCCGAGGACATGGGCCATGCCGCTCTGTTCCTGTGCTCGGACGAGGCGAGCATGGTGACCGGCGTCGTCATGGAAGTGGACGGGGGCCGGTGCATTTGACCCGCAACCTGATCACCGACGTGCCCGGCATGCTGGTCGGTAACGCGAGCGACGCGCACTACAAAACCGGGACGACGGTGCTGACCTCGGACCGCCCTTTCACCGCTGCTGTCCACATCATGGGCGGCGCGCCGGGGACGCGGGAGACCGACCTGCTTGCCCCCGAAAACAGCGTGGAGCAGGTAGACGCGCTGGTCCTATCCGGAGGCTCGGCCTTCGGGCTGGATGCGGCGTCCGGGGTGTCGGATGCTCTTCGCTCTAGCGGGCGCGGCTATCCGGTCTGGGGTCAGGTGATCCCCATCGTTCCAACTGCCATTATTTTCGATGTGGGGCGGGGCGGGGCCACTAACTGGGAGACACCGCCCTGGCGCTCGTTAGGTTGCGAGGCATTGGAGGCGGTTGCTGAGGGCTTTGCCATCGGCACGGCGGGCGCAGGGACTGGGGCCACGACAGCCTCGCTGAAGGGTGGCCTGGGATCTGCGTCGCAGGTTCTGCCCAACGGCACGACGGTCGGCGCGCTTGTCGTGGCGAACCCGATTGGGCATGTGTCCATCGGTGATGGGCCCCACTTCTGGGCTGCTCCTTTCGAGCAAGACGCCGAGTTCGGCGGCCTCGGCCCTGCCATGGCGCCAGCTAGGCTTGGTCCGACAAAGTCTGAGACCCGCAGCGCCACCGTTATCGGCATCGTCGCCACTGACGCGCCTCTGTCTAAAACGCAAGCCAAGAGGGTCGCGATCATGGCCCATGACGGCATCGCTCGCGCGGTTGTCCCATCGCATACGCCATCGGATGGAGATCTGATCTTCGCGGCGTCTACCGCGCGTCGGGAAGAGCCCACGTCCCACATCGACCTCATTCACATCGGCCACGCCGCTGCGACCTGTACCGCCCGCGCTATCGCCCGTGCGATTTACGCCGCCACGCCAGCAGATGGAGATCCTAACCCGACATGGCAGAGCCTCTTCGGGTAGCGTTGCGGGAAGTATGGTGCAGGCGGGCAGTCTGCTGCTCCGCTTTAGTCGGCGCCTGACAGGGACCAGTCCCAATACATCTCGCGGACGCGGGTCGTGACCGGACCGACTTGGTAAGAGGTTCCGTCGAACTCGACGATCGGGGTGACCTTGGCCATGTTGCCGGACATGAACACCTCGTCGGCGTCGCGGAAATCGTCGAAACTGAGGACCGTTTCATGGACCGGGGTGCCGTCGGCGGCCAGGTTGGCCATGTGGCGGGCGCGGGTGATGCCGGCGAGGAAGGTGCCGTTGGGGACGGGTGTAAAGACCTCGCCATCTTTGACCATGAAGACGTTGGCGGTGGCCGTCTCGGCGACGTTGCCCATGGCGTCGGCGACGAGGGCGTTAGGATAGCCCTTGGAGCGGGCCTCGGCGATCATGCGGGCGTTGTTGGGGTAGAGGCACCCGGCCTTGGCGTTGACGACGGCGCTTTCCAGGACGGGGCGGCGGAAGCGGGTGGTGGTGAGCTTGGCCGTCGCGGTGGGTTTGGGCATCGGGATTTCTTCGAGGCAGATGCAGAAGCCTGTTTCCTCTGCCGAGGGGACGATGGCGGAGGCGTCGCCGTCGATGGCCCAGTACATGGGTCGGATGTATACGGCGGTGCCTGTATCGAAGCGGGTGAGGCCGTCTTTCACAATCTCCACCATCTCGGCGGTGGTGACGGAGGGAGTGATCATCAGGGCCTCGGCGGAGGCGTTCACGCGGGCGCAGTGGGCGTCGAGATCCGGGGCGACGCCGTCGAAGAAGCGGGCGCCGTCGAAGACGGAGGTTCCCAGCCAGGAGCCGTGGTCGGCGGCGCGCATGATGGGCACGTCTTCGGCGTGCCAGGCGCCGTTGAAATAGGTGTGGATGTTGGTTCCGACGGCCATTCCCGAAGCCCTCTGATCACGTTCGCGGACCCTAGGATGAGGCGGCGGGTGAGTCCATGGATAATGCGGTCCCACAGTGGGACCGATTTTAATATGTTGATATTATTATATAATTTTCGGTAGGCCGGAACACGGCAACGCATGGGTCCCCCAACGGGGGCGCGTTGGGGGACCCGGGATGCGATCCATCCGGGTTTGCCGGACCGGGTCTTGGGGACGAGGTGTTTCGGCAAACCGAGGCGGGCAGCGACTCCCCCCTCATGCGCAGAGTTACCTAGGCTTTGATTCGGTTTTGTGACGCCTCATCTGCGGTGGTCAGGCCCTCGGTCGACAGAAGGTCGGTCTTGGGCATCAGCCGCAGGAGCTCTTGCGTGTAGGGGTTCTGGGGAGCGGAGAACAGGGTTTCGGTGTCGGCCACTTCCAGCAGCTTACCGGTTTTCAGCACGCCGACGCGGTCGCACATCTGGCGGACGACGGGGAGGTCGTGGCTGATGAAGAGCATGGTGAGGCCGAGGTGCTCTTGCAGGTCTTTCAGGATGTTGAGGATCTGCGCCTGAATCGAGACATCCAGCGCGGAAGTGGGCTCATCACAGATCAGGAACCGGGGTTGCGTGGCCAGAGCTCGGGCGATGGAGATGCGCTGGCGCTGGCCACCGGAAAACTCGTGCGGGTATTTCATCCCCGCGTCGGCGCCGAGGCCCACACGGTCGAGCAGTTCGGCGACCCGGTCCTTCACGTGCTCTTTCGGGATGATGCCGAGGTGCAGGGCGGGTTCGGCGACGATGTGGTCGACGCGGTGGCGGGGGTTGAGGGACGAATACGGGTCCTGGAAGATCATCTGGATCTGGCGGCGATACGCCTCCATCGTCGCGGCGTTGGCGCCGGAGACTGTGGTGCCGTCGAAGATGACCTCGCCCTCTTCAAGGCCGTAAAGCCCCGCGATCATGCGGGCGATGGTGGATTTGCCGGAGCCGGATTCGCCGACCAGGCCGAAGACTTCGCCCGGCTGGATATCGAAGGACACGTCATCGACGGCGGTGAAGAAGGTGCGGCGCGAGGGGATCAGGCTGCCCTTGTCGAGGAACCGCTTGGTGATGCCCTTGACCTGCAAGAGCGGGCCCTTGGGCGCCTCTTGCGCGGGCCAGTCGCGGGCGAGGTCGGCGATCTTGAACGTCGTCTCGCGCCCGCCATAGCTGATCTGCGGAAAGCGGCGGAGCTTCACGCCGGGGCGCGGAACGGCGGCGATGAGGCTTTTGGTGTAGGGGTGGCTGGGCTGGCCCAGGACCTGCGCGGTGGGGCCGCTTTCGACGATCTGTCCGCCATACATCACCGTGACGCGGTCGGTGGTTTCGGCGATGACGCCCATGTCGTGGGTGATGAGGATGACACCCACCTGGCGTTCGTCCGCAAGCCCCCGGATCAGTTCAAGGATCTGCGCCTGGATCGAAACATCGAGCGCCGTGGTCGGTTCGTCGGCGATGATGATCTCGGGCTCAGAACACAGGGCAAGCGCGATGACGACGCGCTGGCGCATGCCACCCGAGAACTGGTGCGGGTACTGGTCGACGCGGGTGTCGGGGGACGGGATGCCGACGCGGTCAAGCAGCTCAATGGCGCGCTTGCGGGAGTCGGTGGAGGAGAGGCCGAGGTGGATTTCCATCGTCTCCATCAACTGCTGGCCAACGGTGAAAAGGGGGTTCAGCGAAGTCAGCGGGTCCTGAAAGATCATGGAGATCTTCTTGCCCCTGAGCGCCCGCATGGCGGCGCGGTCGAGGCCCGAAATCTGTTGATCGCCGAGGCTGATGGCGCCAGTGGCGATACGTCCCGGTTTGTCGAGGAGGCCCATGATCGCGGCGCCGATGGTGGATTTCCCGGCGCCGGATTCGCCGACGAGGCCATGGATCTCGCCCGGTTCCACGGTGAGGGTTGCGTCGTTCACGGCGGTGAACAGCTTGCGGCGGGTGGGAAACTCGACCGTGAGGTTGGAGATGGTGAGGTCAGAGGTCATTCGGGGAACTCTTGTACGACTTCTATTGCTCCAACGATGGCTGCGTTGAAGTCGGGCAGGTCCTCCGCCGGTATCCAGTATTCTCTGTGGTCTCTCCCACCGGCCTCTTCGACGCTGTAGTTTGACAGAAAGGCGTTATCGACCTCAAAGCGGGTGACATAGCCACTGCCGCTCGCCTTCACGTTCCAGTCTCTTGCAATCTTGACGGCGTAGTCCTCTGTCAGGACCGGATAGAAGATTGGCTGCTCGGGCAGGCGGGGCGGAAACGCCTTCATCCCGGTTTGTCTGATGAGCTCCAGTTCATCCGGTCCAACCGGGCGCCAGAGGGTTGTTGTCGCCAATTCTGCCATCAGTTCAGCTTCGGGTTCAGGGCGTCGCGGAGCCAGTCTCCGAGGAGGTTCACCGATAGCGCGAGGGCCAGCAGCGTGGCAGCGGGGAAGAAGAGGATCCACCATTCGCCCGAGAACAGGAAGCCCTGGCCGATGCGGATCAGGGTGCCTAGGGAGGGCTGGGTTGGAGGGGCGCCGACTCCGAGGAAGGACAGGGTCGCTTCGGCGATGATCGCGAGCGCGAGGGAGATCGTGGCGATCACCAGGACCGGGGAGAGGACGTTCGGCAGGATGTGGCGGATCATGACCGCAGGCCCCGAGCGGCCGATGAGTTGGGCGGCCTGAACGTACTCTTTCTTCTTCTCCACCAGCGTGGCGCCACGGACGACGCGGGCGAATTGCACCCAGTCGGACAGGCCGATGGCGAGGATCAGGACCCAGATCGCCATCTGGTCGCGGTATTCAACCGGGGTAAAGCCCTTGGCGATGCCGAAGATCAGCATGGCGACGAGGATCGCCGGGAACGTCAGCTGCACGTCGGCGATGCGCATGATGATGGTTTCGGTCCACCCCCCGGCGTAGCCCGCGAGGAGGCCGAGGAGGACGCCGAGGACCATAGCGAATAGCACCGCCGAGAAGCCCACGAACAGCGAGATGCGCATTCCGTAGAGGATGGTTGAGAAGACGTCTCGCCCCTGGTCGTCGGTGCCGAGCCAGAAGCTGTCACCGGTGAAGGCGTTGGGCGTCATGGGCGCCGAGAAGCCATTCATGAGGTTCAGGCTGGCCGGATCGAACGGGTTGTAGGGGGCGATGAGCGGGGCGAAGACCGCTGATAGGACGAGCAGCATCGCAACAAGAAAGCTGATGACCGCGACGGGGGAGCGTTTGAACTTCCACCAGAAATCGCTGTCGCGCCAGCGTTCGAGGCGCGTTTTGGGGGCGTCTTCTACCGCGATGTCGGTGGGCGTGATGTCGGACATTAGTGCCCTCCTCCCCGCAGGCGCGGGTCAATGGCGAAATAGAGCAGGTCGACGATCAGGTTGATGCCGACGAACATGACCGAGATCAGCATCAGGTACGCGGCCATGACCGGGATATCGACGAACTGTATGGCGTTGATGAAGAGAAGGCCGACGCCGGGCCACTGGAACACCGTCTCGGTAATGATGGCGAAAGCGATGATGGAGCCAAGTTGCAGGCCAGTGACGGTGATCACGGGGACGAGGGTGTTCTTCAGCGCATGGCGGAAGTTCACGGCGCGTTCGGACAGGCCGCGCGCGCGGGCGAAGCGGATGTAGTCCTGTCGGAGGACTTCCAGCATTTCGGACCTTACGAGGCGCATGATGAGGGTCATCTGGTAGAGGCCCAGCGTGATGGCGGGCAGGATCAGCGCCTTGAGGCCGCTTTCGGTGAGGAAACCGGTTGTCCAGCCGCCAAGGTCGACGGTTTCGCCGCGTCCGAATGTGGGGAGCAAGCCGAGTTCGACGCCGAATATGTAGATCAGGAGGATACCTATGAGGAATGTTGGCAGGCTGACGCCTATGAGCGAGATGGTCATGATCGCGTTTGCCGCGACGCCCTCTCGTCGGATGGCGGTGAACACGCCCAGGGCGATGCCCACGGTGATGGCGAAGACGGCCGAGACGGCGGCCAACTCTAGCGTGGCGGGGGCGCGTTCGGCGATGATTTCGGCCACCGGGCGGCCCTGGCGGTAAGAGACGCCGAAGTTGCCTTGCACCGCCTCTTGCAGGAAGCGGACGTATTGGACGGCGAAGGGCTGGTCGAGGCCGAGCTGGCCGCGCAGGCGGTCGATGTCTTCCTGGGTGCGCTCCTGGCCGAGCATGTTGTCGATGGGGTCACCCACGAAGCGGAACATCGCGAAGGCGACGAGGCCGACGATGAGAAGGACAAGCACCGATTGGAACACGCGGCGTATGATGAATGTAATCATCCGGCCCCCAAGCCATTTGGATTGCACCATGTGGATGGCCCGGGCGCCCCGGGTCAAGCCTTTCCCTTGGTGCCCTTTGGCCTCAGCGTATGGGTTGCCCAAGATATAGACCGGCTTGACGGGAGTGACGACATGAAGCTGAACGCGGATTTCGGGGAGCGGGTGGTGGTGCATGCAGCGCAGATGGATTGGGTGCCGTCGCCGATGGCGGGGGTGGATCGGCGGCCGCTGGATCGGATCGGGGGCGAGGTCGCGCGGGCGACGTCGATTGTGCGCTATGCGGAGGGGAGCGCGTTTTCGGCGCATACGCATGGCGGTGGGGAAGAGTTCATCGTGTTGGACGGTGTGTTTCAGGATGAGCATGGCTACCCGGTGGGCACCTATGTCCGGAACCCGCCGGGGACGTCGCACACGCCGGGCTCGGCGCCCGGCTGGGTGACGCCGTTGTTCGAGAACGCGGAAGAGCGGGAGCTTTGGGCGGGCGCCTCGGCAGAGTTGGCCGCTCCGGGTGGGGCGGAGGTGCTGGTGCTGCGCGGGTCGCTTGTGGCGGATGATGAGCGTTGGAAGCAGAGAGCTGGCTGCATGTGCCGGTTGGGGCCTCTGTCGCGTTGAGCGTGGGGGATGCGGGCGCGGAGATTTGGGTCAAGACCGGACACCTGCGGCACATTCGGGAGCCGGCTTGAAGCGTTGTTTAGGCTAGGCGACGTCGCTCAGAGACACACACGGTTGCGCATTTGCACAATCGTCTCGCACGCCCGCTCATCGTGATGGGACTTTTCTTTCAGGAAGGGCGGCGGCAATGCGTGACCCATGCAACTGTTCAAGGTGTAGATCGCTCAACGGCGATGGGATTGCGACTTGCAGGAGGAGATTACGCGCCTCATTGCCAGCGCGGAGGGGCTTAGCAGTAGGGGTGAGCAGCCCGGCGCTGCGCTCGGCAGAGCGCATTTCACCGTCGCCTTTCTGGCGCGGATGCCGGAGCTGAGGCAGCCGTTAGCGCACTGACGTACGGCAAAACGTAGAGTCTGGGGCGGGCGAGCGGACGTGGGTCGCGCGCTCTTCATCGCTGCCTTCGCAGCATCAGTAGGTCCCGATCGTCGCCGTCGCACGAAAGCTGCTCACCGTCCTGAACGCGATCATCCGGTATGGAACACACCACACAGTTGCTCTGTGGGGGAGGTACCTGCATCGGGCGAGCCGTTCGCGCGACCTTGGGTCAAGCGGCGATGAATGTGGCGTATCGGCGGTGGCAGCAATGCGTCGAGGGCCGATGGACGTTGGCTCGATGCTTCTTGGGACACCGGTGCGTGCTTAGTTTGAGCAGAAAGAGGTGAGCGCGTGCGGCGCTGGACTTCATCAAACAGGTTGGGGACTAGGACACCTTGGCGGATGCGATTGGCCGGTGACGGCGCGAGATCGGGCTACACGAAGTGCTGATATGAACTGTCGAAGTCAAAGGACCCAGCGCGCAGCGCTGGCTCAAGTTCTTGGATGCCGTTGCCAGTAAAGCTGCGGCGCTTGGCGCTTCGAACGGGACATCCGTTCGAAGCGAGGCGCGGGGGTCAGCGTGTGCCGCCGTTTGTGGTGCCGGAAGAACCTCCACCCAGGGGCGACATGCCGAGGGGGCCGTAGAGCAGTGGATCCGGGAATTGGCCTGAGCCGCGTCCGCCGCCGGTGGCCGCTACGCGCGGTTGCGAGCGGGCGCCGCGTGTTGAGACCGGATCCGTGCGCCTTGTGACCTGCGTGCCGGTTTGCGGGTTGGTGCCCGTGCGCCCGCCAGCCTGCAGGCTCGTCGGAGGTTGACCGTCGATCTGGGTCAGCAGCGCGACGAGCGACTCTTGCGAGATTACGCCGAGGAACCCGTTCTCACCCAACACCCCGCCCTGGCGACTGGTGCAGGAGCGCGATCCGCCCGTGCCGTAGCACATGCGGTCGCCCATCAGGAACACGGCTATGGTCTGACCGTTGACGTGCTGGACCAACGCGCTTGACCCACGGATGCCGATGGTCGTCGTTGGCGTGCGGATCACCGCCTCATTCGTCTTGGTCGTCTGGCCGCCGATAAAGCGCAGTGTACCGGTCGCAAGGCCCAGCCCGATCTGACCGCGCTTGCGGGCCGGGTCGTAGACGAAGGTATCGAGTGTCACCACGCTTTGCGGCGCGATGGTCAGCGTCGTCTCGTCGTTGAACATCAACTGCCCGCGGCCCGAAGCCGACGAGCGGATCGTTTCATCCAGAAACACGCCGGTGCCCAGTTGCAGCGTTCGCTGGGATTGCCCTGGCGGCGTCCCCCGCAGGTTCGGGTCGATCGATGCGACCACGCCGATATTCTGTTGACCGATGGCCATGCCCGCCACTGTGGCGGCAATGGATGCGGAGAGAGCGGCAGCTACAATCCTACGCATTGTGTTCTCCAGACCTAAAACTGAAACCCCGCATCAAGCGAGATAATCGTATTATCCTCGTCAAACGCCGGATCCGAACTGGAGCGATCGAACTGCCGGACACCAAGCGTGACAAACGTGGTATCGTTCAAGTTTGTCATTAATGAGACCCCAACGCCAAGGACGTCATCTTCCCGTCCATCGGCGTAATTGTCCGCGTCAACGCGGGAAAATCCGCTGATCGACCAGGATTCTCCCACCCCGAGAAACGGTCTGGGGATGTCATGGCTCGCCCCGAGCACCCCGGTCCACCGTGTATAGTCGTTTCCGCCTTCTTCCTCGTCATCGTCGAGGTACTGCAATAATGCGCGGAAACCCGTTTGCTGGGTTGCCCGGAACTGTGCCCCAATCCGCGACGAGAAGTACGTGCTGTCAAACCCGGACCCGCTGCGGAACACGTGGCCGTATTGCGCATCGGCGTCGATCGTCCACCGGGCGTCGATGGCGTTGGTGTAGCCTAAGCCGAACGCGAATTGCTCGCCCGCGTCCTCGTCGTCATCCACGTCCACGAAGCGATAGTCGAGATAGGGCTGCAACTGCTGCCCGAACGCGATGTTGTCGAGCGACAGGACCGGCCCCGTGCGGGCGCCGAAGCTGAAGATGTCGTCGGTGGAGTTTTCGGGAAACCGGACGACCCGCAACTGCAGGTCCGTATCCCACCGCAGCAGCGCCCCGTTGTTGACGTCGGCGTCTATGCTGACATCGGCCTGCAACGTGGCACCGATGTCGTCTTCCTGGGACCGCGACGCAAGCCCCGCCGTGATGCGCCCGCGTGTGGTCACGCCACCGTCAGACCGACGCTGGGCCTCGGTATTCAGCGCTTGCGCCTCAGCCCGCTGGCCTGCCGTCAGATCGCCGCGCTCCAGGTAGAGGTTCAGATGAAAATTCGCGACCTCGTTCTGGCCGAGCGCGAAGTAGGCCTGCGCAAGCTCCCACCGGGCGTCCTGATTTGTCGGGTCGAAGTCCAGCAACCGCTCCAGCGTGCCGATGGCGGCTTCGTAATCCTCAATCTCCACCGACAGGCGCGCGTATTGCAGCATCAGCGGGATGTTCGACGGATCGCGCAGAAGGGCCTGGAACACCTGATCGCGCGTCTGCGCGGCCCCGTGCCCAACCCCGAGAAGCCAGGTCAGCCCGACAATGCAAGCTGCCGAGGACCACCGCTCGATGCCCCAGCGTTTGTTCATTTGCGCGGTTTCCTTGATAGAAACACTGGGTCGAGCATCCTGTGGATTGTTCAGCGTGTAAATCCCCCGGGAAATCACGCCGGTCATCTGTGACTGTTATGCAGAACGGTGCTTAAGATACCAATCAACAAACTTCGGTATTCCGTGACGTAGCGGCGTGGAGGGCATGTAGCCCGTCAGCCGCTTCAGAAGCTGCGCATCGGCCCAGGTGGCGACGACGTCACCCTGCTGCATCTCCATCATAGTCTTGACGGCGGTCTTGCCCAGTGCGGCTTCTATGGCCTCGATGAACTCGATCAGCGTGTCGGGGTCGGATTTGCCGATGTTGACGACGCGGAACGGGGCCACGGGGCTGAGCGAGTCCCCCTCGGGCACCTCGCCCGACGGGCGCTCGGGCGCGGCGTCGAAGAGGCGGGTGATCGCTTCGACGAGGTCGTCGATGAAGACAAAGTCCCGCTCCATCTTGCCGTGGTTGAAGACCTTGATGGGCTCGCCGTCGAGGATCGCCTTGGCAAACAGGAAGTACGCCATGTCGGGGCGGCCCCACGGGCCGTAGACCGTGAAGAAGCGGAACATGGTGATCGGCAGGTTGTAGAGATGCGCATGGGAATGGGCGAGGATCTCGGTCGATTTCTTCGTGGCGGCATAAAACGACACCGGCCAGTCGGCTTTCATCGTCTCGGCATAGGGGCGTTCGCGGTTCGCGCCATAGGCCGAAGACGTGGATGCAAGCAACATGTGGCGGGGCGGCGTGGCGCCGGCGGCTTCCAGCAACTCGAACGTGCCGATGATGTTGGCTTCAAGATACGACCGGGGGTCCTCAATCGACTGGCGCACCCCGGCCTCGGCGGCGAGGTGGACGATGATGTCGGGGGCATGGGCCGACACGGCCTCGGCCACGAGGCCCGGGGCCTCCAGCCGTCCATCTACATGGATATACCCCTCGCGCCCAAGAAGCTGGTCCAGCCGCGCCTGCTTCAGCGAGACGTCATAGCGGGGGGTCAGCGCGTCCAGCCCGACGACCGTCCAGCCGTCGTCCAGCAACCGCGTTGCAAGGTGAAATCCGATAAATCCGGCGGAGCCGGTCACAAAAGCGGTCGTCAACGGATTGTTCCCTTACCTGCCCCGAATGGCGCGTCAATTACATGGGGAGGTGTGAATGGAAAGCCTCACTCTCGGTGGAATGTTGCCAAAATCTGCCCATTCTTTGCCGGGAAACAGCCACCATCAGGGGACCCGGTTTCAATGTTTCAAACGCTCCCCTAAGAAGCGAAGAACGAGCACTGAATAGCGTGAGGTTCGTGTGAAAGTTGAGGAAGCACCGATTCCTGGCGTTCTGGTGGTCGAGCCCAGACGCTTTGGGGACGATCGCGGGTTCTTTTGCGAGGTCTGGAATCGGAAGACGGCGGCGGCACACGGGATCGATTTTGACTTCGTGCAGGACAACCAGTCGTTGTCTGAGACGCGGGGCACGGTGCGGGGCCTTCACTATCAATCGCCACCCCATGCGCAGGGCAAGCTTGTGCGCTGCGGCAAGGGCGCCGTGTGGGACGTCGCCGTTGACGTGCGCGTTGGCAGCCCGACCTATGGTCGGTGGACGGGCGTTGAACTGTCCGCCGAGAACGGGCGGCAACTGTTCGTGCCCGCCGGGTGCCTGCATGGCTTCTCGACCCTGACGGATGATTGCGAAGTGCTGTACAAATGCACCGATTATTACGCGCCCGAGGCCGATGGCTCGGTCCGCTTCGACAGTTCGGGGCTGGATATCGACTGGCACCTGGGCGGCACCGAGGCGGTGTTGTCCGCCAAGGACGCCCACGCGCCGTCGTTTGACGCTTGGGACAGCCCGTTCAAGTGGGAGGCCGCCGCATGAAGCTTTTGGTGACAGGGGGTGCCGGGTTCATCGGTTCGGCGGTGGTGCGGCTTGCCATTCGCAAGGGCTATTCCGTCGTCAATGTCGATGCGCTGACCTATGCGGCCTGCCTCGACAACGTGGCGAGCGTGACCAACGCTCCGGGCTATGCCTTTGAGCAAGTGGATATCCGCGACCGCGATGCGCTGGACCGAGTGTTCCGCATGCATCAGCCGGATGCGGTGATGCATCTGGCCGCTGAAAGCCACGTCGATCGCTCCATCGATGGCCCGTCGGCCTTTATCGACACGAACATCACCGGCACCTCGACGATCCTGCAGGCCGCGCGGGCCTATTGGGAAGCGCAAGGCAAGCCCGAGGGCTTCCGGTTTCACCATATCTCGACCGATGAGGTCTATGGCAGCCTCGGCGAGACGGGCATGTTCACCGAGGACACGCCCTATGACCCGCGCAGTCCTTATTCCGCCTCAAAAGCCGCGTCCGACCACCTCGTGCGCGCCTGGGGTGAGACTTATGGCCTGCCGATCCTCGTGACCAATTGCTCAAACAATTACGGGCCGTTTCACTTTCCCGAAAAGCTGATCCCGGTCGTGATCCTGAAGGCCCTGCATGGCGAGCCGATCCCGGTCTATGGCAAGGGTGAGAACGTGCGTGACTGGCTGTATGTCGAGGATCACGCCGACGCCCTGCTGACGGTAGTCGAGAAAGGCGAGGTCGGGCGGACGTACAACATCGGTGGTGAGAACGAGGCGAAGAACATCGACCTTGTTCGCAAAATTTGTGCAATCCTCGATGCGAAGCGCCCCGAAGGTGGTCCGCATGATAGGCTCATCACGTTCGTCACGGATCGGCCCGGGCACGACATGCGCTATGCCATCGACCCGACCCGGATCCGGACAGAGCTGGGCTGGCGCCCGTCGGTGACCCTGGATGAGGGGCTGGAAAAGACGGTCGACTGGTTCCTTGAGAACGAAGACTGGTGGCGCGCGCTGCAATCGCGCGACGGCGTCGGTCAGCGTCTGGGTACGGGGTGAAGAGGTGACGGGACCGCTTCTTATATTCGGCAGCACCGGGCAGGTGGGGCAAGAGCTTGCGCGCCGCACCAAGGGTGCCGCCTGTCCCCTGCGGGATGTCGCCGACCTCGCCGATCCGGCGTCCATCGAGGCGACGATCTATGAATCCGCCCCGTCTGCCATCATCAACGCCGCCGCCTGGACGAATGTCGACAAGGCCGAGGATCACGCGGCAGAGGCCTTCGCCATCAACGGTATCGCCCCCGGCAAGATGGCCGAAGCGGCGGCAGATCTTGAGATCCCGCTTGTCCATATCTCGACCGACTATGTCTTTGACGGCGCGGGCGATGAACCATGGGGTCCGGATGACCCCGCCGGTCCGCTTGGGGTCTATGGCCAGTCAAAGCTGCAGGGCGAGCGGGAGGTGATCGAGGTCGGTGGGACCTTTGCCATCCTCCGGACGTCGTGGGTGTTCTCGTCGCATGGCAAGAATTTCGTCAAAACGATGCTCCGCCTGTCCGAAGCACAAAGCGCGGTCGAGGTGGTGAACGACCAGTTCGGCGGGCCGACCTCGGCGGCCTCGATTGCGGAGGCCTGCCTGACCATCGCCAAGGGGCTGATTGAGGACCCGGCGCGGACCGGGACCTATCACTTTGCCGGCGCGCCCCACGTGACCTGGGCTGAGTTCGCGAAGGAGGTCTTCGAGCAGGCGGGTCGCAGCGCCCGGGTGGCCGAAGTACCGACCGAATTGTTCCCGACCCCCGCCGAGCGTCCGCTGAATTCGCGGCTGGATTGCGAGTCGACCCTGAAGACATTTGGAATTTCGCAACCTGACTGGCGTAAGGACCTGACACAGGTCCTGCAGGAGTTATCGCAGGCCGCTGGCGTTCCTTGAAATCGCCCAATTCGCTTGGGACAGGGCGGGCGACTGGCGAAGAAGAAGGGCAGGTCATGGCGCGTAAGGGTATCATTCTGGCCGGTGGATCGGGGACGCGGCTGTATCCCATCACAATGGGCGTGTCGAAGCAGCTTTTGCCGATCTATGACAAGCCGATGATCTATTACCCGCTGAGCG
>JBCCXY010000094.1:0-16098 GCA_039190895.1 Pseudomonadota bacterium | reverse complement strand
GGATGGACGCTGGTGGATGGTTTGGGGGTCGCGGGGGGTGGGCAGATTGCCCACCCACCACCTTCTGCGTGCGACGGTTCGGCGGGCCGGTTGGGTGGGAAATCGGCCCACCGATCACGGCGAAACAGGGTCTATTGCAGCGGAATTTCCAGTTTCTCGCCCGCCCAACCGCCCGTGTTGGTACTCGCCTCGATCCACACCGAGGACATCCCTTCAGGGATCGCCACGCCGGAAAGCGACCGCGTAAACGGCTGTTCGTTCACATGCGGATGCATCAGCTCTCGCGTTCCCAGAATGGCCCCGTCTGCCGAGACGACGCGCCAGCCATCGGCATAGTCGTCCCAGCCCGTGTCGCCATGGCTGAGGGTGACGGAAAAGCTCCACGCCCCGCCCGAAGCACGCGCTTCGGCACCCTCAATCACGGCAGGGTCGGCGGCGGCGGCGGAGGCCAGGAACAGGGCGGTCATAACAACGATCTTGCGCATGGGTCGGACGTTAGCGCCGCGTTTCGCGTCTGGGAACCCTATTCCGCCGTGTCGCCCTTCAATATGGCGCGAGGGCGTGACACGAATTCCCTCTGCCAGATTGTATAGGCTGCAATGGCCGTCGCCGCGCCTAGCGCAAGCGGGCCGATCACCCAGGTGACCGCCGCCAAAGCAAAGTACATCGACCGCAGCCCGCGGTTAAAGTTGATCGCTGCGCGAATGTTGATCTCTGCCGCCTGCGCCGCGACCTTGTAGGCCGTGTCCGACACCTCGTTCGGCACCGCTGACATGACCACCGCGCAATAGCCAAAGATCCGGTTCGCCCAGACAAACTTCAGAAACGCATTCGCCAGGAAAACCACGACAAGACACAGCTTGAGCTGCCAAACCACCGTCGCCGTCTCTTCGTCCCCCAACTCGGTCGCCGCGCCCATCAACTGCTCGGTGTTGCCGATCAGGGCCAACGCCCCGCCAATGGCGATCAGCGACGACGACGCGAAAAACGCCGTCCCCTGACGCAGCCCGTTCAGGACCGTGGCGTCATAGATCCGCGGTTGCCGCGTCACCATCTCATGCATCCAGCGTCGGCGGTAATCGCTCATCAGCCGCGTGACGGAAGGCGGCCCGACCGGCACCGTGTCGATCCAATAGCCAAGGCCAAGCCACGTCAGAAACAATGCAACCACCGCGGCCACATCGGTAACAGTCAGCGCAGCAAGAGGGCCATCGAACAACATGGCGCGCAGCATAGAGGCGATCCGTCCTCGTACCAGCTTCGCGAGGGCCGCTCAGCCGGACATCGGCGCGCTGTGACTGATGCGCCAGAGCAGCCGCCGTCCCTCTTTTTGCGCGGGTTCGGGCCATAATCCTGCCCCACGGTCCTTCTAGCCTAATCTAGGGGAAGGATGGTATGATGAGTCAGTATGGCTTCGCAGGCGCTCTTGCAGCCTGCGTTTTCAGCGTCACGGCTGCATTGGCAGCAGATCCCAGTGAACTTCAGACAATTCGGACGGCAGATGACTCGCGCGGGTTCGAGGCCGTTGGGCGTCTGGACCTTGGCCGTGACGGGTTCTGTACCGGCGCCCTGATTGCGCCCGATCTTGTTCTGACCGCTGCACACTGCCTCTTCGACTCGAACACCCACGAACGGATCCCCGACCGCGAGGTTCAGTTCCTTGCCGGTTGGCGCGATGGCCGAGCCATGGCTTATCGCGACGCCCGGCGTACCGTGATTCACCCCGATTACCGCTACACCGGCCCGGAAGGGGCCGAGCATGTGGCGGTGGACATCGCGCTCGTCCAACTGTCGCAGCCGATCCGAAACGGCTCGGTCGAGCCCTTCGAGACCGACAAGCGCCCCCGCAAGGGCGCCGAGATCGGCGTCGTCAGCTACGCCCGCGACCGCGCAACGCGGCCCTCGATCCAAGAAACCTGCCACGTCCTCGGTCGCCCCGCCGGAACGCTGGTGATGTCGTGCTCGGTTGACTTCGGCTCCTCCGGAGCACCGGTGTTTTCCTTCGCGACGGGTGAGCCCCGGATCGTATCCGTCATCTCGGCCAAAGCCGAGATCCGCGGGCGGCCCGTCTCCCTCGGAACCCGCCTCGACGGCGCACTGGACGAGCTTCAGGCCTTGCTGAACGACCCCCCGGTCGTCACCAGCACCGCTGCCAAACCGCGCGTTCGCTCTGCCACGACTGTGGCCAACGGCACCACACGCTCTGGCGGCGCGAAGTTCATGCGGCCATGAAGTGGCTGCCGCTTCTTGCCGCGCTGCTCGCCGGGGCCGCGAGCGCCGATACACGGCAACTCACCGACCGCAGTGACCAGCTTGGCTGGGAGGCCGTGGGCCGCGTCGAGACCGGCCCGCGCAGCTATTGCTCCGGCGCGCTGATTGCCCCCAAGCTTGTTTTGACCGCCGCTCACTGCGTCTTCGACCGCGAAGGCCAACGCCGTGATCCCACGCAGATGGAATTCCGCGCCGGCTACCGGGATGGCGCCACGATCGCCACCGCCCGCATCGCGCGCGCAGTTGTGCCCGCATCCTTCGTCCCGGATGGCGGCGACTTCCAACGGTTCCTCGCCAACGACGTCGCCCTTTTGGAGCTTGCCTCGACCATCCCTGGCACCACCGCGAGCTACTTCCCGCTCGCCGGGATGCCGTCTGCAGGCTCGGACGTGACCGCCGTGTCCTATGGCCGGGGTCGCGACAATGCCGCGACACGGCAGGCCGGGTGCCGGGTCCTGGCACGGTCCAGCGGGCTCGCCGCGTTTTCATGCCGCGGGGATCCGGGCTCTTCGGGCGCGCCGATCTTCGACACCTCGGGCCGCTCTCCGCGGATCGTGGCGGTGATCTCCAGCACCGGCCAGTATGACGGGCACCGCGCCGTGTTCGGGATGCAAGTGCAAAGCAAAGTCAACGAGATGAAGCGCGCACTCCAGACCGGCGACGGCGTCTGGCCGGACGAAACCCCTTTCGAGGCCCGGCGCATCGGTGCGAAAGACCGCTCTGCCGGGGGCGCCCGCTTCCTCAAGCCACAGTGACTTGACCCCTCCGCACCGCCTGACCACAGTCGCCGGATGAAGTCGTGGGCGCTGTTGTTGTTCTGTTTCCTCGCTCTGCCAGCCCTGGCGGACGCGCCGCCGCCCATGGCAGGCGCCGGAGTGCTGGTGCGCAACGGCAAGGCCGACTGTAGTGCGGCCCTGATTGCCCCCGATCTGCTGGCGACGGCGGGGCACTGCATCTCGGGCAAGAAACTCAGCGATGAGTACACCGTTGTCTTCCGCACCGGCGCTTATCCCGGCCACCCCTCGGTCGAACGACAGGCGGTCGCGCAGCACGTGCACCCACTGTTTCTTGCGGGAAGATCGATTGAAAACAAGAACCTGGGCTCTGACATCGGCCTGATCCGGCTGGCGGAGCCGATCCCCGACACCGTAGCGCGCCCCTTCGCCCTGGTCAGTGCAGCCGAGGCCGGGGAGCGGGTGCTGATCGCCTCCTACCCCGGCGGCGCGGGCGAGCGGGCGCGAGAGCGGAAGTGCCCCGTGCTTGACCTGCGCTCAACCATCATGCTGCTCAGTTGCGTCGTCATCCCGGGCGAATCCGGCGGCCCCGTGGTGCGGATCACTGAAGGCGAGCCCGAGCTTCTGGGCATCGTCGTCGCCACCGGGCGCGACGGGCACCAGCCATTCGGCTATGCGGTGCTGTCGCAGGCCCGCCTCGGCCAGATGCGGGCGATTTTCGCCCCTTGAACCCCGGTTTTCCGGTTCCTAACTACATCGCGTCGGACGCCTGAACAGGGTCCGGCGCCTGACTGAACCCGGTGTCTGTCCGAATGGAAGACACCATTGAATTGTTGTCGCTCAATGGAGGATGACCCTGATGCGAACCTTTGATCTTGCCCCTCTGTACCGTGCCACCGTTGGCTTTGACCAAGTGGCCGACCTGATGGACCGGGTGCTGGCCGATACCGGCTCTGCCCCCTCCTATCCCCCTTACAATATTGAAAAAACCGCTGAAGATGGCTGGCGTATTTCTATCGCCGTGGCCGGGTTCGGCGAAGACGACCTGTCGGTCGAAGTCCGCGAGAACGCGCTGATCGTTTCGGCCAAAAAGGGCAAGGACGACACCGAGCGGACGTACCTGCATCGCGGGATCGCCACGCGGTCGTTTGAGCGTCGGTTCACGCTTGCCGACCATGTCCGCGTCACGGGCGCGAGCCATGTGAACGGCATGCTGCATATCGACCTTGTGAAAGAGGTGCCGGAGGCCCTGAAACCGCGTCAGATCGCGATCTCAAGCGGCGATACGGTGGACGCGAAGGCTGTCGAAGCCTCGTAATCCCAAGCGGACCGCTTTCAAAAGGAAACCCCCGCCGTTGGCGGGGGTTATTGTTTTTTGTCTAGAGGAATGGGGGGGGGGCCCCCCAAACCCCCGGAGTATTTCCGTCCAGGTGAACTATCGGGACAGGGCGTCGGCCAGACGCATCAAGTCGATGGCCTCGGCGCGGTAGCCGAAGGGGTCGTCCCCTTTCGACGTATTGGCCAGTTGGATGGCGTCGGCGTAGGTCCAACCGTCAAGAAGGTCAGAGCCGCGCAGCAGTTGGCCGAAGCCCGCGATGGCCGTGGCGAAGGCGACATCGCCCGTGATCTCGGTGGGGGGCACCGCTGGGATCGGGGTTTCGATCAGGGTGCTGGTCTCTTCGCCCGGGTTCTTGTAGCGGAGCTTGAGGAAGCCGAGTTCTTCGGCACTCACGCTGACCTGGGCCTCGGCGCTGTAGCGGAGGGGGTCATTGCGGACGCCCTCGGAGCCCACGCGGGCAATCTCATAGATCGCGGTGACCTGACGGCCTGCGCCGATCTCGCCTGCATCGACAGCGTCGTTGTTGAAATCCTCACGGGCCAGTGCCCGGGTTTCGTAGCCGATCAGCCGGTATTCGGCGACAACGGATGGGTTGAACTCCAGCTGGATCTTCACGTCATCGGCGATGGGGAACAGGGCGCCGGTGAGTTGGTCGACCAGTACCTTGCGCGCCTCGGATAGCGTGTCGATATAGGCCGCCGTGCCATTACCGTTCTGGGCCAGCGCCTGCATCGTCGTGTCGTCCAGATTGCCCCGCCCGAAGCCGAGAACGGACAGGTATGTGCCGCTCTCTTTCTTCTCTGCGATGAAGTCCTCCAGCGCGGTCGGGTCCGACAGCCCGACGTTGAAGTCACCATCGGTGGCAAGGATCACCCGCGTCACGTCGCCTTCATCGGCCATCGCCTCCGCCGTGGCATAGGCCTGCTGCAAGCCCGCCTGACCAGCCGTGGACCCACCCGCCTCCAGCCGGTCCAACGCGGCGAGAATGGTGGAACGCTCGCCCGCCGGGGTCGGATCAAGCACCTGCCCCGCCGACCCGGCATAGGTGACGATGGCCACCTGATCCTCTGGGCGAAGCTCGGACAGCATCAGGCGGAAGCTCTGCTTCAGCAGGGGCAGCTTGTTGGAGTCCTGCATGGAGCCCGACGTGTCGATCAGGAAGACGAGGTTCAGCGGCGGGCGATCCTCGACCGCCGGGGTTACGCCCTGGAGGCCGATATGCACGATCTCGGTCCCTGCGTTCCACGGCGTCTCGGCGACGGTCACCGTGGGCTGGAACGGGTGGGTGCCATCGGGGGCGGGGTAGCTGTAGTCGAAGTAGTTGATCATCTCCTCAACCCGCACCGCATCCTTCGGCGGCAGCATCCCGTTCTGGATCGACTGGCGGATAACCGAGTAGGACGCCGTGTCCACGTCGATGGAGAAGGTGGAAACGGGCGCCTCAGCCGTGACTTTCACCGGGTTGGCATCGGCATTGGCGAAGGTTTCGGTGTTCTCTTCAGAGACACGCGGGACCTCGCCGAAAGGCGTCGATGTGTAGGTATCTTCGGGCGCAACTCGCAGGCGAGACAACTGCTCGAAATCAACCGCATCGTCGGCGTCGCCCATCACTACACTGCCGAAATCACCAGAGATGAAGGCTTCCTCAGTCTGTGCAGGCGCCGGCGCTGGGCTCGCGGCGCTTTCAGCAAGGGGAGCTCCCTGCAGCGCCTCCGCTGGGGCTTCCCGGCGAGCTATCTCGCTGTCAACCAGCGGCTCAGTGATCGCCTCATCCGACGAAACCACAGTCGGCGCGTTGGGGTTCAGAGCGAAGCCATCGCCGGGGTTCTGCGAGAAATTCCCTCCGATCCAGATCATCGCCATAGCCGCGACAGCGGTGGATCCGACAAGGGCGCCCTTTGTAGTCCATGTATTCAGCATCTTTCCTACTCCTTCAAACAGACGCGCCGTCGGGGCGCGCTTGGGAGTAGGACGGGCCTCACGCGCCGATCCTTGGAGGCGATCGAAATTTTCTTCCGCCAGCCGCAGGTTCGCCGCCCGCTTCGCCGGATCGGGCGCGGGGGTCGCGGCGCCGAGCGCCTGTTTCAACTTGTCGAGGTCGTCGGTCATGCCCGTTCCTCTTCGTTCATCTGGCGGAGGCGCTTTTTGACCTCCGACATGCGCCAGGCGACGGTGCCTTCGGACACGCCGAGAACCTCCGCCGCCTGCGCCTGCGTTACATCATCCAGGATCAGCGCCAGCGTGTCGCGCAGATCGTCGGAAAGGCCGCGCATCGCCTGAGAGAGCCAATCAAGCGCCTCCTGCGTCTCGCTCACCTCCGCGCGGCGGTTTTTCTCCCAATCGCCCCACCCATCCGCCGCCTTGGCGTGGGTGGCCATCCGACGCCGCCGGTCATGCGCGGCATTCACCACCACGCGATACAGCCACGTAGTAAACCGCGCGTCGCCCCGAAACGCAGCGAGCTTGTAGGGCAGAGCCGCGCAGATGTCCTGCGTCAGGTCTTCCGCCGCGTCCTGCGTGCCGGTCAGGCGAAAGGCCAGACGAAACACCCGGTCATAATGCCGGTCAACCAGCGTCGAGAACGCCGCCCGGTCCCCTCCGGCAGCGGCCAACGCCAGGGCCTCATCGGTTGTCGTCATGCGCATCACAGTAGGTATGACGCAGCCCGCAGGGCAATCCTTGGTGGGTTGCGCAATATTTTCGCGCGCGCCCGCATTCCTTTACCCTTTGTTAACCAAGCCCAATCGATCCTGAACCCTACGCTGCCGCGAAGCCATGGGGGTCGGGGCCATGATCGCACGCGCATACACCGTCGCCTTCGAAGGGGTCGAAGCCCGCATCGTCGAGGTGCAATGCGCCATTGCGCCCGGCTTGCCGGGCTTCTCCATCGTCGGCCTCCCCGACAAGGCCGTCTCCGAAGCGCGCGACCGCGTGCGCGCCGCATTAACGGCGCTGGCCGTCGCGTTGCCTTCCAAGCGGATCACAATCAACATGTCGCCCGCCGACATGCCGAAAGAGGGCTCGCACTTCGATCTGCCCATCGCCATGGCGCTGTTGGCCGCCCTCGACGTCATCCCCCGCGATCAGGTGGAACAGACTGTCTCTCTTGGAGAATTGTCCCTCGACGGCTCCCTCGTCCCCGTGGTCGGGGCACTTCCCGCCGCCATGGCCGCCGCCGCCGAAGACCGCACCCTCGTCTGCCCCTCCGCCTGCGGCGCCGAAGCCGCCTGGGTCGGGGACGCCCGCGTGCTTGCGGCGCCCTCGCTCGCCGCCGTCAACAAACATTTCACCGGCCAGGACGCGCTCGCCTTCGCCGAACCCGGGGACGTGGTCGATGACACCTCGCCCAAAGACCTGATCGAGGTCAAAGGCCAGGAACGGGCCAAACGCGCCCTCGAAATCGCCGCCGCCGGGCGCCACCACATCATGCTGATCGGTCCGCCGGGATCCGGCAAGTCCATGCTGTCCGCGCGCCTGCCCGGCATCCTGCCGCCTTTGTCGCCCGTTGAGGCTTTGGAAACCTCGATGATCCACTCCTTATCGGGCCTGATCGACGCTGGCGGCATTTCTCGCACCCGCCCATTCAGAGAGCCGCACCACACCGCCTCCATGGCCGCCATTGTCGGCGGAGGGAAGGGCGCGAAGCCCGGGGAAATCTCGCTCGCCCATAACGGCGTCCTGTTCATGGACGAATTCCCGGAATTCGCCCGCGCCGTCCTCGAAACCCTGCGCCAGCCCATTGAGACGGGCGAAGTCGTTGTCGCCCGCGCCAATGCCCATGTCCGCTACCCCTGTCGCTTCATGCTCGTCGCGGCGGCAAATCCCTGCAAATGCGGGCACTTGGCCGACCCCGAACGCGCCTGTGCCCGCGTCCCGCAATGCGGCGAAGACTACCTCGGACGGATCTCGGGGCCCCTGATGGATCGCTTCGACCTGCGCGTTGACGTGCCCCCGGTGGCCTATACCGACCTCGACCTGCCCCCCTCGGGCGCAACCTCGTCCGAGGTCAAGGCCAACGTCACCGCTGCCCGCGCGATCCAGGCCAAACGCTTCGCCGACGCGGGGCCGGTCAGGCTGAACGCCGACGCGTCCGGACGCGTTCTGACCGACGTCGCCACCCCGGATGAGGAGGGCCGCGTCTTCCTCGTCAAAGTGGCCGACCGCTTTGGCCTATCCGCGCGCGGCTACCACCGCGTCCTTCGCGTCGCCCGCACAATTGCCGACCTCGACGGTTCCGACACCGTCCGCCAACCGCACCTCGCCGAAGCGGTCAGCTTCCGCGTGTCGGTTTCGGTCACCGCCTAGGCCAGCCGCGCCTCAACTGCGTTCCAGATCAGACCGGCCACGTTCACCCCGTCAAACCGCTCCAACTCCTGAATGCCGGTGGGAGAGGTCACGTTGATCTCGGTCAGACTGTCGCCGATCACATCGATCCCCACGAACACCTGACCCTTTTCCTTCAGCAAGGGGCCGATCACCGACGCAATCTGCCGATCTCGTTCGGTCAGTGCCACCGGCTCGGCCCGCCCGCCGACATGCAGGTTCGACCGCGTCTCACCCTCGGCGGGCACCCGGTTGATCGCCCCGACGGGGATGCCATCGACCAGGATAACCCGCTTGTCCCCCCGACTCACCGCCGGGAGGAATTTCTGCAGCATCAGCGGCTCGCGGTTGATCGAGGTGAACAGCTCATGCAGACTCGCCAGGTTGCCGTCCTCCGGGCGCAGCCGAAAAATCCCCGCCCCGCCATTGCCGTAGAGCGGTTTGACAATGATATCGCGATGCTCTTCCCGAAACGCCCGGATCGTCTGCAGGTCCCGCGCCACCGCCGTTGGTGGCATAAGCTCTGGAAACTGCAGTACCAAAAGCTTCTCAGGATAGTTCCGCACCCAGAACGGGTCGTTCACGACAAGGGTCTGCCCGGCCAAAAAATCCAGCAGATGGGTCGTCGTGATATACCCCATGTCAAACGGCGGATCCTGCCGCAGCCAGATGACATCCCAGTCCGCCAGATCCACCTCACGTTCCGGGCCGAGGGTCGCATGGTCACCCTGAACCCGGCGGACCTCCAGATCATGCCCGCGCGCCATCACCCGACCCGTCTGATAGGCCAGCTTGTCCGGCGTATAGAAGAACAGCGAGTGACCCCGAGCCTGCGCCTCTTCCGCGAGGCGGAAACTGCTGTCAGCGTCGATATCGACGGCCCCAATCGGGTCCATCTGGAATGCAACTTTTGCCACCTGCCGCCCCTTTGCCGAACATGCTCGCCTCGATATGGCAGCGGGCTAAGGGCGGCACAAGCTACGCCGCAAAGGCGTTTTCAATGATCTCCATCTGCCCCGTGCGGTCCACCAGGGCCACGTCAAACCGCGCAGGCGTGTCCGTGCCCGCTGGTTCCCCGCCCAAAAACACCTCGGCTGCCAAGGCGATCCGTGCCTGTTGACGCCGCCCCAGACGCTGCGCCGCCTCCGGAATGCTGCGCGCTTTCTTGACCTCAACAAAGATCACTTCACCGCCCTTTCGCGTGATCAGGTCAATTTCGCCGGCCGCACAACGCCAGCGTCGCCCGGCAATTTCATGACCCTGATCCGCATAAGACCGCTCTACGCCGTCTTCAGCCGCCAGGCCCCCATAGTACGAACTCGCCCCGCTCATTTCCGACCCCCAAGCGCCAATGCCGCCGCGTAGACGTCTTTCCGGGGCAGATCGAGCGCCCCCGCAACCTCACGCGCGGCGTCCTTCACCGACATCGTCTTAAGCGCCTCTTCCAACATCCGATCCCTGTCCTCTTCAGATGCAACCGACCGGTCGCGATCCACCAAGATCACGATTTCGCCCTTCGGCACATCACCATCGAAATGCGCAGCCAATTCGCCCAGCGACCCACGCACCGTTGTTTCAAATTTCTTGGTCAGCTCCCGACATACAGCAGCCGACCGATCCCCCAATACTGACTCCATTAACTTAACAGTTCCCAAACATCGTCTCCCCGATTCAAAGAAAATCAGAGTCGCCGGGACCGACGCCAACTCCTCAAGCATCCGACGCTTTGCGCCCTCTGCCGTTGGCAGGAACCCCGCGAACAGGAAGCGGTCGCTCGGCAGTCCCGACACGACCAGGGCCGCCAGCGGCGACGACGCCCCAGGCACGGCATGCACTGCATGGCCTGCCTCTGTCGCGGCCCGGGCGAGGTCGAACCCAGGGTCCGCCACCATCGGCGTCCCCGCGTCCGACACCTGAGCGACCGATTGCCCGGCCTCAAGCATTTCAAGGATGCGGGGTCGCTGCGCGGCACCGTTATGGTCGTGATACGCGATCACCGGTCGTCCTTCACGGCGGATCCCGTGTATCTCCATCAACCGTCTGCTAACGCGGGTGTCTTCGGCGACGATTACGTCCGCAGCAGCCAGCACATCCAGCGCCCGCAGGGTGATGTCCCGCGCCGCGCCGATTGGGGTCGAGACCACATAAAGACCGGGGGCAAGCGGTGCATCTTTGTCCATTCTTTGCCTCCCGTTTAGGCACGCGATTTACACCTTCGGGAGCAACCCTTAGGGTGCCAGCACCGCTCATACCCCGCGTGAGGACTGACATGTTTGCTGTTTTCGGTTTCGCCCGCAAGCTCCGCCTGGTCTCAACCGGCGTCATCGCCGCGCTGACGCTCGCCGCGTGTGAGCCGATCACGGTCGCAGGTCTCGGAGGCCCCACAGTCAACACCTCGGCCGCCGTGCCCGTGGCGCTTCTGGTGCCGCAGGGCGGGTCAACGGCGGGCGTCTCGCGCAGTCTTGAGAACGCAGCGCGCCTCGCGGCGTCCGATCTTCAAGGTGCGCAGATCGAGCTGACCGTCTACAACACCGGCGGAACCTCAAGCGGTGCCGCCGCCGCCGCGCAGCAGGCTGTCGCGGACGGCAATAAGATCATTCTTGGCCCGCTCTTCGGAGATTCAGCCGCCGCCGCCGGTAGCGCGGTCTCGTCCCGAGGGATCAACGTCCTGTCCTTCTCGAACAACACCGCTATCGCGGGCGGCAACGTTTTTATCCTCGGCAACACCTTCCAGAACACCGCCAACCGCCTGTCGAGCTATGCCGCCAGCCAGGGCCGCCGCGACGTGGCGATCATCCATGCCGAAAGCCCGTCTGAGATCATCGGCCGCGATGCCATTGCCCGGTCGCTGGGCCAGAACGGCATGCGCCTCGCCGCAAGCCTGTCCTTCCCGCTTAGCCAGAACGGCGTCGTCGCCGCCATGCCTGGGATCGCCGACCGCGTACGCACCTCCGGCGCGACGGCCGTATTCCTGACCTCCGGCAATGACGGTGCCATCCCGTTCCTGGCGTCGCTACTGCCCGAAAACGGGATCGACCCGTCGAACATCCAGCTTATCGGGCTGCAACGGCTGGACATACCGTCCACCGCGCTGAGCCTTCCGGGTCTGCAGGGTGCCTGGCTCGCCACGCCCGATCCGAACCTGCAGGCGCAGTTCAACTCTCGCTACTTCGCGACCTACGGCTCCAATCCGCATCCGCTGGCGGGGCTCGCCTATGATGGCGTCGCGGCGATTGGCGCCCTTGTGAGCGCGGGCGATTCGAACGCCCTGACCGGAGGCGCGTTGACCCGCTCTTCGGGCTTTGCGGGGGTCAATGGCGTATTCCGGTTCAACCGCAACGGCACCAACTCGCGCGGGCTCGCCGTGGCGCAGATCCGCAGCGGGCAGGTTGTGATTATCGACCCCGCGCCGAGAAGCTTCGGTGGCCCCGGTTTCTGACCTCGCCGTCCCCGCTGCCGCAGGCGACGCCCCCAGCCTGTCCGACCGCCTGATCGACGCGAGCCACGGGCTTTCGGCGCACAGCGACATCCGCGCCGCCGCCGTCGCAATCCTGAAGCCGTGGATCGCCGACGAACGCGCCCGCATCGCCGCCGACGTCACCCGCTTGCCCACCTCGGGCCGCAGCGCCTCGTACGAATACCGCGACCTGACCGACGCCATCGTCCGCGCCGTCTACGACCTCGCCACTCTCCGCCTCTTCCCCAAACCCACGCCCACCAAGGGCGAACGCATCGCCCTGATCGCTGTCGGCGGCTACGGCCGGGGCGAGATGGCGCCGTTCTCGGACATCGACCTCCTCTTCCTCGTCCCCCACAAGGCCACCGGCTGGGTCGAGAGCGTCATCGAATCCATGCTCTACATCCTCTGGGACCTGCACCTCAAAGTCGGCCACGCCACCCGCTCCGTCCGCGACTGCATCCGCCTCGCGGGGGACGACTTCACCATCCGCACCGCCCTCCTCGAACAGCGCTTCCTCCTCGGCAACGCCGACCTCGCCGCCGACCTCGAAACCCGCCTCTGGAACGACCTTTTCCGCAACTCGGCCGCCGAGTTCATTGAGGCCAAGCTCGTCGAACGCGCCGACCGGCACCGCAAACAGGGCGGCCAGCGGTACGTCGTGGAACCCAACATCAAAGAAGGCAAAGGCGGCCTGCGCGACCTGCAAACGCTGTACTGGATCGCCAAATACGTCACCCGGGCGGGCAGCGCATATCAACTGGTGGACGAAGGCACCTTCACGGCGGACGAATACGACGCCTTCCGCAAGGCCGAAGACTTCCTGATGACCGTCCGTGCCCACCTGCACCTGATCGCAAACCGCGCGATGGACCAACTGACCTTCGACATGCAGGTCGAGGTCGCATCACGCATGGGCTACGAAGACCGGGGCGGGCGCCGCGCGGTAGAACACTTCATGCAAGACTACTTCCGCCATGCCACCCATGTGGGCGAGGTGACCCGCATCCTGCTGACGGCGCTGGAAGCGCGCCACGTCAAAGCCGCCCCGGCGCTGGTCCGATTCTTCGCCCGCAAGAAACGCGCGAGGCCGGGTTACCAGATCATCCACAACCGCCTGCATTACGAAGACGAACAAACGTTCCTCTCCGACAAACTCAACCTCCTGCGCATCTTCGAAGAGGCACTCCGCACCGGCTACCTGCTGCACCCGCTGGCCATGCGCACTATCTCGGCCAACCTCGACATGTTCGACGCCGAGATGCGGCAGAACCCGGAAGCCCAACGCATCTTCCTCGACCTCATGCTGAAGCACGGCAACCCGGAACGCGCCCTGCGGCGGATGAACGAACTGGGCGTCCTCGCCGCCTTTATCCCAGACTTCGCCCCCATCGTCGCGATGATGCAGTTCAACATGTACCACCACTACACGGTGGACGAGCATACGATCCAATGCATTGCCAACCTTGCCCAGATCGAACGGGGAGAGCTGGTGGAAGAACTCCCCATCGTGTCGCGCATCATGAAGGACGGGGTGAACCGCAAGGTCCTCTACGTCGCCCTCTTGCTGCACGACATCGGCAAGGGCCGCGACGAAGACCACTCAATCCTCGGCGCCCGCATCGCCCGCCGCGTGGCCCCCGAACTGGGGCTGAAACGGAAAGAATGTGAAACCGTCGAATGGCTGGTCCGCAACCACCTGCTGATGTCCGACGTCGCGCAGAAGCGTGACATCTCGGACCCGCGCACGATCCGGGGCTTCGCCAACGCGGTGAAATCGAAAGAGCGGCTGGACCTGCTGACCTGCCTCACCGTTTGCGACATCCGCGGCGTCGGGCCGGACACCTGGAACAACTGGAAGGCGCAGCTCATCCGCTCCGTCTATCGCGAAACGCAGATGGCGCTGGAGACCGGCCTCGAAGACCTCAACCGCGAAACGCGCGAGACCGAGGCAAAGCGCGCCCTGCGTGAGGCACTGCCCGACTGGTCCACCAAGGACCTGCGCGCCGAGACCGGGCGCCACTACGGCCCCTACTGGCAGGGCCTGCCGACAGCGGCGCATGTGGTCTTCGCGAGCCTCCTGCAAGACATCCAGCCCGATGAGGTCAAGATCGACCTCTTCCCGGACGAAGACCGTGACGCCACCCGTGCCTGCTTCGCGTTGGAGGATCACCCGGGCATCTTCTCGCGCCTCGCGGGGGCGCTCGCCCTCGTGGGCGCAAACGTCGTGGACGCGCGCACCTATACTTCGAAAGACGGCTACGCGACGGCGGCCTTCTGGGTGCAGGACGCCGAAGACAGCCCCTATGAAGAGGCCCGCCTGCCACGCCTGCGCGGGATGATCGAGAAGACGCTGAAGGGCCAGGTCATCGTGCGCGAGGCCGTCGCCGACCGCGACAAGCTGAAGAAGCGCGAAAAGGCGTTCAAGGTGCCAACCACCATCACCTTCGACAATGACGGGTCCGAGATCTACACGATAATCGAGGTCGACACCCGCGACCGCCCCGGCCTTCTCTACGACCTGACCCAGGCGCTGGCCGAAAGCCACGTCAACATCGCCTCCGCCGTGATCGCCACCTATGGCGAACAGGTCGTCGACACCTTCTATGTCAAGGATATGTTCGGCCTGAAATACCACTCCGAGAGCAAGCAGAAGACGCTGGAAAAGCGTCTGCGTGAGGCGGTGGAACGCGTCGCCGAAAGGGCGCAAGCCTGATGCAACCCATCCGCCTGCTGCGCGGGTTTCTGACGGTGGGCGTCTGGACCTTCGCCAGC
The DNA here is from genome assembly GCA_039190895.1 of Pseudomonadota bacterium. Classification (GTDB taxonomy): domain Bacteria; phylum Pseudomonadota; class Alphaproteobacteria; order Rhodobacterales; family Rhodobacteraceae; genus Ovoidimarina. The sequence continues at coordinate 1,199 of JBCCXY010000094.1, read as the reverse complement.
CGCATCTTCGGCTTCATCCGCGACATCCTGATCGCCTCCGTCATGGGCACTGGCCCGGTGGCCGAGGCGTTTCTGATGGCCTTCGCCCTCCCCAACATGTTTCGCCGTTTCTTCGCCGAGGGCGCGTTCAACATGGCCTTCGTTCCGATGTTCTCGAAAAAGGTCGAGGCGTGTGATGATGCCGAAGGCTTCGCGCGGGACGCAATGATGGGGCTGGGGGCGATCCTCGTGGTCTTCACCGTGCTCGCCGTGGTGTTCATGCCGGTGCTGGTCTTTGCCATGGCCTCGGGCTTTGCCGGGGACGAACGTTTCGCGCTGGCTGTGCTCTATGGCCGGATCTGCTTCGTCTACATCCTGTTCATCTCGCTGGCTGCCCTCCTGTCGGGCGTCTTGAACGCCACCGGTCGCTTTGCCGCCGCTGCTGCCGCGCCGGTGCTGTTGAACATCATCCTGATCACCTTGCTCGTTGTCGGGGGCCGCAACGGAGCCCCGATCTTCGGCCTCGACGCCGGGTTGGGGGAGGGTCGCCGCGCGGGGGACATCCTCACCATCGGCGTCGTTATCGCCGGTTTCGCCCAACTTGCCCTGCTGTTCGGGGCCGCCCGCCGGGCCGGTTTCACCTTCCGCCCTCGCTGGCCTCGCATGACGCCCGACCTCAAACGCCTCGCCATTATCGCCGCGCCAGCGGCGCTCGCGGGCGGTGTGGTTCAGATCAACCTCCTGGTGGGCCGACAAGTCGCATCCTTCTTCGACGGCGCCATCGCGTGGCTCAGCTACGCAGATCGGTTGTACCAGCTGCCCCTCGGGGTCGTCGGCATCGCCATCGGTATTGTCCTGCTCCCGTCGCTCTCCCGCAAACTCCAGGCCGGAGACGCCGAGGGCGGCCAAAACGCCTTCAACCGGGCCGGAGAGATGGCCCTCGCCCTGACCATCCCCGCCGCCATCGCGCTCGCCGTGATCCCCGTTCCGCTGGTCCGCACCCTCTTCGAACGCGGCGCGTTCGAGGCATCTGACACCGCCGCAACGGCCCTCGCCGTCGCCGTCTACGGCGCCGGGTTGCCCGCCTTCGTCCTGCAAAAGGTCCTGCAACCGGTGTTCTTCGCCCGCGAAGACACCAAGCGGCCCTTCTACTACGCCCTCGTCGCGCTGGCCGTGAACGCCGTCGTCGCCATCGGACTGGCGCCCTTCCTCGGTTTCAT
>JBCCXY010000093.1:0-16140 GCA_039190895.1 Pseudomonadota bacterium | reverse complement strand
GGCGTCGAACATCCGGTTATAGCCGCCGCAGCGGCACAGGTTGCCCGACAGGGCCTCGCGGACCTCGGTCTCGTCCGCGTCGGGCGACGCGCGGTGCAGCGCTTCGGCGGACATGACCATCCCGGGGATGCAGAACCCGCACTGCACGCCGCCGCATTTCAGGAATGAGTGTTGGACGGTGCTGAGTTGCCCGCCGCTCGACAGGCCCTCGACCGTTTCTATCGTTTTGCCGTCGCCCTCGACCGCGAGCATCAGGCAGGAATTGACGGATGCGCCGTCCACGATGACCGTACACGCCCCGCACTCGCCCACCGCGCAGCACTCCTTCGCGCCCTTCAGGCCCAGGTCGTCGCGGATGAAATCCAGCAATGAGCAATGGGCGCTTACGGATCGCGACACGGGTCGTCCGTTGACCACGAGGTCGACGGTCTTCTCGACACCGATTGTGCGTTTGGGGGCGGTGTCGTTGGCGTCGTCCGGCCGGGCGGGTTTGAAGGTGTCAGGCATGGGCCGCATCCCCGGACAAGCGGTTTTGGGCCACCTGAAGCGCGCGGTCGGCCATGACCGTCAGCATGGCGGTGCGATACTCGGCACTTGCCCGGACATCCGAAATGGGGCTGGCATGCGCCGCCAGATCGCGGATCACAGCCGCCCGCTCCGGCGCCGCCGTTTCGGCCTCAGCCAGCACGCCGCTGTCGTCGCGCAGCACCAGCGGGCGTGGAGAGACAGCACCAAACGCGAACACAACATGCCCCGCCTCATCAACCGTGCAGCACATGTTCGTCGTCGCAAGGTCCACCCCCCGACGGCGCGTGATCCGATCAAACGCACTGCCAAGCCGCCCCTCGGGCAACGGGATCTGGACGGCCGTGACGATCTCCCCTGTCCCAAGGTCGATCTGCCGATTGCCCTCGATAAAGTCCGCCACCGCCACCCGGCGCGTGCCCGCGCTGCCATAAACCTCCACCGTCGCGCCCAGCGCCGCGAGGACGGGCACCGTGTCAGCGGCGGGGGAGGCGTTGCAGATGTTGCCCACCAGCGTCGCGCGGTTCCGGATCTGGATCGACCCCACCACAGCGGTCGCATCGACCAGCGCCGGAAACAGATCATGCGCGGTCAGGTAGGCCCCCAGCATCGTCATAGTCGCCCCCGCGGACACCCGCACCGCGCCGTCCGCGCGCGAGATATCCGGCCTCAGCTCATCAACCGCCTTCAGATCGATGACCACATCCGTCGACACATGCCCGTGCCGCAACGCCACCGTCAGGTCCGTCCCGCCCGCCAACAGCCGCGCCCCATCCCCATGTTCGGACAGCGCGGCGGACGCGTCGGCCAGGTGCCCCGGCTTGATATAGTCGAACGGTTTCATCCTAGCGGTGGTAGTCCATGACCAGCACCCGCGTTTCCTCGGGAAGGTCGGCCTTGGTGACCGTGGCGTCATAGCTCAGCGCATAATCGATCTGCTCGTCATGGAAGTTGCGCAGAAACTCCTCGATCCACGCACCAGCCTGACGGCGATACGTCAGCGTCCGGTAATGCATCGGAATAACGATCTTCGGGCTCGTCTTGTGGATCATCTCCATCAGGTCGGGCATCTTGATCGTCAGGATCGACCCCGTCAGCGCCAGCAGCACATCCACATCCTCAAAGAACCCCAGTTGATCGGGCGAGAGGCGATTGCCGACGTCCCCCATGTGGGCGACCTTGATCCCGTCCAGTTCGAACCGGTACATCGCGTTCTGCCCGGGCACCTCGTGCTCGAAATGATGCTCGTACTCCATCGCCTCTTTCGCGGTGAACTCCACCCCCGCGACGGTCTTCGCACCGCCATTCTGAGCGATTTCAAGCGCTTCGACGACCTCATGCGACCCGGGCACCAGATCCTCGCGACAATGGCCCTCGTCATCGGCACTCGACCGGACAACGATATCCGCCGGGTCCGGGATCGGCGCATAGCCCACCAGCTCTGCCTTGTAGGGGTCCGTGATCACCGACGGCCCGGTTTCAGGCTGCAGGCGAAAGGCGGCGTGGCCGTACCATCTGATGTCCATCGTCCTGATCCTCACACGGCCGCTTGCCCCGGGCCGGTGCACCCGGCCCGGGGGCGTTCGATTACATCGCTTCGAGTTCAAGCACTTTCGCCGCGTCGACCGAGCCGACCTGACCGACGGTGCCGTCCGCATTCCACGCGAAGATGCCGAAGATGCCCGCGACGATGCCGGTGTCGGTGTACTCCATCGAGCCGGTGACACCGTCATAATCGATGTCCTTGCCGTCGCGGATCGCGGCGAGGCCGTCTTCGTAGCTGTAGACCTTTTCGCCGCCACCGCCGGTGACGTCATACATTGCCTGCGTCCAGCTTGCGGTGTTCAGTTCCCCCGCCTTCTCAATGGCCAAGGCCGAGGCGACCAACAGATCGTAATACTGGATCGCGTAAGAGTTCGCCGGATCGCCAATATCGTCGATCCACTGCGAGGCCTTCGCAAATTCCATGTACGGCTCAAACGACGGGTTGTCGCTGTGCGAGTTCGCGGCAAGCACCACGGCCTCGTGCTGGTCAATCGCCGACTGCGTGGCGGTGTCGTAGAACTCCGTCTCTTGCCATTCGCCAGAGCCGACGATGTACCAGGAGTTCCCGGCCTCAGCGGCGTTCTTCACAAAGCTGCCCCCGGCCTGCGGGGATGAGAACATCACGACGGCTTCCGGGTTCAACCGGCTGATCCGCGCCACGACAGAGCGATAATTGCTGTCGCCTGCCTGGATGTCGAAATCACCCAGAACCTCAAAGCCGATGGCCTCGGCCGTGCGCACAGCGGCTTCCTTCTGAAGCTGCGAGCCGGCGACCTCGGTCGCGATGATCACCACGTTCTTCTTGCCCGCTTCGGCGACATGCAGCAGCGCTGCGGTGCCGTTGGCGGTATCCAGCGGAGAGCCACGGAAGATCGGTTCCTCGGCCTTGCCGCCAATCGTGCCCTCAATCGCGCCACCATGGACCGACGGCATCAGCGGCAGCCCCTTTTCGGCGACCGTTTCGAGCATGAACTCGCGGTAGGACAGATAGCTGTGGGCCGGGTTCAGCAGGATGTCGACATTGTCGCTGTCGACCAGCTTGCGGGCCGCGCGGGCCTCACCGACGGTGCCCAGATCCTGATGGATCGCGCGCATCGGCTTCCCAAGCGGCGGGTCCTGATTGATCTTCGACAGTACCATCTCGGCCACCCCGTCAAAGAACGGGCCGAACGCCCCGAACTCTCCGGTGTGGTAGGTCAGATGCCCGACCACGATCTCTTCTTCGGCCAGCGCCGGGGCGGCGACCCCGAACCCTGCGGCAAGTGCGGCTGCACCTGCGAGTGTCGTCATCCTGCGTGTCATCGATGTCTCCTCCGTTGGTCGATTTCTTCGCTGTTCAGATGTGATAAGCGGCTGTTATGTCACTCATTTCGAGCTCGGACCGGGGCCGCAGAAGGTGCATCTCGCCAAGCGACAGCACCATCACCCGGTCCGCGATTTCCAGGGTTTTGACCGCGTTCTGTTCGGCCAGAACGATGGTCAGCCCGCGTTCTTTGCGGGTCTCGGCGATGCTGGAAAACAGGGTGTCGACGAAGATCGGCGACAGCCCCGCCGACGGCTCATCAAGCAGCAGAACCTTGGGGTCCTGCATTAGCGCGCGACCGACGGCGAGCATCTGGCCCTCGCCACCCGAAAGCGAGCCCGCGGCCTGACCGCGACGCTCTTTCAGGCGGGGGAAGAGGGTGAAGACCTCGTCGAGCTTTTCCTGCTTCGACCGGTGCCCGGTGCGCCCGCCGATGGACAGGTTTTCCTGCACCGACAGGTCGGGAAAGACGTTGCCCTCTTGCGGAACATAGGCGACCCCGGCCCCCGGCATCGCATAGGCGGGCGTGTGTGAGATGTCGTCGCCACCCAGCGCCATCTTGCCCGCCTGAAGCGGCAACAGCCGCGCGAGCGTCTTGAGGAGCGTCGTCTTGCCAGCGCCGTTGGCGCCGAGGACGGCGAAGATTTCGTCCTTGATCGAGAAGGTGAGGTCCTTGAGGACGGCCATCTCGCCGTATCCGCTCCGCAGCCCTGCCACGTCGAACATCGCCTAGACCCCCATGTACTTTTCGGCCACGACGCGGTTCGACTTCACCTCTTCCGGCGCGCCCTCGAACAGGATGCTGCCTTCCGACAGGAAGTGGACGTAGTCGCAGTACTCCCAGATCAGCGGCAGATCGTGCTCGACGACGACGACCCGCATTTTGCCGTCGGCCACCTTCTCTCGAACCATGTCCATCACGGTGCGAGTGATGTCGTCGGGTAGGCCCGCCGTGGGCTCGTCCATCAGCAGCAGCTTTGGCTCGGCGATCAGGCAGCGCAGGATGTCGACGAGCTTTTTCTCGCCGCCCGACCGGGCATAGCCGTTGCGGTCGGTAAAGGGGAACGCCTCGATATAGTGCGAGACCTTTTCCTCGATGTCCTCAGAGTCGCGCTCCCCCGCGAAGATACTCATCAGGCCTTCCGATTTCGGCGGCGTGACCGCGAGGCGCAGGGAGTCGCGGATGGTCAAGCTGTCAAAGCCCTGAATCCGCTGGTTCGTCTTGATCAGGCCGATCCGCGCGACCTCGTGCGATTTCAACGGGTTCAGCTTGTGCACCCCGTCACCCACGTCGAGGCTGATCGTGCCGCTCGTCGGTGCGATGCGGCGGGTCAGCAGGCCCATCAGCGTGCTTTTCCCGGCGCCGTTCGGGCCGATCAGGCCTTCGAGGCCCTTGGATCCGAAGGCCACGCTTTCGATGTTGACCACCTCGTGTTCGTGGTAGGCCTTGGTGAGGTTCGACGCTTCCAGTTTCATGCCCTTAGCCCTCCTTCACGGTTTCGCCCGTGGGCGCTGCGACGGGGTTGGTGCGGGTGCGGGGGCCGTCCTCACCAAGCAGACCCTTGGGCCGGAACATGATGATGAGGACCAGCAGCACGCCGTAGCAGAAGAGTTTGAAGTTCGGCACCATGAGCGCGTAATCCGGCGGCACGGGCGCGTAGGTTTCGACGAGGATGTCGAACAGCCCGAAGGTGGCGAACACGCCGATCATGGCGCCAAGGTTGTGCGCCTTGCCACCCAGAACCAGCGCGATCCACACCGCGAAGGTCAGCGATGGGGCCAGCAGGTAGGGCACCAGAAACTGGTTGAGCGGGGCCGACAATCCGCCGAGCAGCCCCATCAGCCCGCAGGTGACCGCGAAGGTCATGCGCTTGGTGGCGGCGGTGTCCTTGCCAAGGCTGGCCGCGAGTTCTTCGTTGTCGCGAATAGCGATCAGTTGCCGCCCGAGCCGGCTGTCGCGCAGCCGGGCAGACACCCAGATCAGGCCGACAACGACGGCGAGGATGAAGCCCAGGAAAATCGCGTTGCGCCCGTCGACGCCGGGGAAGGGGAAGCTGATCGTGCCGAGGCCCTGCACGCCTCCGGTCAGTTGCTTCTCGGTGACGACGAGGGTGGCGACTACGGCGGCGAGCGCCAAGGTCGCCGCGAGGATGGCCTGACCGCTGCGCTGCAGGATCAGCAGCGCGAGGACATAGGCGACGGCGGCAGAGATCGCCGAGGCCAAGAGGATCGCGACCAGAAGCGGGACGTCGTATTCGACGTAAAGGACACCGGTGCCGTAAAGCCCGATCCCCCAGAAGCCGACTACGCCGAAGTTGGGAATGCCCGCAAGCCCGAACTGGATATGCAAAAGCTGCGCCAGCCCGATGTAGACGAGCATCAGCGAGAAGGAGAAAATCAGATAATCCATCAGGCCGCCCTCGCGCCGCGATAGGTAAGCACCCCGATAAACGCGAGCAGCAGCGCGACCTCGGAGTACAAGGGTTCAGAAACCAACGTGATGAACGACGTCAGAATGCCCGCCACAATCGCCGCGATAACGGCGCCCCGAACCGATCCAATGCCCGCAACAATGGTCACCAGCATCGTGATCAGAATGACGTTCCACCCCATGTACGGCGTCACCTGAGCGAACACGCCCGAGAACACCCCCGACAGCCCGCCCGCGCACCCCGCGATGAACCAGATTGCGACGGAGGTGAGGTGCGGGTTGATCCCACTCGCCATTGCCAGCTCATGGTTATTCGCCAGCCCGCGCATCTGCTCACCCAGCCCGGTGTTGTAGATCATCCAGTAGAGGATCCCGGCGGTGATGAAGACCAGCACCAGCGCCACCAGCTGCAAGTTCGTCGCGCCGAGCCCGGCGAACTGCATGTACGTGATGTTCGGCTCGTTCAGGAACAGGTTCTCCGGCCCCACCACCAGGATGAGCCCGTAGCGCAGCATGAACGACACCCCGACCGACAGAATGATCATCTCCGTCGGCCCCACGCCCCTGTTCAGCGCGGGCCGGAAAATCGCCAGGTAAACCGCGACGCTCAGCGCCCCCGACAGAAGCATCGAGGGCACAATCGCCATGTAAAAGTGGAGGCCCAACACAACGTTGAACAGGATCGCGAAGTACGCGCCGAACGTGATCGTCTCGGCATACGCGATGTTCATGAACCCGTTCAGATAGTAGATCAGCGTAAAGCCCATCGCCGCCAGGATCAGCGGCGAGGCTTCCAAAAGCCCGATGAATATCGCGTCGAGTAGAAGCATGATCGGCCTTTCGTGTTGGTTGGGGGCCCGTGAAAGTCTGCGGTTACTCGGCGAACTTCATGTCAGCCGGGTTGAAGGTGGTAACCTGCACGTACATCAGCCCGTCGCGCGTCACGTAGGCGTCGCCGCCCTTGTACGGCTCGGCCAGCCAGTCAGCCTCGACCCGCCACGACACGTTCACCGTGTCGCCGATCGTCTTGACCTTCTCGGCAATGAACGTCGCGCCAAGGAACCCGCCCTCGGCGCGCGGCGTGCAGAACCCGGCGAAGACGTCGCCAATCGCCGCGCGGCCCTCGACCCAGACGCCGTTCGGCAGGATGAACAGCACCTCCTCCGGATACTGCGCCATCAGCCGATCCCAGTCGCAGGCGTTCAGCGCGTCGATATGCTCAAACGTCACCCGCTCTGCATTCGGCTGCATCACGAGCGGGGGCAGCGTCTTTGCGTGGCTGTCCGCCATTGCGACCGTCGGCCCAAACAAAAGCGCGGCCAGTGCCGTTATCGTCGTCAGTTTCATCTCTGTCTCCTCCGTGTTGTACCGGTCTGCCCCGGCCTGTATCACGCCGTAACCGGCCGGGATTGCAGAAGAAAAATGTCCGACCCGTAGATCGCCCACTCAATGTCCTGCGGCTTGCCGTAGTGGTTCTCCAGATTCACGGCGAGCGCGGCGAGCCGCGCCAGCTCGTCCGCCTCCAGCACGCCCCCGTGCGGCGTCTCCGACTTCTTCTCACGGCCCTTGCGGTCGACCACGTAATGGTCCGGCGTTACCTCGCCCGAGACGACGGCCTCGCCCAGGCCGTGCACCGCCTCGATCAACATCCGGTCCTTGCGCCGCGTCACGGGGTGGATCGAGAACGCCACCCCGGCCTTGTCGGCATCCACCATCTTCTGAACGACGACGGCCATCCGCAGGTCGTCGAGGCTGCCCTTTTGCCCGCGATAGAACAGCGCGCGTTCGGAAAAGAACGACGCCCAGCAATCGATCACGGCTTTGCGCACGGCCTCTTCGCCGACAACGTTCAGATACGTCTCTTGCTGCCCGGCATAGCTGGCCGCTTCGGAATCCTCGGCACTGGCCGACGACCGCACGGCGACCTTGCCACCGCCAAGCTCGGCATAGGCATCCAGCACCGCCTGCGGGACCTGCGCCGTCTCTTCGACCAGCTTCACCGCCGCCTCATGATCCTGCGCCCTCGCAAAACCCCGCAGCTTTTCGACATCCACACAGTCCTCCAACACATCTGCGGGCACGGCAAAGCCGCCTGGCACGGGAAGATCCTGTTGCGTCATCGAGGCCAGGCTTGCGCCCTTGCCGCCCGCGGCGGCGACCTCACAGCACGCAGCGTCGTTGAACCAGAGAACGGCCTTACCCATCGATGATCCCCACAGCGCGAACGGGGGCCCCCGGTGGTGCCCACCCATTTGATCGGAAAAACGGAAAGCTTGAACCCGACCGGCGGCAGATCACCCAGATTGGTCAGGTTCTCGATATGCCAGTACGGCTCGGTCATCATGACCTTGTGCGCGGGCCAGAACGACTTCGTTTCGAACATCGCCCAGACGGGTGCATCATAGGTCGGCGCGTCGGTCCCGGTGACGCGGCAGTCCTGCTCGATCAGCCAGCGTGTGGCCTCGGCGGACATGCCGACATGGTCGGTCAGATACCGGTCCTGATCGTTGTATTCCGACGCGCCGGTGCGGATCAGCACGATATCGCGCGGCTTCAGCGTATAGTCGATCTTGGCCAGCGCGGCCTTCATATCGTCCACACTGATCGCGGCGCCAAACTCCAGGTGCCTAAAGTCCAGCACCACGCCATCGCCAAAGCAGTAGTCGAGCGGGATCCCCTCGGGCCCCGGGGTATTCTCGTCCCCCATGTGCTTGAGCGCATCCATATGGGTGCCCGCATGGTCGCTGACGGTAATCGAATAATGCGCCGTCAGATGATCCTCGCCGAATTCATCGGCGCCGATGGCTTTGGCGAACCCTTCCCAGCTATCCACAACCTCCATCTTTGGCTGTGCGAGGCGGGGGAAGACCTTCATGTCCTGATGAACAGGCATCGATAGATCGACAAAGCGATATCCCATGGGTCATGTCCTCATAGGCATGGGTGCAAGTGTTCGTTCCCCGGCGGGAGAGAGGGACCGGGGAACGAAGGGCGGTGACGGGTCAGTTGAGGATTTCAACCACGCCCGTCGTGCCGTTCACGCGGACCGTGTCACCGGTCTTGATGTCTTTCGTCGCGACAGAGGTTCCGACGACCGCCGGAAGCCCGAACTCGCGCGAGACGACGGCGGAGTGTGAAGTCGTCCCGCCCGCGTCGGTCACAAGGCCCGAGATCTGCGTGAACAACACGACCCACGCCGGGTTCGTCATGCGGCAGACCAGGATTTCGCCCTCTTCCACCGTGTGGAATTGGTCGAGAGAGGTGATGACCCGCGCTTTCGCCTCGATCACACCCGGGCTTGCGGCAAGACCGGTGATCTCACCCGCCTTAGTCGGCGGCTTGCGATAGAACCGCTCCGGGAAGCCCCAAAGTCCGGCATAGGGGAAGTCGAGCGCCTCTTGCGTCGCCGTGCCGATCCAGTCGGGCGGGCGCTTTTCGGTGGCTCCCTCGTCGGCATCGCGGCGATCCGACACGATGTCCCGCGCGTCGTAGGCGCTTTGGTCACCCACAAGGGCGCGCAGCTCGTTATAGCGCAGGAAGTTGATGTCTTCGGCATCGTCGAGGACGTCCATTTCCACCAGCTTCTTGCCGATGGCGATGAGGACGGTGCGCAGGCGCGCATTCGTGCCCTGGTCGATATAGAAGTGATGGTCCGGCGTCAGCGGGTTCATCTTCAGCGACCCGTCGAGTGCGGCTTGCAGCTTTTCGCGCGCTTCGCCTTCAACGCCGTCCATGCACTCCGCAATCGCGGCGTTCAGGTCGTCTTCGACTTCCTTGATTGTCTTCGGATAGTCGTAATCCGAAATCACATAACCACGCACAGCCTCGATGGCGGGGCCGGGGTTTTCGATCCATAGCGGGAAGCGTGTTTCGTGTGACCACAGCGCCTTGTGGCCGAACTCTTCCAGATAGGGCTCAAGCTGATCCTTGATCAGCGCCTGGCCGTCGGCTGATCCTTCGAGAGCTGTCATGACTTCAGACGCCGTCGGGGCCTCAAACGCCGCCATTAGCGTCGCATTGCCCTTCACGGACTCTTTCATCTTCCACAGCGCTTCGACCGAATCCCAGTTGCGGTCCTTGACCGAGCTCTGCAGGCGCCCCTTCAGGGCCGGGTCCGCGTTGGGCTTGAACTCATCGATGGCTCCGTTCAGCGCCATCGTCGCCGAGAACTGGGCAAAGTTCAGCATCCAGTGGATCTTCCAGTGCCGATCATGGATGTCGATCATGTCTTCGAGGAGGACGGCGAGGGCCGTCAGGCTCGCGCCCTCTTTGTCGAACCCGTCGATATAGGCAAAGTTCGTCTTCATCTCGGGCAGGATGCGGTCGTTCCACCAGTCGAGGAAGTTCTCGGCATAGTGCGGCAGGACGTTGCCCAGATAGGCGCCGATCTTCCCGGTGTATTCCGGATCATGCGGCACGCGCGGAACATAGCGGTTGTGGTACTCCATCGCCTCGACATGGATGCCCGGCGTCGCGGGCAGGGCGGCGGTGTACAGGTATCCGTTGACGTTCTTCGCAACCCAATCGCTCGCGAACGGTGTGCCAAAGCGGCGGAACATGTGATCGCAGGTCAACCACCAGCCACCAATGTCGAAGAACATCGGCGAGAGCGGGTTAGGGCAGTGCAGGTCGTCTAGGATCCAGAAAAGCTCCTTTTCCCCAGTCTCCCACTCCACGGGAAATTCGGCTGTACCCAGGTTCTGCCCAAGTACGTTCGTCTCATCCAGGCTCATGATTTCCTCCCAAAGCAGGTGCGACATTCTGCACCATTTTGGAAAAGTTAACGGTGAGGTCACCACAGGTCAAGCGATTATCGATAATTTATTATCCATGGCAATTGCGGCATCTGGACGTGCGCGCGTTTTGACGCCGTGCAAACGCCTTGTTTCAGAAATTATATAATTTTCAGATACTTAAAGTCGGTCCCACTGTGGGACCGGCCGCAACGGGCCTAGATCCGGCCCATCTGATCACGAAAGCGGAACCGCATTCCATCCCGCGTGACCTCCAAAATGATCGCCTCCACCCACCCCGGCTCACCCGGATCCTCAAGCCCCCGCCCCGTCGTCAAAATCGCTCGCATAACGGGCGAATGAGTCACGCAAGCCACGACCAGGTTCCGCTCCGACGGCACGTCCAGAAAACTCGCCGCAAACTGAAGCACTCGCTTCGCAACGGCGGCAGCATTTTCCCCGGGAGGGGTCTCGTGATGCACCCAATACTCGATCCGATCCGGCGCCGTCAGGAACGCCCCAAAGAACGGGTGCTCTGACACGGCCCCGGGCGGGAGGGGCAGGTGTTCGGATTGAGACGCTAGAAACTCGGGCGTCGACCCCATCTCAACCCGCGCCCCGGCAAGGTAGAGGTCCGGGTTCCGAAGCCCCCACGCGGGCAAGACCTCGGGCGAGCCCGGAGCGATCGCAGCCCGCAGCGCCTCCGCCGTCTGACGTGAGCGATTGGTTCGCGTGCCGAAGAACAGGAAGTCGTCACCTTCCTCAGCCAAAGCCTGAAGCCCGGGAACCGCCGCTTCGATATCGGCATTCGCATCGGCCGTCAGGGGCATGTCCCCCTTGTGTGACGGCACCTTCGCATGCCGCAGGAAGGCAAGAGTGGCCTTTTCCATCGGTTTCCCCCAACCGGCTCATCGCCGTCTCAAATAAGTTGAGGCCTAACCGACCCGTGCGCGTTCTGTGGCGGTCGCTGTGCCGTACCCACCGGTGATAAGATCAGCCGCGGCGGTTTCACCATCGTCCTGGAATATTCCGTGCATGACACCGCCAAACTCTTCGACATGCTGGCGCATGATCTTGCCGCACGCCACGGGATCTCCGCCACGCAGCGCGTCCATGATGGGGACGTGGCGGCCTGCGAGGTCGATCTCGGGCTTTCGCGAGATCAGATTGTTGAGCGTCACGAACGTCCGCGCCTCGATCATCAGGGAATTCCACGTCTCAATCAGGATCTGATTTCCCGACGCCTCAAGGATCGTCCGATGAAAGCGGACATCCCAGTGGGCGAGCGTCCGGACGTCGCCGGCCTTGAAGGCCTTGGTCATCTTCTCGGTCGCGATTTCCAAGTCGTCCATGTATTCCATCGCACGCCCGACCGCGAGTTGGCCCGCGAGTTCTTCGAGCACGGCACGCACCGGATAGATCTCCAACACCTCGCGCTGGTCGATCTTGCGAACGCGCGCGCCTTTGTGCGGCTCTACCTCGACGAAGCGCATCGCGACCATGTCGCGCAAGGCCTCACGGACGGGCGACTGGCTGATGCCCATGCGCTTGGCGATCTGGGACTCCACCAGCCGATCACCGGGCTTGTACCGGCCCGACATGATGTCATCGAGGAGTTCTTCTTTGACTTGCTCGCTTAGAACAACGCGCTGGATCATTCCTTGCTCCAATTGTACGCCGACCTGCAGCCGCGCGTATTTGAGCGCGCGCGACACTACAAATAGTTATGCACCCGGAACGTGAGTGTCAACGATTATCGATTACCGCTTATTCAGGCGAGTTGTACCCGGGCATTGGAGCATGCCGTAAAGTCAAAGTGGTTCAGGAGGGCGATGCTTCTGTGCGGATTCTATTGCATCCTGCCGCGATGCTGCGTCCACAACGCATCGAGAAGTGCCTTCGCCGCGTCCATGTCGTTGGCCGTTCCATCGATGTCCAAAAGCTCAAGCTGCGCTTCGCTTTCCTCGACGATGTGGCCGCTTACGAATACGGCTCTGCGCGGCATGCCAAGTCGGATCGCAACGACAAGCTTTGACAGGGCGGCCATGGCGTGGTCCCCGGCTGCGGAAAGCCCAACGATCCCGCATTTGGAGCGTTCTATCTGGGCAACGAGGCGATTGTGACTTTCGCCGATTTTGAGCTCGATCTCCCAACCGTCCTCCCGGAAAAGGTCTGCCGCCATCCGCACGCCGAGCGTGTGCGTTTCGCCGGGCACGGAAGCAAAGAGAGCGCATCGATCGCAAGAACACCGCGCGGGGAACTGGTCGCTGATTGCATGCATGATCGCATACATTCGACTTGTTCCGCGCGTGACGTCGAAGAAGGAAACGCGGTCGCTTTCCCACCACTCGCCTAGTCTTCGTGCCGCTGCCGCCAGGTGTTCGAGATAGATGTCCTGCAAAGAGGCGCCCGTCGCGCACGCTTCCCGAATTAGGGTGGCGCCTGCCGTATCGTCCTCGGAAATTAGCGCAAGACACAGCGCTTCAGTCTTTTCGTCCGACGGGCCATCCGTCGTTGCACCCGAACGTTTCGCGAGACGACGGATGACTTCGCGAGCGAGGCTCTCCACCCGGTCGGGTGGCATGCGCGCCTTGAGGCGAAGGAGATTGCTTTGCGATCTTAGGTACTGATCGACGTCCAGTTGGTCGTACTGACGATCTTCGCCGCGCATTGCCCTCTCCTGTCAGTGTGTCTTGATCCGTACTTCCCGCTGATATTGCGTCCACGAGGCTAGACTCGAAAAATTGTCAAACAAGATTGACAATGCGGGCATCGAGAGAGTCGGACCAATTGCCGCAGTCCCGAAAGCCCGCGATTTCGATGCGGTCTTTCTCTTGGGCTTGTCGCGCTGGACCTGCGATACACGCAATGAGGTGGATGGATCTGTCCCCGCACCAACGAAGGATCTCTGGAATGTACGGCGTTATTGAGGGAACAGGTTTCGAAGTCATAGACCCAAGTTTCGAAGCCTGTTTTGTGGGCCATGCAAGGGTAGAGCGGCTTTGGACCGGCGCGCGTTGGTCAGAAGGCCCGGTGTGGTTCGCGGCGGGCCGCTATCTGCTGTGGTCCGATATTCCCAACAACCGAATCTTGCGCTGGGACGAGACCGACGGGTCGGTATCGACGTTTCGCGCGCCGTCGCACAACAGCAACGGCCACACCGTCGACCGTGAGGGGCGGCTGGTGTCTTGTGAGCACCTTACCCGCCGTGTCACCCGCACAGAACATGACGGGCGTGTCGTTGTGGTGGCGGACAGCTTTGAGGGGAAGCGACTGAATTCCCCCAACGATGTGGTGGTGAAATCCGATGGGTCCATTTGGTTCACGGACCCGAGCTATGGCATACTGATGGACTATGAGGGCGACCGGGCGGAAAGTGAGATCGGCGCCTGCCATGTCTATCGCGTGGATCCGGCTGGCACCATGACCCAGGTCACGACGGATTATTTCAAACCCAACGGCCTCGCCTTTTCACCCGACGAAAGCCACCTCTACATCGCCGACACGGGCATAACCCACGATGCGGATGGGCCGCAGCACATCCGAAAGCATACCGTCGAAGCCGACGGCTCCCTCAGTGGGGGCGAGGTGTTTGCGGAATGCACCGAGGGCCTGTTCGACGGCTTTCGCTTTGACCGGGACGGTCGCATCTGGTCGTCGGCTGGCGACGGTGTCCATTGCCTTGACCAGACCGGGAGACTGATCGGCAAGGTGCGTATCCCCGAGACGGTCGCGAATGTCTGTTTCGGCGGGCCGAAGCTGAACCGACTTTTCATCTGTGGGACGACGTCGCTTTATTCGGTGTTTCTCAATGTCAACGGCGTCTCGCCGGTTGGCTAGCTGCGACCCTGTGGCGTGACTTCGTAGCCCGGCTCTTCCGGTTCGTCATCGAACATCTCCGCCGGAAATCCGGGTGCGCGGATGTCCAGACCCGTCGCGTCCTCCAGGCGCTTGATGATGTTCGGGGACAGCTCGCGTTCGCCATAGCGCGCAATCGCGTCGTCGAACATCTGCACGAGCATCGGCGCGATTTCCAACGGCACTTCGTTGCGCGCTGCGATGTCGCGAAAAAGGCCGACATCCTTCTTTACGAGATCCATTGTGAACGAGATATCTCGTGAGCCGTTCAGGATGACCTGGCTTTCGGTTTCATGGACGAAGGATGTCCCGGATGAGATCTTGATCGCCTCGTACGCGGTGTTGAGTTCCATCCCCGCCGCCTTCGCCGTCACCAGTGCCTCGCAGCAGGTCACGAGGTTGGCTGTCGCGAGGTAGTTTGTGACGACTTTCAGGACCGAGGCCGAGCCCAGTTCGCCGGTATGCAGAATGCGCCGACCCATGGTTTTGAGAAGCGGTGCGATCCGGTCGAATGTTTCCCGATCACAGCCTGCGAAGATGGAGATATTCCCGGTCGCAGCGCGGTGGCAGCCACCAGACACGGGGCAGTCGACAGCCGCCCCGCCGCGCTCGATCACCATGGCGCCAAGGCGTTTGACCTCGGCCTCGTCGGTCGTGGACATCTCCATCCAGATCTTGCCGTCGGTCACTTCTGGCAACATGCCCTCCATCACCGCAGCGGACGCCGCCGGAGACGGGAGGCAGGTGATCACTGCATCGCAGTCCCGCATAAGCTGCGAGGGGGCCTCTCCCCGTTTCGCGCCTTTGCCGACGAAGCTGTCAACGAGGGCCGTCTCAAGGTCGTGGACCGTCAGGTCGACGCCGTTGCGCAGAAGGGACCCTGACAGCTTTCCCCCAACATTGCCGAGCCCGATAAACCCAACTTTCACGGTCGCCCTCCTTCATCCCGACTGCGCTGAGCGTGACACACGCTGCCACGTGGATGAAGCGCATTCTGATGACGGTTGGTATACGGGACGACCCCACCTGCATCGCGTCGCAGGGCAGCGGGCCACGACAGCCCCTCGTCACGTCTGTGCGCCTAATCGCCCTGCCAGAGCGCCGTTTCCGGGTAGAATTGCGACCATGCGAACCAGAGAGCCTGATGGCTTGCCAATTCGGCGCCATGAGCGTCGAAAGCCCGGAGGCCGCCCGCACTAAGCTGGAGGTTTACGCCCTCTGCGGTGACGGCTTCTCCACTTTGCAGGGCGAGAAGGGCGGGGCCCCGGGGGAAGGCAACTGGCGCGCCAGTCTTTGTGAGCACGCCGATGATGTCTTCCTGGACCGGTCGACGTGGGTCGACGTCTCCGATCGGGAAGATCGGGCCATCTGCATCGCGGCCTTCGCGGAAGTTGAAGTTGCGCCCGAGGCTGAGGTGCTCTGCCAGGACCGTCGTGTCCGGGTGCGCATCTTTCCACGCCCCCCATTCGGTGGTCACAACCGTTACCTGTTCCAGCGTAATGCCCCGATCCGCAAGGGGGCCGGTTACGGCCACGCCCCGGAACGTGTCGAAGATGGAGTAGGTGTTCAGGTCGTACATCACCTTGTTCGACCGGCTCAGAAGCCCCGACGTTCGCAGCACCGGGCGTTCGACTCCTATCGGCATCCCGTCAGTGAAATAGGCCTGCGCGGCCCCGCAGAGCGTGCAGTACGGAATGCCAAGGTCGCGCCCGCCCAGCGTGTCGTTCACCATCTCGCGCACTTCC
>JBCCXY010000092.1:0-16273 GCA_039190895.1 Pseudomonadota bacterium | reverse complement strand
GTGCTTTTGAGATTGTTGACCGCGCGCGTTGCTTTGGAATTGCTGTCCCATGAGGCAATTGTGCGGGAGGCCTATCAGGACATCGTTGGTGTATGGACGTGGGGCGTGGGTGTTACCGACGCTTCGGGCCATACGGTTTCCCCGCGTTATATCGATCAGCCCCAGACCCTGCGCTGGTGTCTCGAAATGTATCTGCGCCTGCTTCGGGAAACCTATGCTCCAGCCGTTTTCAGTGCGTTTGAAGACTGCGAGTTGGCGGAGCACCAGTTTGGCGCCGCTCTGTCGTTTCATTACAATACGGGTGCCATAAGCAATGCGGCGTGGGTTGAGGAGTGGAAACGCGGTGATTGTGAAGCTGCACGCGACTCCTTCATGAATTGGCGCAAGCCACCACAGATCATCCCACGCAGAACGAAAGAACGGGACTTATTCTTCGATGGAATTTGGTCCAGCGATGGCACGGTTCTGGAGTTTGCCGTCGAGAAACCAACTTACCAGGTGGACCCGACCAGCAAAAAGCCGGTCGAAGTCCGTTTTATTCTCGAAGACCTGTTGTCTTAGTAAACACGCGCCTTTGGCTTGATGTAGCTGACCTCGTTACTCATCGTGTAGGTGTGCACCGGACGTGTATCCAGTGTCACCTTGCGGTTTTCATCGTCTGCGTAGGCAAGCGTGTGGTGCATCCAGTTCTTGTCGTCACGATCAGGATAATCCTCGTGCGCATGGGCTCCGCGGGACTCTTTCCGGTTGGCAGCAGATTCAACTGTCACCACAGCCTGTGAAATCAAGTTGTCAAACTCCAATGTTTCCACCAGATCGGTGTTCCAAATCAGGCCGCGGTCTTCAACGGAGATGTTGTCAGAACTGGACCACACATCGGCGATTTTCTTCTGACCTTCCTCGAGGATTTCGTTGGTGCGGAACACGGCGCAATTGGTCTGCATGGTTTCCTGCATCGCGTCGCGGAGTTGGGCGGTCGGTGTACTGCCCTTGGCGTAGCGGAAATGATCGAGACGCGAAATTGCCATCTCGCCTGCGTCAGCAGGCAATGGTGCGTGGCTCTGTCCAGACTGGACTGTCTCCTGACAGCGCAGACCAGCCGCACGACCAAATACAACCAGGTCGATCAGCGAGTTAGAGCCAAGGCGATTTGCGCCGTGTACGGAAACGCATGCAGCCTCGCCAACAGCCATCAGCCCGCGCACGACCTGATCTGGATCGCCATCGACCTTATCGAGAACTTCGCCGTGGTAGTTGGTCGGGATACCGCCCATGTTATAGTGAACGGTGGGGATGACCGGAATTGGGTCGCGGGTGACATCAACGCCTGCAAAGATCTTCGCCGATTCAGAAATGCCCGGCAGGCGTTCAGCCAGCAGTTCTGGGTCGAGATGATCCAGATGCAGGAAAATATGATCCTTTTTCGCGCCAACACCACGGCCTTCGCGGATTTCCATGGTCATCGAACGAGAAACCATGTCGCGTGGCGCAAGGTCTTTCACCGATGGTGCATAACGTTCCATGAACCGCTCACCTTCGGAATTGACCAGATAACCGCCTTCGCCGCGCGAGCCTTCGGTGATCAAACAGCCTGCACCATATATGCCGGTCGGATGGAACTGGATGAACTCCATGTCCTGCAATGGAAGGCCGGCGCGCAGTACCATGGCGTTGCCGTCGCCGGTACAAGTATGGGCAGACGTGCAGGAGAAGTAGGCCCGGCCGTAACCGCCGGTGGCAAGCACGGTCATCTTGGCGTTGAAGACGTGCATCGTGCCATCTTCCAGACGCCAGGCGACAACGCCCTGACACTCGCCGTCTTCCGACATGATGAGGTCCATGGCGAAGTATTCGATAAAGAACTCCGCCTTTTCCTTCAGCGATTGACCGTAAAGCGTGTGCAGAATGGCGTGACCCGTCCGGTCGGCGGCGGCGCAGGTACGCTGCACCGGGGGGCCTTCGCCGAATTCGGTCGTGTGGCCGCCGAACGGGCGCTGATAAATTTTGCCCTCTTCGGTCCGCGAGAACGGCACGCCGTAATGCTCCAGCTCATACACCGCCTTCGGCGCCTCGCGGGCGAGGTACTCCATCGCGTCGGTATCACCCAGCCAATCCGACCCCTTCACGGTGTCGTACATGTGCCATTGCCAGTGGTCCGGCCCCATGTTGCTGAGCGATGCCGCAATCCCGCCCTGCGCGGCCACGGTGTGCGAGCGTGTCGGGAACACCTTGGTGATGCAGGCCGTCTTCAGCCCCTGCTCGGCCATGCCCAATGTCGCGCGGAGCCCTGCGCCCCCCGCCCCAACGACTACCACGTCATACGTATGCGTCTGGTACTCGTATTCCGCCATTCACACTCTCCTAAAGAGCCAATTTCACTACAGCATATAGACCAGTGGCCATTGCTGCGTAGCTGAGGCAAATCATCGCCACGATCAGCACCTTACGCGCGAACCCGTGGACATAGTCCTCAATCAACGTTTGCACACCACCTTTGAAGTGCAGGAATCCGACCACCAGCATCAGCCCGGTTACGATGGCGGGGAAGGGGCGAGAGAAGTACTCAACCACCTCGGCATGCGGGCGGCCCAGCATCGGGCCAATCACCAGCAGAAACAGCGGGGTCAGGATCAGCAGGCCGACGGACGACTTCGTCATCGACCAGTGATGCTCAGTGCCCGCCTTGGCCGAACCCAACCCGGCAGCGCGCTTACGGTCTGTCAAAAACGCCATGTCGCCTCACACAATAATCAGGGTCAGGATTGTCAGCACGACGGACCCGATGATGCACGCGATTCCGAACTTTTCGGCCTGCTCGACCTCCAGCAGGTAGCCTTGATCCCAAACGAGGTGCCGCACGCCAGCAAGCAGATGATACCAAAGGCCAAGGACGGACAGCGCCATGATCAGGTCGCCGAACCACGACGTGATGAACCCGTCCGCCCTTGCGAACGCCTCGGGCGACGTTGCGGCGGCAAGCAGCCACCAGACGACCAAAAGCGCGCCCACAAGAAGCGCGTTCCCCGTGATCCGCGTCAGGATCGACGTCATGGACGTCAGTTGCGGTCGGTAAACCGTTAGATGTGGCGAGAGTGGCCGGTTCCCCCGGTTCACGTCAGCCATGGCGTTCCCTCCTGTCGACTTCGCGACTGTTACCGTCGGACACTAAAGGAAAAGTCAGCGGTGTCACCCTCAGCGGGGGCGTCAAAGCCACTCAGTCGCGTACAATTTTGCCTTGTGATCACTTGCTTTAAGCACGTGATCACTAATTTTTCCAATGTGATCACAAAACTCACCGCAGCAATAATCCTGACAGAATTACTCGAGTCGCAACGCCGCTTAAAGCGAGGCGAGCTTGTAAGAGCTCGATGAGCGGCCCCGACAAACGCGAAAGATCACTCCGGAACCAGCGCCCAATAGTCCAGATCCAACAGCACCTCCGACAGGTACTTTCCGTCATCCCCCTTCAGGGCCCCAGCCTCCCCCGTCGTCGCGACCAACCGCAAGCGCAGCGCACCCGCCCCGGGGACGTCGACCGGCGCCTTGTCCAACACCTCGGACCAGGCGCGCACTGTTGTACCGGCGAAGCACGGGTTTGCATGCGCCCCGGCGTTCAGACCAAGGATCATCTGGGCATTCGCCAGACCGTTAAAGCTCAGCGCGCGAGCCAGACTGATGACATGCCCACCATAGATCAGCCGCTTGCCATCCTCCCGCGCGGTCGCATCGAAATGCACCTTCGCTGTGTTCTGCCACAGGCGCGTGGCCATCATGTGCTCGGCTTCTTCCACCGTCACCGCGTCAACGTGGTCGATCACCTCGCCCACGTCATAATCGCCCCAGCGATGCGCCTCCCCGGCGAGGGCGAAGTCATAGCCGGTGAAATCCAGCCCCTCGGGCACCACCAACCGATCCGCCGAGACAACAGCGCTTAGCTCGGGCACCACCACGTCGGGCGGCGGGGCCGCAACATCGCGCTTCCGCACCATGACCCAGCGCACATACTCCATCACCGCCGCGCCATCCGCGTCGCGGCCCGTTGTGCGCACCCACACGATCCCCGACTTACCGTTGGAGTTCTGCTTGAGCCCGATCACCTCGCTTTCGGAGGCCAGCGTCTCGCCCGGATACACCGGCCGCAGCCAGCGCCCCTCGGCGTACCCAAGGTTCGCAATCGCGTTCAGCGAAATGTCCGGCACCGTCTTCCCGAACACCGTGTGAAACACGATCAGATCATCCAGCGGCGACGCCCTCAGCCCGCAGGCCTGCGCAAACGCATCCGACGAATACAGCGCCCCCCGCGCTGGGTAGAGCGCGTGGTAAAGCGCCCGCTCCCCACCCGATAGGGTGCGCGGCACGGCGTGTCGGATGACCTGCCCCACCGTGTAGTCTTCGAAGAAACGGCCCGGGTTGGTCTTCATCTATAGGGATCCCAGCTTGATGTCGGGGGAATAGTCGCCCGCAACCTCTTTCGTCACCGCCTGCGCACAACGCATCACGCCGTTGGCCGAGTCATAGGCGTAGGACGGGTCGCCATACAGCTCCCACCCTTTTGAAAGCGCCTCGCTTACCTTGTGGCAGAACTCCGACGTGTCATCGCCGGTCAGAAGTCGATACGCCTTCATGCTGGAAACGGCCAATAGCCAAGCCACGTATGCACCGCAGCCATCACCGCGAAAAGCACGGTCGAGATGCCCATCAGCCGCACCGTTCCGGCAGTCGAGCCGCCCGAGAACGGCACATAATCATGGTCCTTCGCGTTGATCAACGCGATGGTGCCCAGCGCCCACAGGCCAAGGACGCCGAACAACAAGACCGATGCGACATCCCCATTCACCAGCAGATGCGCCACGGCCCAGGTCGCCATCCCCAGCAGCATCGGATGCCGCAACTTCGCGCGCCACGGGCTTTTGCTGCTGCCCAACCCGAACAGGATAACAGCAACGATCATCAGCAGGTTGTTGATGTGCCGGGTCCAGAGCGGTGGGTCATAGACCGGTATGTAGTCAGCCTGCCGATAGCCGATGATCATTGCGATCACCGACGCCACGATCACAAGCGCCGCGACACCTTTGCCCGCGTCGCCCATCCCCTGCCGGACCGAGGGCAGGGCCCGTTTGAACAGGTGCCCGGCGATCCAGAGCACCAGTCCAAGGATGAGAAGCGTCATGCCGCCTCCAGCCGGGCAATCGCGTCCGCTCGGGCCAGGACCTTGCGCGCCGTCTCGACATGCAGGTTCTCCACGATGCGTCCATCGACCACGGCCACGCCTTCGCCCCGCGCCGTTGCTTCGTCAAAGGCCGAGATCTGGCGGCGCGCCAGCGTCACCTCGTCATCGTCGGGCGCAAAAACCGCGTTGGCGATGTCGATCTGCGCCGGGTGGATCAGGGTCTTGCCATCCATCCCCAGGTCGCGGCCCTGCTGGCATTCGCGTCGCAGTCCATCCTCGTCCTTGAACGCATTGAACACGCCATCGATGCAGGGGATGCCCGCCATACGTGCCGCGAGCAGCGCCATCTGGAGGCTCTGCATTAACTCCACCCGATCCGGCCCGACACGGGCGCCAAGATCCTTCGCCAGATCGTTCGTGCCCATCACGAACCCGGCCATGCCGGGCGCCTGCGCGATGTCTGCGGCATTCAGAACGCCCTGCGGTGTCTCGATCATCGCCCACAACGGCGTGTCGCCCGTCAGCGACGCCGCCGCCGACACATCAGCGGCGGCGCCGACCTTGGGGACCAAAACCGCGTCACAAGCCTGCGCCAGCGCGGCATCCTCCCTGCCCCAAGGTGTATCAAGCCCGTTGATCCGAACGATGCGAAGCCGGTCGCCATAGCCGCCCTCTGCGAGGGCCGCCGACAACGTGTGCCGTGCGGCGATCTTCTCGGTGGGCGAGACGGCATCTTCCAGATCAAAGATGATGGCGTCGGCCTTCAGGCCGCGCGCCTTCTCCAGCGCCCTCTGTTTCGACGCCGGAATGTACAAGACTGACCGAAGCGGCCGCATCGACTCTACCATACAACATCCTCGCAACTTTCTTGCGTCTCAAAGCATGTTCGCGCAGCTTTTGGCAACCCAAAATTTCTGCGCTGCGGCGCGTACGGGGCGTTAACCTATTCTTCGCCCGTTCTTGCCACATTCCCGCCACTGATCCCACGGACCCGAACGGTCCCGTAACGGCTTGGAAAGCCGGAAAGGGAAGGCTTCGAAATGACACGGCAACTCTTCACGCTCGCACTGGGCTTCGGCCTGCTCGTCCTGTGCGCAACACATGCCTACAGCCAAACACAACGAAAATGCGGCCCGCGTGACCGGATCCTCTCGGTGTTGGCAGAGCGATATGGCGAAACCCGCCGCTCCGTCGGGCTTGGCAGCGGCAATCAGGTGCTTGAGGTCTTCGCCTCGAACGAAACCGGCAGCTGGACGGTGATTGTCACCTCGCCAACGGGCCTCACCTGCCTTCTGGCCTCCGGCCAGTCCTACGAAGAAGTCGCGGAAGAGCTGGGGCCGAAAGGCACCTCACTGTAACAGGCGAAAGATGGGTGCTTGCACCCCTCTTGCCCCCTTTACGTGAACGCATCCCACAGCAACTTCGACCCGGCGCAGATCAGCATCACATAGGTCAGCCCGAAGAACACCCGCTCTGGCACAACGCGGTGCGCCCAGACGCCCAGATATGTCCCCACCACAGCAACCGGGGCGAGCCACAGGCTCGTCACCAGAGTGTCCGCCGTGTACAGGCCCAGCGGCACGTAAAGCCCGACCTTCACGGCGTTCAACACCCCAAAAATCAGCACGGTTGTCGCCTGATAGGTCGTCTTGTCGATCTGTCGGCTCAGCATATACACCGCCACAAGCGGGCCACCGGCATGGCTGACAAAGCTGGTGAACCCCGCCGTCGCCCCACACAGCGCCCCGACCCAAGCGGGTAAGGGTCGCCCCCCTTCCATGCGGTGGGCGCCCAGAAGCCGCCACGCCACGAAAAGCAACGCGACGGCGCCAATCAACCCACGCAGCACGTCCGTGGGCGCGACGGATAACAGCAAATAGCCCAGCAAAAGCCCCGGGATCGCCGACAGCATCAGTAACCGTCCCTTGGCCCAATCCCATTTCCGCCAGTAAGGCCGCACCGCCGTCAGATCGATCACGATCAAGACCGGCATCATGATCCCCAGCGCCACCTGCGGCTCGATCACGAGCGCCATCAACGGCGCCGCCGCAAAGCTCGCGCCCGAGCCGAACCCGCCCTTCGACACACCGGCAAACAAAACGGCGACAACGGCAAGCGCGACAAACAAGGGATCGTTAAGCATTCACGCCACCGTCTTGCACCTGCAGGCCCTGCCCGCTACGCAACGCCCTGACTCGCAAAATCACATACTGGAGTTAAGTCCAATGGCCAGACCCAAGATCGCGATGATCGGTGCAGGGCAAATCGGCGGCACGCTCGCCCACCTCGCGGCGCTCAAGGAACTGGGCGATGTCGTCCTGTTCGACATCACCGAAGGCGTGCCCCAGGGAAAGGCGCTGGACCTTGCCGAATCCGGCCCGGTCGAGAAATTCGACGCCGCGATGAGCGGGGCCAACGACTATGCCGATATCCGTGGCGCCGACGTCTGCATCGTGACCGCCGGGGTGCCCCGCAAACCGGGGATGAGCCGGGATGACCTGCTGGGCACCAACCTCAAGGTGATGAAGTCCGTGGGCGAAGGCATCAAGACGCACGCCCCGGACGCGTTCGTCATCTGCATCACCAACCCGCTCGACGCCATGGTCTGGGCGCTGCGCGAATACTCCGGCCTCCCGCATGAACGCGTCGTCGGCATGGCGGGCATCCTCGACTCGGCCCGCTTCCGTCACTTCCTGTCGCTGGAGTTCGACGTCTCGATGAAGGACGTGACCGCCTTCGTTTTGGGAGGTCACGGCGACACCATGGTCCCCCTCACCCGCTATTCCACCGTCGCAGGCATCCCCCTGCCCGACCTCGTAGAGATGGGCTGGACGACGCAGGAAAACCTCGACGCCATCGTCCAGCGCACCCGCGACGGCGGGGCCGAGATCGTGCGCCTCCTCGGCACTGGATCGGCCTTCTATGCCCCCGCGTCCTCGGCAATCGAAATGGCCGAAGCCTACCTCAAAGATCAGAAGCGCCTGCTGCCCTGCGCGGCCTACGTGAACGGCAAGTTCGGCCTGAAGGGCTTGTATGTCGGCGTGCCCACGGTCATCGGCAAAGGCGGGATTGAGCGCATTGTCGAAATCAACCTGACCGCCGACGAACAAGCCATGTTCGACAAATCCGTCGACGCGGTGAAGGGCCTGGTCGAGGCCTGCAGGGGCATTGACGAGAACCTGGGCGGCTGACCGACTGGTTCCACGACCTCACCGGCCTCGCGCAGGATGACCCTGAAACGGTCCGCGCGGGGCTGATGCTTGACGGCCATCGGATCGTAACCGCCCACGGTCAGACGCTGTTCTGCGGCACGCTCACGACACCAAGCCTCGCCGAACTCCGGGCCGAGCCCCTGCGCGACCGCGGCCCATCCCGGCTGACCGAGATCATCGCCGACGTCCGCGATCTGCACGCCGACCCCGCCAATGCGTCGGCGACCTTCATGGTCGCCTCCCAGTTCAACCTGCTGGAAATGCCGCATCCGGGCGTCACGCCAGAGGATGGCATCCGCGCCTACGCAGACGACCACACCCAAGGGCCCGCCTGCGCCATGGCCTGCGGGGCCGGAACCCTTTATCGCAACTATTTCGTCCCGCTGCCCCACGGCCCCGGCCAGTCCGCAGCGCACCAGATCGACACGGCCGCCGACCTGCACCGGGCGCTTGGCGGCGACATCTGGCAGATGCGCAACGGCTACGCTTTGCCACTGCCGGGTGGCCTGACCCGCGCCGCCGAACGGCTTGCGTCCCGCGACCTCTCCGGCCACCTCCGCATCGGCGTGCAGGCTGAAACCGAGGTCACCATCACCGCCCCCCGACACCGCGTCACCCAGGTCTACGCCTCCGCCCTCCCCATCGCCTACGCCAACGAACCGCTTTCGGCGTGGGAGCCCCTCGCCCGCCTCGTTCTGGAGGCAAGCTACGAGGCCACCCTCCGCATCACCGCCCGCACTCCGGATCGGCCATGCTTCCTGACCCTTCTCGGCGGCGGCGTCTTCGGCAACCCACAAGCGTGGATCCTCGACGCCCTCCACGCCGCCGTCGCCAAGACAGTGACAGCGGGCCTCGACCTGTGCCTCGTCAGCTACAGCCACCCCGTCCTCGACACCTGACGCGACACCCAAGCGAGGCGAGCTTGTCAGAGCTCGATGAGCGTCTGCCTCGCCCCCTACTTAAGTCTATTTGTGATCACACGAAAAATATGTGTGATCACAAACCTGAGATTCCCCTCAATCCATGCAATATTCCGGTTCCATCGCCCGTCATCCCCTGACAACCCTTGGGAAACAGCCAGACGGAAAGGGCGACCCGCATGAATATCCACGAATACCAGGCCAAGGCCCTTCTCCGCGACTACGGCGCCCCGGTCTCCGACGGTCGCATCGTCACACGCTCTGAAGAAGCCAAGACCATGGCGGGAGAGCTTGACGGGCCCATCTGGGTCGTCAAGGCCCAGATCCACGCCGGCGGGCGCGGCAAGGGGACGTTCAAAGAAGCCGACGCAGGCGACAAAGGCGGCGTGCGCATCACGAAATCCGTCGAGGAAGCCGCCGAAGAGGCGCGCAAGATGCTGGGCCGGACCCTCGTCACCAAGCAGACCGGCGACGCAGGCAAGCAGGTTGGACGCGTCTATATCGAAGACGGCTCCGGCATCGACCGCGAGCTCTACCTCGCCCTCCTCGTTGACCGCGGCACCTCCCGCATCTCTTACGTCGCCTCGACCGAGGGCGGCATGGACATCGAAGAGGTCGCCGAGAAGACGCCCGAAAAGATCCTCACGATCACCGTCGACCCCGCCACCGGCTACCAGCCCTACCACGGGCGCCGCATCGCCTTCGCGCTCGGCCTTGAAGGCGCGCAGGTGAAGCAATGCGTTAAGCTGATGGGAACGCTCTACAAGCTCTTCACTGAAAAAGACATGGAGATGCTGGAGATCAACCCGCTGATCGTCACCGACGGCGGCGACCTCAAGTGCCTCGACGCGAAGATGGGCTTCGACGGCAACGCGATCTACCGCCATCAGGACATCGCCGCCCTGCGCGACGAGTCCGAAGAGGACCCGAAGGAACTCGCCGCCTCCAAGTACGACCTGAACTACATCGCGCTGGACGGTGAGATCGGCTGCATGGTCAACGGCGCGGGGCTGGCCATGGCAACGATGGACATCATCAAGCTCTACGGCTCCGAACCCGCCAACTTCCTCGACGTCGGCGGCGGCGCGACGAAGGAAAAGGTGACCGAGGCGTTCAAGATCATCACCTCCGACCCGCAGGTGAAAGGCATCCTCGTCAACATCTTCGGCGGCATCATGCGTTGCGACGTTATCGCCGAAGGCGTCGTCGAAGCGGTGAAAGAGGTCGGCCTGCAAGTCCCCCTCGTCGTCCGCCTTGAGGGCACGAACGTCGAGGAAGGCAAGCGCATCATCAATGAGTCCGACGTCAACGTCATTGCCGCCGACGACCTGAAGGACGGCGCGGAAAAGATCGTGGCGGCGGTGAAAGGCTAACCCAAAGGCCCGATGTGTTCTGGAAGATCATCATAGTCGTCTGTTGGGTCTCACCCGTGGCAGCAGCCCTGTGGCTGATGGCCGTGTGGACCCAGCCGGGCGGGGCCAACATCCGTCGCACCTCCGCAATTCTGTTTGTTGCTGGCCCAGCGATATTGTTCCTGATTATGTCGGTCCTCTCGGCGAAGATCGAAGCTGAAGTGAGCGCTTGCCGCGCGGCCTGCGCCTTCGCCTCGGAAACGGACGCAAACGCCTGCATCAACAACTGCGACCCCGGTCCGGGTTTTGCATTCTTGGGCATTCTCTTCGCGCCTCTGCTTCTGGTCGGAGTATTCGGCGCCGTCTCCCTGCTCGCGGATCTCAAAAAGAAGGCTCGGTTGGGATGACAGCGCAACGCCTCGGACCGCGCCACCAGCCCCTTCTGGTCAAAGGATGGAAGCACACCACTTGGCGGCTCTGTGCCCTTCTCCTCATGCCGACGCCCGCAACGGCCGACACCACTGATGCTCTGAAATCAGCACTCACCCGCTTCACCAACATCTGCCCCCAAGCACTGGCCGACCCCGATGTCTACATGGCCACCCTCGCCCGCCCCGGCCCGGCGGGCGAAGACGCCGTTTACCGCTCTGACGACGGCCAATACGTCCTCGTCCACACCGCGCAGACCGAGGGGATCACCGATTATGTCGAAGTCTCCGCCCTCGGCCTCCGCTCCTGCACGATCAGCGCCACGATCCCAAACTTCCCCGAAGCGCCCGAGATCGCGGACGCCCTGCGCCCGATGCTCACCAGCGTCGCTGAGACGGTCGTAGGAGGCCGCGTCCCCCTCATCACCCCGATGTGGGACCCGGGCGAAAGCCCCGAGGCGTTCGACTCCGGCGACTGGTTCGTCTTCCACATGACCGGCCTCTGGCCCGACAGCGACGCCGTCGCCACCGCCCAGGTCGAACTCGGCGCCGTCCGCTTCCATGTGAGCGCGCTCAAATGATCCGCGCCGCCCTGATCCTCGCGCTGCTCGCCAGTCCCGCCGCCGCCCAGACGCAGGGCACGCTGAAGGCCGGGGACGCGCTGCGGCAGTGCCTTCAGGGCTCCAACCGCCCCCTCGGCAACCCGGAACAGTTCCTCGGCGGCCTCGCCACCGCAGACAATTTCGGCTGGGTCGCGACGGAATTCGCGCCCGGCAAGCATCGCCTCGACCGCAAGGACGCGGCCTTCGGCATCACCCTCGAAATCCAGACGACCGACGCCCAGGGCACAGCCTATTGCATCGCCTATGGCCCCGCCCTCCAACCCGGAGACGCGGTGGCCGCCGTCGATCGCGCCATGGCGCAGGGCTTGATGCCCTCAGTCACAAGGCGGGTGGAGCCCGCGCCGCAGGGCACCGCGCGCTATTACGTGACGCAGGAAGGCCCGGTGTCTTACGCCCTGCTGGCCTACCGCAAGCCCGAGGTGGGCGACATCGCGGGCTTCGTCATCTCGGGCCTGCCCACCGCCGCCCCCGCGCAGCAACAGCCGCAAGCCCAGTCACCCGCCGCCGCCAACTTCGCCCTCGCGGCAGAGCTTTGTCTGCGCCCCGGCATCCCTGGCGCCCAGCGCGCGCAGATGTTCCGCCAAGCAGGCTTTTCCGAACGGGTAGAGCGCAGCACCGGCAACTCGGACACGACCCACTATTTCACCGCCCCGGGCAACAGCGCCACGGCGCAACTGTACTATGGTGAGATGCCTTCGGATTGCTTTGCCACCTCGGGCAGTGTGGGGGCGTCGCAGGCAACCGCGATCCTCGATGGCCTGATGCCCCGGTTCTACCCGTCCTACATCCGCAAACCGACGCAAGGCCCCGGCGGCGCCACCTGCGTGACCTACGAACAGCCCGGCACGCCGATCCCCCACGTCATCGGCGTTGCGGCCGAAGGCGGCGCTCAGAGCTGCGCCGAGAACGGCACGTCCCGCATCTATGGGTTCTACGCGGTGTGATGCGTGGCCTCGCCCTCATATCCGCCCTCGCGGCAGCACCGGCCAGCGCCGACGCGCTGCGGGAGTTCTCGCGGAACTGCTTCAGCCCGCTCCTGACCGCCGCAAAGGCCGAGGCCGCGTTCAACGGCCTGCGCTATGACTT
This sequence comes from Pseudomonadota bacterium, assembly GCA_039190895.1. GTDB lineage: Bacteria > Pseudomonadota > Alphaproteobacteria > Rhodobacterales > Rhodobacteraceae > Ovoidimarina. Next base: position 3,482 of record JBCCXY010000092.1, on the reverse strand, counting down.
CTACGATCTGCGCCCGTTCTCGAACGTCGCCCCGTCCGAAGCGCGCGCGAAGGTCACCCCCGGCACCGACCGCCGCTGCGAGGTTGCGCTGGACGGCGATCACTCAGACGCAGCCGCGCGAACCGTCACCGACGCGCTGAACCGCGAAGGCATCCGCCGCGAGGCGCCCGTCCCCGACACGCACCCGGCGACCGACGGCACCGCCCTTCTCGCCGCCCGATACCTCAACCCCAACCGCATCGCCGTCGTCCACGTGGGCACCCGCCCCGGCCCGAACGGCATCGAGACATTTCTGAACGTCGAGCGTCTGACACCGCTCACCGAATAACCAAAAGGACCGAAAGATGGCCGTACTCGTCGACGAAACCACCAAAGTGATCTGCCAGGGCTTCACCGGCTCTCAGGGCACGTTCCACTCCGAACAGGCCATCGCCTACGGCACCAAGATGGTCGGCGGCGTGACCCCCGGCAAAGGCGGCCAGACGCACCTTGACTTGCCGGTGTTCAATAGCTGCCACGAGGCGGTTGCCGAAACCGGCGCCAACGCCAGCGTCATCTACGTCCCGCCCCCCTTCGCGGCGGACTCGATCCTTGAGGCGATCGACGCAGGAATCCCCCTCGTTGTCTGCATCACCGAAGGTATCCCGGTCCTGGATATGATGGAGGTCAAGCGCGTCCTCGCCGGGTCGAGCACGACGTTGGTCGGCCCCAACTGCCCCGGGGTCATTACACCGGACGCCTGCAAGATCGGCATCATGCCGGGCCACATCCACAAACGCGGCACCGTCGGCGTCGTGTCGCGGTCGGGCACGCTGACCTATGAGGCGGTGAAGCAGACCACCGACGTCGGGCTGGGGCAGAGCACCTGCGTCGGCATCGGCGGCGACCCGATCAAGGGGACGGAGCACCTCGACGTCCTGGAATGGTTCCTCGCCGACGATGAAACCCAGTCGATCATCATGATCGGCGAAATCGGCGGTTCTGCCGAGGAAGAGGCCGCGCAGTTCCTGAAGGACGAGGCGAAAAAGGGCCGCTCCAAACCAACCGCCGGGTTCATCGCGGGCCGCACGGCGCCTCCGGGACGTCGCATGGGCCACGCGGGCGCCATCGTCTCGGGCGGCCAGGGCGGCGCCGAAGACAAGATCGAGGCCATGCGCTCCGCCGGGATCGTCGTGGCGGAAAGCCCCGCACAGTTGGGCGAGGCCGTCGTCGAGGCCATCGGGTAATGCGCCATGGGGCCCTGGACAGCGGTGAAAGCCTGATTTCGGAAGTACATCCGCTTCCGGGGTCGCGCACGGCGTGCAGAATACTGGTGGTTCACCCTCTTCAGCTTCGTCACCTCGACGATCCTGCGATTCCTCGACGGACTGCTGTTCCCGCCCGCACCCGGCGAAAGCTTTGCGCCAACCTCGACCGTCTTCGCGCTCGCGGTGGTCCTGCCGCACCTCTCCGTCACCATACGCCGCCTGCACGACACGGGGCGTCCCGGGTATTATCTGCTGATCCCGGTGATCACATTTATCGCGGGCAGCCTGATCATAGGGGCGATCAACGTCGGGATGGAGCTCCGCCTTGTCGGCGCGGCGATCATGCTGGCGGGCATCCTATTGCTGATCTGGCAACTCGTCAGGAGGTCGGAACCCGACGGCAACAAGTATGGTCCCAACCCCATAGATCACCCCACCGGAGAGGTGGCGGACGTGTTCGATTGACCCAGCAAGCAAAGGCGACGCCATGACAGACGCACCCGCCTACGGCTCGCCGCAAATGGGGTTCAAAGAGGCCGTCACCATATGCTTCCAGAAGTACGTGAAGATTTCCGGCCGGGCGCGGCGGGCGGAGTTCTGGTGGTTCTACCTGTTCACGATCCTCCTCGCCATCGTCGCCGCGATCCTCGACGGGCTGCTGTTTGGCTTCGACCTCGACGCCCCGACCCCGATCGGTGTGGTCACGTCGCTCGCCGTCCTTGTCCCGACGATCACCGTCATCGTCCGGCGCCTGCATGATACGGGGCGACCGGGTTACTACATCTTCGTCCCGCTCATCGGGTTGGTGGTGGGCGCGCTCATCATGGGCATCGGCCTCGCCTCCAACGTCTCGGTCATCATCGGCGCCTTGGTGATGGCAGCGGGGTTCATCCTGCAACTCGTCTGGCTGATCCAGAAATCCCAGCCCGGCACGAACAAATACGGCCCCAGCCCCCTCGAACATCCGGGCCAGGACATGGCGGACGTCTTCGAATGACCCCCCGCTCGTCCTCCCCCCTCGCCGTTGCGGCCATCGCCCTCGCGTCGGGCGCACAGGCGCAATGCGACCTCGCCATCGGGTGGCGGCATGACGGCCAGATCGTCCGTACCCCAGGATGCGAGGACATGCGCGTCACCCGCATGCCCGGCCAATCCGAACTGAGCTACACCCAAAGCACCCGGTTCGACCTGCGCTTCCGGATCGACCACTCCGCCACCGAGGCCGATGTCTCGGCCTGGCTCACCACCTTTTGCAAAGACCTGAATGACGGCCGCGTCGACTACGAGCGACGGTCCCAATCCCCCGGAAAGGACACCGTTTTCTTTCGGTGTTCGGAATTGTGAGGTAACGCCATGACCGACCAAAGCCCAAATGACCAGTTCCACGCCTCGTCCTTTCTGCAGGGCCACAACGCGGAATACATCGAACAGCTCTACGCCCGCTACGCCACCGATCCGAACGCGGTCGATGAGGCGTGGCAGGCGTTCTTCCGCGGCCTGGGCGATACCGAGATCGACGCAAAGCGCGAAGCCGAAGGCCCGTCCTGGGCCCGCACCGACTGGCCGCCGCAACCGAGCGATGACCTGACTGCTGCGCTTGACGGGCAATGGGGCGACCTCGGCCCCGATACCGCTGACAAGGCGGCGGAGAAGATCAAAGGCAAGGCTGCCGAGGCGGGCGTCGAGGTCTCGAACGACCAGATCAAACGCGCCGTGCTCGACTCGATCCGCGCGCTGATGATCATCCGCGCCTACCGCATCCGGGGCCACCTCGTGGCCGACCTCGACCCCCTCGGGATGCGCGAGACGACGCCCCACCCGGAGCTTGACCCCAAATCCTACGGCTTCACCGAGGCCGACATGGACCGCCCGATCTTCATCGACCAGGTCCTCGGCCTCGAAATGGCCTCGATGCGTGAGATTATCGCCATCGTCCAGCGCACCTACTGCGGCACCTTCGCTCTGCAATACATGCACATCTCGAACCCCGAAGAGGCCTCGTGGCTCAAGGAGCGTATCGAAGGCTACGGCAAAGAAATCGGCTTCACGCGCGAAGGCCGAAAGGCGATTTTGAACTCGCTTGTTGAGGCCGAAGGCTTCGAAAAGTTCCTCCATGTCAAATACATGGGCACCAAGCGCTTCGGTCTCGACGGCGGCGAAAGCCTTGTCCCCGCGATGGAGCAGATCATTAAGCGCGGCGGCGCGCTCGGCGTCAAAGAGATCGTCATTGGCATG
>JBCCXY010000091.1:0-16833 GCA_039190895.1 Pseudomonadota bacterium | reverse complement strand
CGCGACGCAAGATCTGGTGCTGCGGGAGGATGAGGATGGCGTTGCGGTTCTGACGCTGAACGCGCCGAAGTCGATCAACGCGCTGTCGGAGGCGATGCTGGCGCGGCTGTCCGAGGTGCTGGATGAGATCGGCGAGGATTGGGCGGTGAAGGCGGTGATCCTGCGGTCGGCGGGGGATCATTTTTGCGCGGGGCACAACCTGAAAGAGATGACGGCGCGGCGGGCGGATGCGGATGGCGGGTTTCAGTACTTTCAGGATCTGTTCGCGACGTGCAGCGCCATGATGATGCGCGTCGTGCGCCTGCCGCAGCCGGTGATTGCGGAGGTGAAGGGCATTGCCACCGCCGCCGGGTGCCAGTTGGTGGGGATGTGCGATCTTGCGGTTGCCTCGGAGGAGGCGACGTTTGCGACGTCGGGGGTGAATATCGGGCTGTTTTGCTCGACCCCGATGGTGGCGCTGAGCCGGAATGTGACGCGGAAGAAGGCGATGGAGATGCTGCTGTTAGGGGAGTTCCTGCCCGCTGCACGCGTGGCGGAGATGGGTTTAATCAATCGAGTTGTTCCCCGGGCTGATCTGGAAGCGGAGTCTATGAAGATGGCCCGGATCATTGCCGACAAGTCGCCCGCCGCCGTGAAGATCGGCAAGCGGGCGTTCTATGAGCAGGCGGAGATGCCGTTGGCGGAGGCCTATGCCTATGCGGGTCGGGTCATGGCGGAGAACATGATGGCGAAGGATGCCGAGGGCGGGATCGGGGCGTTTGTCTCGAAACAGCCTATGCCGGATTGGACCGGGGAGTAGTAGCCGCGTGTCGACGGGCCCAGGATCGGCGATCTGACGGGGTTTCTGAGCACTTTATTCGTGTGTCCCGCCTTCGCTTCGAGTGATGCGCTTGTGGTTGCCATATCGCCGGGCCTCGGGTGGGCCCGGCGATGCGCGGCGGCCTTTGGCCTTGAGTCCGCGCGGTTTTAGCCCAGCGTTGAGGCGATCAGGTCGGAGAAGTCTTCGGCGCCCTGTACGCGGGCGACGTCTTCAGCGGCGAGGGTGATGCCCCAGCGGGCCATGGCTTCGTAGCGGGGTTGGCGGTGTGCGAGCGCTCGGGCGTAGGTCCAGCGGACGAAGGTGTCGGGATCGACCTCAGCTTCGGCGTCTCCGGTTTCGGCGAGGTAGGCGTTCCATGCCGCTTGCAGGAATTTCGGCTGGTAATACATGGGCTTCGGCGCGCGGTCGAAGCGGCTAACGAGTTCGGCGGTGTGCGCCTCGGTTCCCTTGATCCAGACCAACAGGTGGGATTGCGACAGGGTGCGCAGGACGGGGTCGTTGGGGTCGTCGGGGGTCACAACCTCGCACAGGGACCCCGACGAGTCGCAGACGAAGTTGTCGTAGTCGTACAGCGCCTTCGCCCGGTCGACGAAATAGCCGGTGTCGAGCATGGCGTTGACCTCGGCAATGCGGTGCAGCTCTTGCCGGCGCATGTATTCGTCGAAGGGCAGGCCGCCTTTGGCCTGCGCGCCCGGCTTGCCGAGATACGTCGACAGCGGCGCGAGGTTGTTGAACGTGATGTTCGACGCGATGTAAATCGAGTCGCTGCGCAGGAGCTGCGCGAGGTAGGGCATGCGCATCGCTTCGGCCTTGAAGCTGTCGGCGATGTGTTCGCCCATGTAGCGCGTGCCGATGCGGTAATCGACGGAGTAGTGGAACCAGCTGCCCGTCTCGCGCAGCATGTTCGAGATGTGCGTTTTCCCCAGCCCTGACATGCCGAACAGGCAGACGCGCTTTTGCGGGGCGTTTCGCCAGCTTTCGGCCGATTCGTATACCATGCCCGATGCGTTACGGGATCAGCGGCGGTGCTGCCAGTCAGGGCGTGCTGTCTTGCGGCCCTCTGTGGCGCCGGCGCAGGAGGCGGCCGTCGAGCACCAGGAGGCCGAGCGCCAGCAAGGCGAAGCCTGCGAGGGCCTGGGGCGGTAGGGATTCGTTCCGGAAGAGGGCGCCTAGGACTATGGCGATGGGGGCGACGAGAAGGGTGCAGAGGACGACGTTTCCGGCGCCCGCGGCGGCGAGGATACGGTAGTAGAGGAGGTAGGCGACCCCGCTCGCGAGGACCGAGACATAGGCGATGGCGGCCCAGGTGTCGGCGGCGAGTTTCAGCGTCGGGGGCCCGTCCATGAGCCACGCGAACGGCATGGCGAGGAGGGTGGACCCGGCGAGCATCCCGGCGGCGGCGACCTCGGGGCGGAGGCCCTGCAGGGTCTTGCGGCCCCAGGCGCCCGCGATGGCGTAGGAGAGTGAGCTTCCGAGGATGGCGAGTTGCGCGAGGGACTGGAGGTCTAGCGAGCGCAGGCTGTCGAGGCCGATGGCCGTGGCGCAACCGAGGAAGCCGAGGGCGATCCCGATGGCGCGGCGCGGGGTGAGACGTTCGTCGGCGAAGACGAGCGACGCTAGAAGAACGCCGAAGATCGCCGTTGTGGCGTTGAGGATGGAGACGAGGCCGGTCTCAATTGTCTCTTGCGCCCAGACAATCAGGCAGAACGGCAGCACATTGTTGAAGAACCCCATCACGAGCAGCGCGCCCCAGATGCGGGGCGACGTTGGCAGAGGCAGTCGACGAAGCAGAACGATGGCCCAGAGGACCAGTGTCGCCCAGAAGATGCGATGCGCGACCACGGTAAAGACCGGCAGATCGTCCTGAGCGATGCGCATCGCAAGGAACGAGCCGCCCCAGATGAAGGAGAGGCACAGGATATCCAGCCAGGCGCGGGGGGTGATCGTCATGCGGTGAGCCTCGCCGATTTGCCGGGGGAGTGCGACCCGGATGTTGCGCAATGACCTCTGTTTGCCGCGCTGCAGAGCGGCTAGGCTGCGGCCATGTCGATCTGGTCGAGGATAAGTGCGGCGCTGGCGGCGTTGGCCTCGGGCGAAGGTCTCGCGACGGTGTTCGACCGGCTGCGGGCGCCGCCGGAGCGGACAGTGGCCTTCACGATTGCCGTTATCGCGCTGGGAGCGAAGATGGCGAAGGCGGACGGCATGGTGACGCGGGACGAGGTTGCGGCGTTTCGCGAGGTGTTCACGATCCCGGCGGAGGAAGAGGCGAATGCGGCGCGGGTGTTCAACATGGCGCGGCAGGATGTGGCGGGGTTTGAGGATTACGCGGATCGGATCAACCGGATGTTCGGGGTGGAGCGTCAGGCGCTGAGCGATCTGCTGGAGGGGCTGTTCCACATCGCGGTGGCGGACGGGCAGTATCACCCGAGCGAGGATGTGTTCCTGACCCGTGTGGCGGAGATTTTTGAAGTGCCGGAGCGGGAGTTCCGGGCGATCCGCACGCGGTTTGTCCCGGATGCGCCGCCGGATCCGTATGATGTGTTGGGGATTGCGCCTGATGCCTCGCTGGATGAGGCGAGGGCCGCGTGGCGGCAGTTGGTGCGGGAGACGCATCCGGATCGGATGATGGCGCGCGGTGTTCCGGAAGAGGCCATTCGGATGGCCGAAAAGCGGTTGATCGCGATCAATCGGGCGTGGGACGAGATCAGCGGGACCTCGGCGTGAGGATCGCCACGTACAACGTTGAATGGATGGGGAATCTTTTCGACGATGCCGGGGCTCTGCTGGAGGACGAGCGGTGGTCTGGACGGCGGGATGTGACTCGGGCCCAGCAGCTTCGGGCGTTGAAACGGGTGTTTCGGGAGGTCGATGCGGATGCCGTGATGGTCATCGAAGCCCCCGATGGGCACAAGCGCAGGGACGGCGAAGCGGCGCTGCGGAATTTTGCGGATTGGGCGGGGCTGCGGACGCGAGAGGCGTTGATGGGGTACGTCAACGAGACGCAGCAGGAGATTGCGCTGCTGTACGATCCCGACGCGCTGACCGTTGAGCACGATCCGAAAGGGCCCACGAGCGAGGCGGCGGAGGCGCCGCGCTTTGACGGGAGCTTTCGGATCGACCTCGACGTGGATGACGCGCCAGACGTGGTGCGGTGGTCGAAACCGCCTCTGGAGTTGGAGTGCAGGACGGCTGGCGGCTTTCGGTTTCGGATGATCGGGGTGCACGCGAAGTCCAAGGCGCCGTATGGCGTCAAGGGCAAGGCGGCGATCATGCGGCTGGCGATTGCCAACCGGCGCAAGCAGTTGGCGCAGTGCATCTGGTTGCGGCGGCGGGTGGATGAGCATCTGGCGGAGGGCGATCCGCTGATCGTGCTGGGTGATTTCAACGATGGGCCCGGGCTGGACGAGTATGAGCGGCTGTTTGGACGCTCTGGGGTGGAGATTGTGCTGGGCGAAGAAGCGCAGACGGCGCTGTACGATCACCACGCGGCGCTGGCGATGCAACGGCGGTTCGGGGTGATGCCGGCCTCGGCGCGGTTCTGGGTCGCTCAGGAAGAGCGGTGGATGCAGACGCTGATTGACTACGTGATGGTGTCTCCTGATCTGCGCGCCAAGGGCGGAGCGTGGCGCATCTGGCATCCGTTCGAGGATCGGGCCTGTTACGAGTGCGACGACCTGCGGGATGCGCTGCTGACGGGGTCGGATCATTTCCCGGTGTCGCTTGATATCGACATTTAACCCGGCGCGAGTTTTGACTATATAGCGGGCATGAGACACGTTTTTGCGATGGTTCTGTGCCTTGCGGCGACGCCCGTGGCGGCTGAGGACGCGGAGGAGGGCCTCGATTTGATTGATCGGGGCGCCCGGATGTTGTTCCAGGAGTTGATGGAGCAGGTGGAGCCCGGACTGCGTGAATTTGCAGAACAGATGGACCCGGCGATGGAGCAATTGCGTGGTCTGCTGGGCGACATCAACGCGTACCATCCGCCCGAGGTTCTGCCGAACGGCGACATCATCATCCGCCGGAAAGAGCCGTTGCGGCCTGAAGAGGCAGTGCCCGAGGGCGGGATCGAGCTTTGAGCGGCCAAATCACGACGTTCACGGTCCAGACCGATGGGGCTGGGTTGTATGAGTTTACCGATGGGCCGATGCGCTGGCTGGAAGAGCTGCAGCCCGGGGACGGGTTGCTGACATTGATGATCCGGCACACGTCAGCGTCGATCCTGATCCAGGAAAACGCGGATCCACAGGTGCAGACGGATTTGCAGAACTGGGTGCAGCGGTTTGCGCCGCGGTCGGACGATCCGTCGATGTCCTACCTGAAGCATACCTATGAGGGGACGGATGATATGCCGGGGCATATCCGGTCGTCGCATCTGCCGGTGAGCCTGTCGATCCCGGTCAGTGAGGGGAAGATGATGCTGGGCCAGTGGCAGGCGCTGTATCTGTGGGAGCATCGTGATGCGCCCCGCGAGCGGTACGTCGCGGCGCATTTCGCCTGAGGGGTGCTCGTCGACCTCGTGCGAGGTCGCCTCGCTTTTTCGTCGTTCAAACGGTGGTGCTTGCTGAGACGGGTGGGGGGCCTGCCCCCCACATCCCCCGGAGTATTTTTCCCAAGATGGAGGGGTGCCCGTTAGAAGTTGTAGGCGAGGCGGAAGCCTGCGGCGACGGCGGAGTTGTCTTCGAAGAGGCCGCCGGGCACTGGGGCGCCGACATTGGTGCCTGCGTTGCCGATGTCGATGTAGCGGATGCCGCCGGTGAGTTCGACGTTTTCCGACACCGCGTAGGTGGCGCCGATGCCGACAGACCAGTTGCCGTCTACAGGACCGAGGTTGGTGGTGAGGGCATTGACCTCATTCTCGAACCCGATGGTCCCTGCCACCGACCATTGGTCGTTCAGACGGCGTCCGACACCCAGCGTATAGGTGACGTAATCTCCGCCGTAGCTCACCAGCGGGCGGCCGCCTGTGACGAAGGTGTTCCAGGCCGTGGGGTCGAGCGTGAACTCTGACCAGTCAACCCAGCGGATCGAGCCGAACACGAGCGTGTCTTCAGCGACGCCGCTTTGGAATTCGAGGTTGACGGAATCCGGTGTCTCAACCGTTGTCGTCGAGGCAATGGTTCCGAACCCGCCGATTTCAGTGGTCGCCAGTTCGTGCTTGATCTCGGAGTTGTAGGTCAGCGAGACGCGGGCGGCGATTTCGGGGATCTCGTACGCGGCGCCGATGACGAAGCCGAGGCCGTAGTCGCGCTCGGCGTTGGCGTTGTAGCCTGCGAATGTGATGTTGGTCGTGGCTTCCAGTGACTGCGCGCGCAGACCGCCGTAGACGCTGAAGTTGGACGGGAACTTGTACTTCACGAGCCCGGTCAGGGCGTAGGATTTCAGCTCTGCCGTTGAACCCTGAGCGAAGTAGCCGGTGCCGGCCGGGTAGGCGACGTTGGCGCCGTACGGAGTGTCGAAGATGATGGCGTAGGAGAGTTCGTTGTTAATGTCGGCTTTGTACGCCGCGCCGAACTGAAAGTAGCTTTCCAGCATGTCGCCCGATGGTGAACCTGTTGTCAGCGCGACGCCAACGCCGTCGACGCTTGGCGATAGGTGTGTGAACGAAAGCTCCAGATAGCGGCCCGTTTCAAACAGAGGCGCGACGGATTGCGTTGTCCGCTCGATCCCGCCTGCCTGAGCCAATGCTGTGGACGCGAGCAGCGCGACCATCGAATAGCCTGAGTACGTCTTCATGGTGTGTCTCCCCGCCCGTTTATCGGACGCTCCGCCATATGTTGTTCCGCCGTGCTCTTGTACCGTCAACTTTTGACCCAACGTCACATGAGGGATTTCGACGTAACGTTACACGTCTGACGCACGGCGCGCCTCTGCCCGAATGTTAAGCGTGTTTGCGGTGAAAATAACAAGGGCCCCGACAAAAACCCATCCAACAAGTGGCTCATTGTACACCACCATCCCGACCACCGCGATCAGGGGCAGACGCAGGAAGTCGAGCGGGGCGACGACCGAGGCCGGTGCGGCGAGCAAAGCGTTGGTGATGCAGAGATGCGCGAACAGTCCGGCGCAGGCGACATAGATCAGGAGCGGCAGGGTTGCGAGTGTGGGCCAGGTGACGGTGCCGTCATAGAACACGGCGACGAGGCCGAAGCCGGACTGGAAGACGGTCAGCCAGAACAGGATGCAGGTCACTGTTGCCACACGGGTCAGCCGCTTGGTTGCAATTGTGGTGGCCGCGAAGCCGATGGCAGAGGCGGCGGCGGTGAGGACGCCGGCCTCCAGCGGTTCGGACCAGGGTCGGGTGACGATCAGGATTCCGACAAAACCCATTGCCGCCACGAAGGCGCGGGTGCGGGTCAGTTTCTCGCCAAGGAACAGGGGGGCCAGGAGGGTGACCCAGATGGGCGTCGTGAACTCTAGCGCGAAGACCTGAGTGAGCGGCGCGACCGTAACGGCGTAGAACCAGAGGTTCTGGCCCGTGAAATGGGCGAGGTTGCGCACCGCGTGCAGCGGCAGGTGTTGGGCGCGGACTTCGTGCAGCCGTCCCAGCAGGCCTGCCACGCCGACGACGATTACGATCCCGGTCAGCGACCGGAACAGCATGATTTCGAACGTGTCGTGGACGTCCCCCAGCTCGCGCCCGGCGACGGCCATGGTGGAGAAGCTGACGATGGCCCCGGTCATCCAGGCCGCGGCGTGCAGGGCGCCGCGGTTAGCTACCTCAGCCATGGGAGGACGGTGTCTTCCGGCACGCCCACTGCCATCGCGATCCACGCCACGGTTGAGCGAAACAGGTTGAACGGCCACTTGATGGCTTCGGCCAGGAAGAAGGAGTGGATTTCCGGCGCACCACTATCGGCGGCAATGAGGTGAGTTTTCTGGTAGCCCGCCCACCGGAAGCTCGCCCAGACGCGGGGCAGGTGGTAGCGGTGGCTGACCACGATCATCGGGAGTTCGGGGTCGACCTGCTCCAGCTTTTTGGAGAACCACGCGTTTTGCAGGGTGGAGCCGGAGTTTGGCTCCAGAAAGATCAGGCGTTCGGGCACGCCTTGTGAGATCGCGTAGTCGGCCATGTAGCGGGCATGGCTGAGCCCGTCGGGCAGGCCGCCGCCGCCGGACATCACCAGATACGGCGCGAGGTTGCGGTTGAAAAGTTCGATGCCCTTGTCCACCCGCTCTCGCGTTTCCCAGTCGGTGCCGGGGATGTTGCCGCCAGGGCCGGAGACGACGATGATCGCCCGCGCTCGGGGGATCGTGTCGGGCGGAGCGTAGGTGTAGACGTAGATCGCCACCCCCAGAAGGGAGAGCCCGCCGCTGAGGATGACCAGCGCGATGAGGCGGATGATCCAGGTCGTCATTCCCACTCAATCGTGCCGGGGGGTTTCGAGGTGATGTCGTAGGTCACCCGGTTGATGCCTTCGACTTCGTTGATGATGCGGGTGGCGGTTTCGCCAAGGAATTCGTGGGTGAAGGGGTAGTAGTCGGCGGTCATCCCGTCGACCGAGGTCACCGCGCGCAGGGCGCAGGCGTAGTCGTATGTGCGCCCGTCGCCCATCACGCCCACCGTGCGGACGGGGAGGATGGCGACGAAGGCCTGCCAGATCTCGTCGTAGAGGCCGTGCTGGCGGATCTGGTCGATATAGATCGCGTCGGCCTTGCGGAGGATGTCGAGCTTGTCGCGCGTGATCTCTCCCGGGCAGCGGATGGCGAGGCCCGGGCCGGGGAAGGGGTGGCGCCCGATGAAGTGCGCGGGGAGGCCGAGTTCGCGGCCCAAAGCGCGGACCTCGTCCTTGAAGAGCTCGCGGAGGGGTTCGACGAGTTTCAGGCCCATCTTTTCGGGCAGGCCGCCGACGTTGTGGTGCGATTTGATCGTGACGGAGGGGCCGCCCGAGAATCTGACGCTTTCGATGACATCGGGGTAGAGCGTGCCTTGGGCGAGGAAGCGGGCGCCGTCGATCTGGTCGGCGTATTTCTGGAAGACGTCGATGAAGAGACGTCCGATGATCTTGCGCTTTGTCTCCGGGTCCGAGACGCCGTCGAGTTTGCCGAGAAACAGCTCTTGCTCCTGTGCGTGGATGACTTGCAGGTTCATGTGGTCGCGGAACATGCCGACGACTTCTTCCGCTTCGTTCAGGCGCAACAGGCCGTGGTCGACGAAGACGCAGGTGAGCTGGTCTCCGACAGCCTCGTGGATCAGCGCGGCGGCGACGGAGGAGTCGACGCCTCCGGAGAGGGCGCAGATGACTTTGGCGTCGCCGACCCGTTCGCGGATGCGGGTGATGGCCTCTTCGCGGTAAGAGGCCATGGTCCAGTCGCCCGAGAACCCGGCTTCGCGGACGAAGTTTTCATAGAGGCGGGGACCTTTCGGGGTGTGGTGCACCTCGGGGTGGAACTGGACGGCGTAGAAGCGTTTGGCGGTGTCGGCGGTGATGGCATAGGGGGCGTTGGGGGAGGTGCCGTAGACCTCGAACCCGGGCGCCAATGCCGCGACGTGATCGCCGTGGGACATCCAGACCTGCTCTTTCCCGCCGTCGAACCAGCCGTCGAGAAGGGGCAGGGCGCCCTTGGGGTCGACGAAGGCGCGGCCGAACTCGGCGGTGCCGCCGCCGCCCGAGATCTTGCCGCCTTCGACGCGGCCGCCGAGCATGTCCATCATCACCTGCTGGCCGTAGCAGATGCCGAGGATCGGGACGCCACGCTCGAAGACGGAGCGGGGCGGGCGTGGGGCGTCGGCGTTGACGACGCTGGCGGGGCCACCGGACAGGATGATCGCCTTTGGGGCGAAGTCGTCGAGGAAGGCGTCGGTGACGGTCTGGAATGGGTGGATTTCGCAATAAACGCTTAATTCCCGCAGGCGACGGGCGATGAGTTGGGTCACTTGCGACCCGAAATCGATGATCAATAGGCGGTCATGCTGGGGGATTGTCGTCAACGTCGTCATGCAGGGCGGAATAAGTTCACAGACCGGCAGGCGCAAGCCTTGGTGGCTTCCTGTGAGGGCCTTGGAATTGCCGTGAATCCCCGGCTTCAAGGGCGTGTGAGTGGGCGTATTGAGTTCGGGACCAAGTGATGACGCTGGATTATTCGACCGAGGCCGTCGCCCTGTTCAGTGATGCGGTGTACGAGACGCCCGAATACTCCTGGTTTCTGGAAGAAATCGCGATGCTGCCGCAGGACAGCCCGCGCAACCTTGTGCGGCTGTTTCGGGATATGCGGACAGTGAACGCGCTGCGGATGTCGGTTCCAGCCGTGCGACAGGCTGTCGTGAAGGCTGGCGGCGGGATGCGTGGGTCGTCCGCCCCCGAAGTGGCGCAGGCTGTGGGCGCGACGGCCGAGGATGCGCTTGTGACCATCGTGGCGGAGTTCGATGCCCGCGCACTGACCCGCGACGGCGCGCGGATTGTGACAGAGCATCTGCGGCAACGCATTCGGTCCGAGGTGTGCGGCTTGGCAGGGGCGGACGCGATGCAATGTGCGTCGCCAGTCGATTATGGCTTCGATCTGGACGCCGCCCTTGCCGCGGTCGACGTCAAGGCGCATCTGCCGGCGCCGGAAGTCATCGAGCTGACCCGCTCTCCCAGTCTGCTGGGCCGCCTCTTCGGATAAAGCGCGGGGCCCTTGGCCTCTATCTTGGTCAAAGTACTCTCGGGGGAGTTTGAGGGGGCAGACGGCCCCCTCATCTAATGAGCAATAGTCGTGCGCCGCAGGCGCTCATTTTGATAGAGACGCCGCCATATTGCAGAGCATCTCGAACATGATCGAGACGCCGAGGAATGCTGTATTCCCTGACGGGTCGAACGGCGGTGAGACCTCGACTAGGTCGGCCCCGGCGATGGACACCCCGTCGAGGTGCCGGGCGCACAGCAGCGCTTCGAAAGAGTTGGGGCCGCCGACTTCAGGGGTTCCGGTGCCGGGGGCGAAGGCGGGGTCGACGAAGTCGATGTCGTAAGAGACGTAGGTGGGTTGGGTGCCCACGATCTCTTTCGCCTCGGCCATGACGTCGGGGATGCCGCGGGCGTGGAATTCTTCAATCGGGATGATGCGGACGCCGACGCTGGCGGCGAAGTCGCGATCCTCCTGATCGTAAGCCGTGCCACGGATCCCGATCTGGACGACGCGTTTCGGGTCGAGCAGCCCCTCTTCAATCGCGCGGCGAAACGGGGTGCCGTGGGTGTAGAGCATGCCGCCGAAATAGCTGTGGAACAGGTCCGTGTGGCTGTCGAAGTGGATCATGCCAAGCGGCGCGTCCCGCCCAAGAGCGCGCAGGATGGGCAGCGAGCAAAGGTGGTCGCCCCCGGCCGTCAGAGGAACAATCCCCGCCGTATGAACTGTCTCATAGAAACGGGTGATCCGGTCGAGCGAATCGTCAAGGCTCGCCGGGTTAGGGCCGACGTCGCCAAGGTCGGCGCAGTTCACCATCTCGAACGGACGGATGCCGGTGGCGCCGTTCTCGGCGCGGATCATCGTCGAGGCGTCACGCAACTGGCGAGGGCCGTGGCGAGGGCCGGGGCGGTTCGTTGTCCCGGCGTCCCAAGGGGTGCCAATCAGGCCGATCTGGACGTCCGCCAGTCGCGTAACGTCGAGCGGCACATGAGGCAGGCGCATGAAGGTCGGAACCCCGGCAAAGCGGGGCAGGTCGAAGCCGGAGATGGGCTGGAAAAACGGATCAGACATACCAGCGGCCTAGCGCGGATCGCCGGGTTTCTCAATGGCGGCGACGGGGGTAAGGTGCGCCCGACGAACGGAGGGGAAATGCTTGGCGTCTTGACCATAGAGGGTCCCGGAGAGGCTGACCGCCTGCTGGATCAGGTGGCCGCCGGCCTGATGGCGCGCGGCATTCCGTTGGCGGGCGCCGTACAGCGTAATCCGGAGGGCGCCCGTGATGGGCGGTGTCACATGGACCTGCATGTGCTGGCTGCGGATCGGACTGTGCGGATCAGTCAGGACCTTGGCGCCCTGGCGAAGGGCTGTCGGTTAGATCCCGGCGGGCTGGAGACTGCTGTAGGGCTGGCGGAGGCCGCGCTGGAGGGGGATCCGACGCCACGGTTAGTGATCGTCAACAAGTTCGGCAAGCAGGAGGTCGATGGCAAGGGGTTCCGTCCGCTCATCGGGCGGGCACTGGCCGCTGGGGTGCCGGTGCTGGTCGGTGTCAGCGCAGGCAATCGCGACGGGTTCGACGCATTCGCGGAGGGGCTGTCGGAACAGGTGCACCCGACCTATGAGAGCCTCATGGCCTGGGCTGAGAAGGCGGCTGCTTGACCGACCTTTGGGACGGTCTGGTGACGGCGGGGCGCTTGCTGCTGACGCTCGACTCCGACCTGATGGAGATCACGCTGCGGTCGCTGTACGTCACCTTGACGGCGACCGTGATTGCGTCTGCGATAGGCCTGCCGCTGGGTGCATTGCTTGCGCTGGGTCGTTTCCGGGCGCGGCGGGTTGTGATCGCGCTGCTCAATGCTCTGATGGGGTTGCCGCCCGTGGTGGTGGGGCTGGTGGTGTACGTCCTGTTTTCGCGCGCGGGGCCGTTTGGGGTGCTGGGGCTGCTGTTTACGCCCACCGCCATGATCATTGCGCAGGTGATCATCATCACGCCCATCATCGCGTCTATCGCACATCAGGCGATCAAGGAGCTTTGGGCAGAGTATCACGACCTGCTGATCTCGCTGAACGCCACGCGCTGGCAAAGAGTGCAGACCCTGTTATGGGACGGGCGGCGGGCACTGCTGACGGCGGCGCTCGCGGGGTTTGGCCGGGCCATTGGTGAAGTCGGTGCGATCATGATCGTCGGCGGCAATATTGACCACGCGACGCGGGTTCTGACGACCGCGATTGCGTTGGAGACGGGGAAGGGGGATTTCGGGCTCGCGCTGGCGCTGGGGTTTGTGCTGATCCTGCTGGCGGTTGCGGTGAACCTGACGTTTCATGCCGTCGCGCGAACGGAACGGGGGCCCTGGTGGTGATCTGCACACTTGAGGGTGTCGTATTGCGGCGGCAGGGTCGGGTTATCCTGGGGCCGGTGGACTGGGCATTGCAGGGACAGGGCGTCACTGTGATGATGGGGCCGAACGGGGCGGGGAAGACCTCTTTACTGCGCGCGATGCACGGGCTGGAGCGGGTGAGCGGGGGGCGGCTGATCTGGGCGGCGGGTGATGCGGCGCGGCGGGCGCAGGCGTTTGTATTTCAAAGCCCGGTGTTGATGCGGCGCTCGATTTTGGAGTGCATTGCGTTTCCGCTGCGGCTGGACGGTGTGTCGCGCGCAGACGCAAGGGTGCGAGCGCAGGAGGCGGCGGCGCGGGTTGGGCTGGCGGATGGGCTGGAGCGTCCGGCGGATGTTCTCTCAGCCGGGGAGCAGCAGAAGCTGGCGGTGGCGCGGGCGCTGATCCGAGGGCCTGAGGTGCTGTTTCTGGATGAGCCGTGCGCGAACCTCGACGGCGCGTCGACGCGAGAGATCGAGGCAATCCTCAGCGAGGCATCCAAGGCGGGCACGCGGATCGTGATGTCGACGCATGACGTCGGACAGGCGCGGCGGATGGCGGATGAGGTGGTGTTTCTGCATCTTGGCAAGGTGCTGGATGCGGGTCCGGCGGCGGCGTTCTTTGACGAAGGGGCGTCGGCGGAAGCGGCAGCGTATTTGCGTGGGGAGTTGATCGCGTGATCCGGTGGCTGTGTGTGCTGCTCATGATGGCGACCTCGGCGGGGGCCGAAACTCTGCGGCTGGCGGTTACGACGTCGTTTGCGAATTCTGGTTTGGCGGATGTTCTGTTGCCGGAGATTGCGGAGGACACGGGGATTGAGGTGCAGCTTTTGGTCGTCGGCACCGGGCAGGCGCTGCGGCTTGGGGCGGCGGGGGACGTGGAGGCCGTCCTCGTCCATGCGCGGGCTGCGGAAGAGCAGTTCGTGGCGGATGGGCATGCTCCGTATCGGCGGGAGATCATGTACAATGACTTTGTGATTGTGGGGCCCGGCGTGGATCCTGCGGGGGTCGGAGGTGCCCCAGTTGCCGTGGACGCGTTCCGGGCTGTTGCGGAGGCCGAGGTGGATTTCGTGAGCCGGGGGGATGCCTCGGGGACGCATCAGGCAGAGCGTCGTCTTTGGGCGGCGGCTGGGGTGGAGCCGGAGGGCGTTTGGTACAAGGAGACCGGGTCTGGGATGGGCGCGGCGCTGAATACGGCGGCAGAGTTGGGGGCGTATACGCTGACGGATCGCGCGACGTGGTTGAGTTTTGGGAACCGGCGCGGTCTGGCGTTGCTATTCGAGGGCGATCCGGCCTTGTTCAACCAGTATGCCTACCTTCCGGTGCGGGGCGAGGCGGCGCTGGTGCTGGAGGGGTGGTTGACCTCCGCTCGGGCACGGGCGTTGATTGATGGATACAGGATTGGCGGCGAGCAATTGTTCACCTTCAATGCGGAGCCGTTGCAATGAAGGCGGCCTATTTTCAGGGGCTTGCTGGGATCTGGGCGGGCGTGTCGCTTGGCGGGGCACTGATTGCGGCGCCCGCGAAGTTTCAGGTGGAGGCGCTGACCCTGCCGGTTGCGTTGCAGGTAGGGCAGGCTCAGTTCGGCTGGCTCTGGATCTGTGAGGGTGTGTTGGCCCTGATGTTCCTCGGCGCTGTTCTGGCCAATCGTCAGGTTTGGTGGGCTGCAATTGCAGCTCCGATGGTTTTGTTTGCTGTTCAGATGGTTGGGATCGTTCCGACGCTGGATGCACGCACGGAGCGGGCGATTGCGGGAGAGGTTTTGGAGCCGAGCCATTTGCACTTGGTGTTTGTGGCTCTGGAGGTTTTGAAGTTTCTGTCGCTCGCCGCTGTGGCGGTTGGGTTGGCGACGCGCGAGGGGCGCTGAGCGGGCCGCTCATCGAGCTCTGACAAGCTCGCCTCGCTTGGCGTGGGGTTTGATTCCAGATTGACCGTCGGGACCGGTTGCACAAGGGTGCGCGGACGGATGCGCTGACGGGGAGGGGCGGATGTATATCGGGTTCGACATCGGGACCACCGGTCTGAAGGGCGTGGTCATGGACGATGCGCAGCGCATCCTTGCGTCGGCGACCGAAGGATATGACGTCTCGCGTCCCCATGACGGCTGGTCCGAGCAGGACCCGGCCTTGTGGATCAACGCATTGAAGGGCGTTCTGGTGCGGATGGGGGAGACTGTGGACTTGTCTGGCGTCAAGGGGATTGGCCTGTCCGGGCAGATGCATGGGGCGACTCTTGTGGGCGATGACGGGCAGCTGCGGCCGTGTATCCTTTGGAACGACACCCGGTCGGAGCGGGAGGCAAAGCGTCTGGATGCTGATCCAGAGTTCCGGGCGATCAACGGAAATATCGTGTTTCCCGGGTTCACGGCGCCGAAGCTTGCCTGGGTGCGGGCACATGAGCCGGAGCTTTTCGAGGCGACGCGCCATGTGCTGCTGCCGAAGGATTACGTGCGGCAGTATCTGACGGGAGAGCTCGCCTCGGACATGTCGGATGCGGCGGGGACGAGCTGGCTCGACACCGAGGCGAGGGACTGGTCCGACGTGTTGCTGGAGAAGACCGGGCTGAGCCGGAGCCAGATGCCCCGGCTTGTCGAGGGGTCGGAGGTGTCCGGAGGGCTGCGCGCCGAGGTGGCGGCGGAGTTTGGGCTTACGCCCGGGATCGCCGTGGCGGGGGGCGCCGGGGACAATGCGGCGTCTGCCGTGGGCGTGGGTGTGACGCAGCCGGGGGAGGCGTTTGTGTCGCTGGGCACGTCGGGCGTATTGTTCGCGGCGACCGAGGGGTATGCGCCGGCGCCGGACACGGCGGTGCATACGTTTTGCCATGCTTTGCCGGGGGCCTGGCATCAGATGGGGGTGATCCTTGCCGCCACGGATGCGCTGAACTGGTGGGCCGGGATTTCGGAGACGACGGCGGAGGCGCTGACGTCCGGGCTTGGGGCGCTGGAGGCGCCGGGAGAAACGGTGTTTTTGCCGTATCTTGGCGGCGAGCGGACACCGCTGAATGATGCGCGCATCCGTGGGTGTTTTGCCGGTTTGGGGCACGCGTCGGACCGGGCTGCGTTAACGCGGGCGGTGCTGGAGGGTGTGTCGTTTGCCCTGCGGGATTGCCAGTTGGCGCTGCGGGCGACGGGGACGGAGCTGCAGCGGTTGATTGCCGTGGGCGGTGGGTCGCGGTCGGAGTACTGGCTTTCGGCGATTGCGACAGCGCTGGATATGGCCGTTGAGGTGCCCGCCGCCGGGGATTTCGGGGCCGCGTTCGGTGCGGCCCGGCTCGGGTTGATGGCGGCGGAGGGTTCGGGAGCGGAGGTGGCGCAGGCGCCGGAGATTTCGCGCGTGATTGAACCCGATGCGTCATTGGTTCCGGCGTTTGACGAGGGGTTTGCGCAGTATGTCATGCTGCGGGATGCTATTGGGGAGTTGTCCTGATGCCGTTGTCTCCCAATCCCGAGGTTTTCATCACTTGTGCGGTGACGGGCTCCGGCTCCACCCAGGATCGGAGCCCGCATGTGCCGCGCTCGCCTCAGCAGATTGCCGAGAGCGCGATTGAGGCGGCGAAGGCCGGGGCCGCGGTCGTGCATTGCCATGTGCGCGACCCGGAGACGGGGGTGCCGTCGCGGGATCTGGCGCTGTACCGCGAGGTGACGGACCGCATCCGGGATGCCGAGGTGGATGTGGTGCTGAACCTGACCTCTGGGATGGGGGGCGATCTGGTGTTCGGCGCGCCTGACAGCCCGCTGCCGCTGCAGGGCGGCACGGATATGGTCAGCGCGGAGGAGCGGGTGGCGCATCTGGCGGAGTGTCGGCCCGAGATCTGCACGCTGGATTGCGGGACGATGAACTTTGCCGAGGCCGATTACGTGATGACCAACACGCCCGGCATGCTGCGCGCCATGGGGCGGCGGATGACCGAGCTTGGTGTGAAGCCCGAGATCGAGGCGTTTGACACCGGACATCTGTGGCTGGCCAAGGCACTGGTGGACGAAGGTGTGCTGGACAGCCCGGCGCTTGTGCAGCTTTGCATGGGGGTGCCGTGGGGGGCT
>JBCCXY010000090.1:0-16906 GCA_039190895.1 Pseudomonadota bacterium | reverse complement strand
GGGCAAATTGCCCACCCTACCCCCAGCCGAACCGTCAGTCGCCGCAAGTGTAGGGTGGGCAATCTGCCCACCTCTCACAGCGTCGGCCTCAGCGGTCGCTAGTCCCCGCGCCGACGGTTCGCTTTCGCAGTGGTTTAAACTGCGCCAGAGCGCTGTGGATTCTTCGGATGCGCAGACAGAAAACCTGCGCGGTGGGCCGTCCAACCTACACTATCCTTTTGACTTACCTCTTTTGTAGAAAACCCAAACGATATGTGTCAGCATAATCGTGAGGGTGGTGGGGAATTGTCCGCGAATCGCGGACGAAGGAGGTATTTGCATGATCCGCACGACTGCCACTGCGGCCATTCTTTGCTTTGGGGTGGCCACCAGCGCATCCGCCGCGCTGCTGGACTTTCAAATTCTCGGACTCGGCGACGTCGGCTCCCCGACCGCCGACATCCCCCGCGCCTCGCTGATCAGCGAGGGTGAGAGCCTGTTTGTGGGTGCTGGCCCATATGGCCCCCGCAGCATCTGCGCCTACACCCCCACCGAAGGCGACAAGGGCACCTGCGCAAACGACCTGGAGATTGTGTTCGATGACCCGATCAAGAATCTGACCTTCGATCAGGGGCGCTGGAACGAGGGCGACCTGATCGACATCACCGCATTGCTGGACGGTGAGGTGGTGGGTACATACACCATCGACAGCGAGGAAAAGAAGGTCGATCTGTCTGCAATCGGGCCGATCACGTCGCTCGTGTTCGACGACCAGTCCGAAGTCAGCGGTGTCGCCTACGCGAATTTCAAGTTCGACGTCATGTCGGTGCCACTTCCGGCGGGTCTTGCATTAATGCTGGGCGGGCTTGGGTTTCTGGGAGCCGTCCGTCGGCGCCAGTGATCGGTCGGGGCGGTGGGCAAATTGCCCACCCTACCCACTTGGCGCGCTCCACCGTTCGACCATCCGTTCGGTCAGCTCGAACAGTTTGCTGTCCTTGCGGCCAAGCCGTTCCCCGACGACGAAGTTCTCAAGCCGATCCCAGTCGCTTAGCAACGACGACCGCCAATAGTCGCGGACGATGGTCTCGTCGACGACGTCGAGGCGGATCATCCGGGCGAGCAGGCTGTAGACATTCAAAATGCGCCGCGCCGACTCTCGGTCGCGTCGCGTCATGTCGTCATAGCCCCGCTTGTGGGGCCCATCGAAGAACTCCCGCCGGTCGTCGAGGAAGGCCGGGTCCTGCAGGTGGTCGTGGATCGCCGTCAGCGTCTCACGCGCAAAGCGCTTGGCATCCGTATCCCGATTTTCGCGCTGCAACGACACCTGCCGCCACACGAACACGGTCGTCACAAGCACGGCCAGCGAGGCCGATATGGTTGAAATATCGGCCGCAATATCAAGCCAGGTCACGCTGCCAGTCCTTCATCTTGGGCGAAATACTCCGGGGGGTCTGGGGGGCTGGCCCCCCAGCACGCCGTCAGTCCTTGTAGTCGGGTTCTTCCCGATCAAGCACCCGCTTCATCTCGGCGAAATGGGCGAATTCGGCGTCCTTGACCTCGGGCCACTCCGCTGCCGTCGCCTCGGCCAGATCGTCCGGCATCACGGCCAGCGGCTGGCCGGTCTGATACGCCAACACCATGGTCCGCGCGGCCCGCTCCAGATGATAAAGCGCATCCCACGCCTCAGCCACTGTGGCGCCGAAGGTGGTCACGCCGTGGTTCTGCATCATGACCGCGTGGTGGTTGCCGATGGTGGTCGCAATCCGCTCCCCCTCCGCCTCGTCATTGGCGATGCCCCCGAAGCTCAGGTCATAGGCCATCCGGTTGAAGAACCGCGCAGTGACCTGATCGATGGGCTTGATCGTCGGGTCCTTCAGCGTCGCAAGCGTCGTGGCGTAGGGTGGATGGATATGCAGCGCGATGCGACCCTGCGGCAGGCTGCGGTGGATGGCCGAGTGAATGGACCACGCGCTGGGATCCGGCGCATCGGGCCGGTCCATCGTCGTCGGATCATCGGCATCGCAGAGGATCAGTTCCGACGCGCGCACCCGGCTCCAATGCACCCAGCGCGGGTTGACGAGGAACCGCTTCCCGTCATCGCTCACCGCCGCCGAGAAGTGGTTCGCCACGCCCTCGTGCCACCCCTCCCGGCACGACAGCCGGATCGCCGCCGCAAGATCGACGCGAATGGCGGTTTCGTCGGTTAGCCTGGTGTCGTGGTGGGTCATCCTTCCCTCCGTCCCTGCGAGATTTTCCGGACGACGATACTCGACCGCGCGCGCCATGGCGAGACAGAGCGGACGTTAACGATACCGAAATGACCACCGGGCAAGCGATGCAAGCGGCGCGCTGTGAGTCCCGAGGGCATACGTTAACCATCTCGTCACTCTTTCGACCGCTGTTAACCTCTAGGTAATACCCCGTAAGCTACTGCTAACGTGTGATAAAAGCTCTAGTGGGATACACGATATGATCGCGCAATTTGGTCCACTGGGGTCTGCCGTTCAGGTGACCACGCCCCTGCCGCAAGACCGGCAAGACGGCGTGACAGCGGAAAACGCGCGGCCCCTTAGCGAAGTAACAGTAGAGATCGCCAACCCCACCCCTGCGGTGGAACAGGCGCAGACGGTAGACAATGCGCCCGAGCGCAACATGCTGCCTGATCTTCTGCCGCCGAACCCCCAGGCACCGGCGGGCCCGCCCCCGGCGTTCGAGGCCTCAATCCTCGACCGCGCCCGCGAGGTCGCATTTCGCGGCACGGGTGATGTGACCAGCGCGCCGGAACTGCCTCAGCCACAGCCGGAACCGGTGCAAAACACCAGTGGCACCGCACCGGAAGAGGACTTTGAACTCTCCAGCCAACCGGTAGTTGCACCTGAAGCAGAGCCTGAGAGCGAGTTGTCGTACGACGTGCCCCCCTCCCGCATGGAACGGGCGGAAGAACAGGTCACGACCCTCCGCCGGATCGAGACCCCGTATGACACGGCCACGGTGGACGTGTCGCGGTAGCGTCAGTCTGCTAACGGAACAAAAAGGCCCGCGCTGGACGCGGGCCTTTGTGGTTCGGGGCTTCGTCAAAATACTCACGCGCCCGCGCATGGACGGGTGTGAGATTTGCCGTTTGCGGGAGCCACACCGCCTTGGTTCGACACTATGCGCTGGTGGCATCCAATCGCCGGGCCCCGGGCAGGGCCCGTTGTTGAGCGGTGGTCGATGGCCATGATTCCGCGCGGAAACCTGTTCCCGCAGTTTGATTAAATCGCCGACACGCTTTGTAGGAACTTTGGCAGCATCGTCTGGCCCGACGGCTTCAGCGTGAACGCCACGAGATCCTTCGACGGCAAATGCTCCACATGTTCCGGGCGCGGCTCGGCCCAATCGAGGCTCACCATCATTGACCAGAACCGGTCTCTTACCGACCCACGCACCGCAATCGCGCAACTCCGGTCTGTCGGGTTGGGCGGGCAGGCGACCGCGGTCGCGCAAGACCGGTCACCGCCACATAACTCGTTCCACAGTGTCGTCATGGCATCGACTGTTTCCTGATCCGCTGGGATGTTGGTGGTGTCCATAGCGCTCGTCCGTCTAACTGCGTCGACGGAGAATAGACGCATCCAGCATGGCCACACTATGTCGGCGCATGGGGCGTGGCGCGTCCTGGGCCCCTTGTTTCGTGGCCTGTTTCACACTTCCAAGGCGCACGACCTTACTGGGCGCAAAACAGGCGCGGGTCGAACCCTTTGCGGAAGAGAAACCAGCCTCAGACCTGCAAAAAGAAACGGGCCGCCAATCACGTCAGCGGCCCGCATCTCAGATTGGCCGTGTCACGCCCGATTACGGCGTCGCATCGCACCCACCAAGCCAAAGGCGGTCAGCATCAGCAGACCACTCGCCGGCAAAGGAACAGGCGTCACCGGGTCGATAGGATCGACCGGGTCGTCGTCCCCGCCATCGGTTCCACCGTCGACGAAGGCGCTTGTGACAATGGTCACGCCGCAGGTTCCGCCAAACTGGGGCGCGAGGTTGATCGCCGTGTAACCATCGACCTCGTTGAAACAGGCATGGGAAGACGTGTTCCAGTTCGACAGGCCCGCACTTGTCAGGCCCTCATTGATCGGGAACGCGTCCTGCCCTGGACCGATGTTAACAATCTCCGACGCGAAGCTGAACGCGTCGCCGGACGGAATCTCATCCGCCAGGAAGCTTCCCGCGGCGGTCCACCACCCGTCGTTGTTGTTGATCCGGTCGGTCATCGACACAACACCGAGGCCGCTACCGGATGCCGCCCAGTTCACGGCGTTGATCATGAAGCCCGCAGGGCCATCGGGCTGGTCTTGCCGGTTGTTGAGGTCGTGCCAGTCCGCATCCTGTCCGGACAGGAAAGTCCTCGTCCCTCGCGCTGCCTCGATCTCGCTTTCCAGCGAGGTGATCCCGTCGACGAACACGCCGTTATTGAAGAACCCGGACCCGGAACAGTTGCCGCCCGCCGCGAAGTTACACGTCGAGCCGATGACCATGACGTCATAATTTCCAAACCCGCCGACCGGAGCCGCACCCGTGGATGCGTCCCAGAACGTGAGGTTCCAGTCCAGATTGCCATCACCTGCTGGGTCGAAGGCCGACGCCTCTCCGGCAAGTTCGGTGATGTTGTTGTTGTAGGCGGCGCTTCCCGACGTCCAGAGCACGTCGATGCTTGCAGCGTTCGCCCCCATTGGCACCGCGCAGATTATCGCGGCGCACACCGTTGATTTAAGTGTCATGGCGTTCCCCAATCAAAAAAGTCGCAGGCGAATGAAATGAAGGACGCCCGCCACTCTGGCTTACTCTAGGTCGCCCAAGTCTCGATGGATTTTGTACACCACTCGATGCTGGCGCAGGAAAGGTGTTGCGTCCTTGGCGCGGGATTGACCTGATCTCAGGTGCTTTTCCGCGTCGGTTGCCGCTTTTCTCTGCCGAATCACTCGCGTATACCGCTGTAAAACAATGGGTCCAGCGGGCCGGAGCTGAGGGACGGTATGGCAGACAAGCCCCACATGTCGGATGTCGACTTCATCGAAGCGCTCGCAGAGCTATTGCGAAAAAACGATCTGACCGAGTTGCAGGTCAAACGGGATTACGGAGAGAACGACAGCCTCAATGTCCGCGTCAGCCGCGTGGGCCCCGGGGCGGCGGCTCCCATCGCTGTGACAGCGACACCGGCCCCCGTCGCCGCCGCAGCGACGACGCCTGTGGAATCGGCCGCCGAGGCACCCTCATCAGGGGATCCGGCAGGGCATCCGGGGGCGATTACCTCCCCCATGGTTGGCACAGCGTACCTTGCGCCCGAACCATCCGCCCCGGCTTTTGTCTCGGTTGGCGATGAGGTGAGCGAAGGCCAGACGCTGCTGATCGTGGAAGCCATGAAAACCATGAACCACATCCCCGCGCCGCGCGCAGGCACGGTCAAGCGGATCCTCGTGGAAGACGGCGCCCCGGTCGAATTCGGCGCGCCCCTGATGATCGTCGAGTAGGCATGTTCGACAAGATCCTCGTCGCGAACCGGGGTGAGATCGCCCTCCGCGTGATCCGCGCCTGTCGCGAGATGGGCATTCAATCGGTCGCCGTGCATTCCACTGCCGATTCCGACGCGATGCATGTGCGCATGGCCGACGAAAGCGTGTGCATCGGCCCTGCGTCGTCCTCGCAAAGCTACCTATCGATGCCCGCCATAATCTCGGCCTGTGAGATCACGGGCGCGCAGGCGATCCACCCGGGCTATGGCTTCCTCAGCGAGAACGCGCAGTTCGTGCAGATCGTTGAAGATCACGAGATCACGTTCATCGGCCCCACGGCCGAGCACATCCGCATTATGGGCGACAAAATCACCGCCAAGGACACGATGAAAAATCTCGGCGTGCCCTGCGTCCCCGGCTCGGACGGCGGCGTGCCCGACCTCGCAACGGCGCGGTCGGTCGCGGAAGAGATCGGCTATCCAGTGATCATAAAGGCCACCGCAGGCGGCGGCGGGCGCGGGATGAAGCTGGCAAAGACCGCCGCTGATCTGGATCAAGCCTTCCAGACCGCGCGGGCTGAGGGCAAAGCCGCCTTCGGCAATGATGAGGTGTATATAGAAAAGTTCCTCGGCACCCCCCGCCATATCGAGATCCAGGTCTTCGGCGACGGCAAGGGCAACGCGGTGCACCTGGGGGAGCGGGATTGCTCCCTCCAGCGCCGCCACCAGAAGGTGTTCGAAGAAGCGCCCGGCCCGGTCATCGACGCAGAGACGCGGGCGAAGATCGGCAAGGTCTGCGCCGACGCAGTGGCGAAGATCAACTACATCGGCGCGGGCACCATCGAATTCCTCTACGAAAACGGCGAGTTCTATTTCATCGAAATGAACACCCGCCTCCAGGTCGAGCACCCGGTGACCGAAGCAATCTTCGGCGTCGACCTCGTCCGCGAGCAAATCCGCGTCGCGGCAGGCCTCCCAATGGAGTTCCGTCAGGACGAGCTTCAGGTCAACGGCCACGCCATCGAGATCCGGATCAACGCAGAGAAGCTCCCCAGCTTCTCCCCCTCCCCCGGCACGATCTCACAATACCACGCCCCCGGCGGGCTGGGCGTGCGGATGGATTCCGCCATCTACGACGGCTATCGCATCCCGCCGTATTACGACTCGCTGATCGGCAAACTGATCGTCTATGGCCGCGATCGGCCCGAAGCGCTCGCCCGCCTGAACCGCGCGCTGGGCGAGATCATCGTCGACGGCGTCGACACCACGATCCCCCTCTTCAACGCCCTCGTGCAGGAACCAGACGTGCTAAGCGGCAACTACGACATCCACTGGCTGGAGCACTGGCTGGAGGAACTGGAAGCCGGCGATTCCTGACTGTCGGTAGGGTGGGCAAGCTGCCCACCATTCCCGGACGGGGCGGTGGGCAGATTGCCCACTCTACTGTTCCGTCTCCGCGCGGTCCTTCACATCGCGGGCCAGTACATCCATCGCGCCCCAAGACGCCAACTTCATCGCCGGATCGAAGAACCACGCGGGGGCGAGTTGCCGGTCGTAATCTAGCGTCACCTCTAATCGCGTCCCGGCACCTTCGGGCGTGACGCGGTAAGTCAGCGTCTCATACGCGACCCAATCTGCGAAGGGGCTTGTGTCAGACTGCACCGTGAAGCGGGCCTCGCTCTCGGTCCGCCCGGTGACCTGAAGGGTCAGGCGCCCCTCCCCTTCCCGCCCGCTCATCCGCACGACGCGCCTCGCGCCCAAGGCAGTGCCTTCGTCGACCTCCACCTCCACCGGCTGCGGGAACATCTGCAACGCCCCCGGCAAGGCGAAGGCGGGGGACGTGGCCGTCTGCATCGCCTGCCACACGTCCTCTGGCGGCGCATCCACGAAACGGGTCGCCGTCGCCGTGTTGCGACCGTCAAAACTGTAGGCACCCGAGAGGCCCTCAAGGCTCGCCACGCCTAGCGCGCCGAAGACGAGGAGCAGCGTGCCATAGTCCGAAAAGATATCATCGTCCGACTGACGGTTGGAGAACACCCACTTCCCAATCCGGAACAACGCCACGATCGCGGCGACGATCAGGAAGATCACAACAGCAATGATCGCGAAGCAGAACACCGCGAGTAGAAAACCGCCCGAGTCCGCCGAGGCGGGCATCGGCGCGACCATGCTGCCGACGAAAAGACCCGCCACAAGCAGCGTGGCACTCATCCACGCCCGCCCCACGGCCCGCCGCGCAAAGCCCGGCGCCAGATCCCGGCGCAGCGCCATCCAGCACAGATGCACCATCAGGATCACCGCCACAGGCGCGACGAACTGCAATCCGGTCTGGAAATGCACCGTCTGCGACATGGCCTGCACGTACACAGCAACGGCGAGGATGGCCGCGACATGCGGCAGGGCGACGGTCAGGCGGGATGTGGTCATGGCGACACCTCTACCAGACAGCTAGGCTCGTGCGCCCCGTCGGACAGAACTCACAGTGTCGCAGTTACTCTTGCGCAACGCCCGGTGGCGCCAGCCACTTGCCCGCCTCGTCGCAACCCATGAAATCGGCATACGCCGCCACAACGGCCCCCTCCGCGTCCGTCAGCGTGAACACTGGATAGCCACCATCTCCGTACCCCGTATGCACGTAGGGCACCGGCGTGCCATCAGGCAGCGGCACGATTTTCCGCTCTCCGCCCGGCGGCACATTGTCATGCTCTTCGAACAGGGTGGTGTACGGATCGTACTCCAACCCCTCAACCCACGCCTTCATCGCGTCATAGGTGTCGCGCGTGAACAGGCTGCCCATGCCCGCGTCGACCAGTAGCGTGGCCACATCAGCACCGCCTTCTACGTCGCCATCCGCGAACACGATCACCATCTTGGAGTTCAGACGCGCCCGCGTGTCTTCGAGCACCACGATGCGCCCGCCGGTTTTAGGCACCTTGAAGGCGCTCTCTTCGAACGACACCCAGAACACCAGCGGGTCGATCATCGCCAACTGTCCGCTCGACGTGTCGAGCGTCCCAACCTCGTGCGCCATAAGTGGGGCCGCGCAGGCTGCGATGATCCAGTCGACGGCGCCGGTCACTCGTCCAGACGCTCTTCCGCGATTTGGCGGACGATGGGCATGGCCTGATCGGCGGTCATCCCAGGCTCCAGCCGGGGATCATAGAGGATGCGCAGCAAGTCCTCGTCCATCCGCGTCAGCAGCGCGAATTCCTCGTCGTCGTTGAACACCGACGGGCGCGCAGCGGGGCTGTCATTCGACAAGCCGAGGCCCTGCGCAAGCTCTTCATGGATGCACGACAGGCGGAGCAGATCGGGATGCTCGGCCCGGATCACCGCAACGGCGGTCGAATAGGTGCCATCGTCGTCCGGATCATACCCCACGACAAGGCAATAGGACGACCGCGGCAGGTTCACGACCGTGTCCATCGCCGCCTTGTCGATGGTCGGAATGATCCGCTCCAACTCCGGCCCCAGTTCCTTGCGCGAGGCTTCGTCGACCACGAACACGTGGAAATTCGGTTCTTCAAACGCAACCTCAATCGGGTGCCCCGTGGCCCCGGCGAGCTTGTCGACATAATCATCAATCGCCCGACGATCCCGCCCCTGCTGATCGGGCAGGACGCCATCGCCAAAGGTCAGACCCACGCGGATCGGCTGATCCCATTTGTGCAGCTTCGAGGCGCGCGGGCGGGCGACGATCTGCCCCCCGACATTGGTGTATTCCTCGAACAGCGCGATCTTGCGAAAGTTCTCGGCCAGTTGCGCGGCGGTGTAGGGCGTGTCCTCGCCCCCGCCATCAGTGCGCAGCAGACCCTGCGCCAGCAGGCCCTTTTGCACGCGCGAGTAATAGGTGGCAAGCTTCTGGCTCTCCGCCGACGGGCTCGGCGGCAACGGGGTCGCGTTCGAGGCACGCGCAGGCGGCTCCGTTGACGGAGGCAGGGCGGTCGTCGGCATACACCCCGACAGGGCCAGCGCCGCAGCGCTGGCCGTCATCAGCCCCCGAGCGATCACGCGGGGGGGACGCTGGAACCGGTTGTGACGCCGGTCTTGTCTCCCCTCGCCTTGGCCGAGGCGAGCGTGTTCTTCAGCTCCTGCTCCATCGACTTGAGGTCTTCCTCCGCCTGCGCCCGCTTGGCCTTGCCTTCATCGGCAATCTGCAGGCTTTCCTCGATGGTCGCGATCAGCTCGGCATTGGCGGTCTTGACCGCTTCGATGTCGAACACGCCCCGCTCCATCTCTTCGCGGACGGTGCGGTTGGCTTCACGCAGGTTCTTGGCATTGGCGGTCAGCAACTCGTTCGTCAGGTCGTTCGCCTCACGCACCGCCTTCGCCGCTTCGCCCGAGCGCTGAATCGTCACCGCCTGCGCCAACTGCGTCTCCCACAATGGCACGGTGTTCACGAGCGTCGAGTTGATCTTCGTCACCAGCGACTTGTCGTTCTCTTGCACAAGGCGGATCGACGGCAGCGACTGCATGGTCACCTGACGGGTGAGCTTCAAGTCATGCACCCGACGCTCCAGATCGTCCCGCGCTGCACGAAGGTCGCGAAGCTCCTGTGCCTTCATCACGGCCTGCTCTTCTGGCGCCGCCTCGACCTCTTTCTCCTTC
Organism: Pseudomonadota bacterium; assembly: GCA_039190895.1. Taxonomy (GTDB): domain Bacteria; phylum Pseudomonadota; class Alphaproteobacteria; order Rhodobacterales; family Rhodobacteraceae; genus Ovoidimarina. The sequence continues at coordinate 6,828 of JBCCXY010000090.1, read as the reverse complement.
GCGGGAATGTCGTTCTTGTCGAGGCGGGCCAGCTTCTCTTCCCCCGCCGCGATGTACAGCGCGAGTTCGTCATAGAAGCTGAGCGTCTTGTCATAGAGGATGTCGAGCGACTTGATGTCCTTCAAGAGCTTGTGCTCGTGCTCCAGCAGGTTGTCGGTGACCTTGTCGATCTGCCCCTGCACCTCTTCAAACCGCGCGACAAACTTGGCCATCGGCGCAACTTTGCCCGTCAGCCACTCCCACCACGACCGCTTCCGGCGCACATCGAGTTCCGACACCGAGAACCCCCGGATCGTCGTCACGATCTCGCGCAGCGAGTCACCTGCGGGACCCACGTCCTTGTTGCGAACATCCTGCAGCATGGACTGAGAGATTTCCTGCAACTCCGCCTGCGCGGACGAGCCGAACATCACGATGGACTGCGTGTTCGTCATGTCGAGCTCGCCGATCCGCTTCTCGATCTCGGCGGCGACGGGGGCCTCTGCGTTCTCGTAGGGCACAATGGCCGTGGCCGGCGGCGGCAGTTCGACGGCGGTCACCTCTTCAACGATGGCGACGGCCTGTTGCGCCTTCTCACGCACGGTTTCGTTCATAGCAGAATCTCCCCTCCGGTCCGGGTTCCCATTTATATGTCCTCGGCGCGAATGCCTTCGCGTTCAAGTCTTTCTCGCAACACGTCGATCTCGACATCCAGCCCCGTGCGGTCTTCGACCAGCATCCGGTCGATTCGGGCGGCAAAGCTTTTTTCCAGGTCATCCAACAGGCTGGTGTAGTTCTCGCGCGCTTCCGGGTCTTCGCCCCGGTCGGTAATCGTCGCGTACTTCTCCGCAGCATCGCGCGCGCCCAGCAGGTACACGCCGAGGTAGCGGCGCGCTGCCGTTAGGTCACGCGGATCGTCCTCGACCGTCTTGATCATCTGACGCGCGGTGCCGACGAATCTGTCAACCCGGTCGGTAAGCATGCGGTCACCGATGCGGAAGATGGTCGTTCGCATCTCGGTCAGGAGCTTCTCCGCCTCGTCCACCACCTTGGCCACACGGTCGGACTGGAACAGATCCACATCTTCCGTGGTCTTGTCGCTCATCGGATCGGCACCGAATGAGAATGCGTGGAGCGCGGTGCCAAGCACGGCGTAGATAATCGGGTTCACAAGGCTCCCATCCGGGGCGAACCCGGCGAGGAACAGGCCTGCCCCCGTCAGCGCACTGCCAAACAGCTTGCGCGGAATCGCCGGGCGCCGGGCCACCTTGCGAGCGTGGTACTCGGCCTCGGCCCGCAGGCCCTCCCGCGTCAGCCAAGCGGCGAGGATTAGGACGCCAAACGCCGAAAGGCCCAAAGCAAGGCCCACCGGATCCCGCCAGAACGCCGTAATCGCGAAAAGGAACGGAAAGACGAACAGCAAGTTCGACCGCGCCCCCATCGCCCGCGGCGGAGGGCTGGAGCGGGAACCGGACGGGGCCGAAGTGGCAGCGCCAGGGCTGTACTTGCCGCCAAAGCGCTCTGCCATCAGCCGCCCCCCTGAACGGCGACGTACACCATCAGGGCGCCCAACAGCGCGAAGGCGGCCTTCTGCAGGCCCGAGGCCCGCGCCAATGCCGGAGAGCTTGTGTCGCCGATCACCCGCCGGATCCCGACAAGCGCAACGGCAAACAGCGCCACGAGGGCGACCACGACAATTGCTGCCAGGACAAGTCTCTGCATCCACCACCTCGCATCTTCGTGACCAGATATAAGATATTGCGCGCCGGGGTTCCATATGGCGACCACGCGGCGGCCATACTGGGTTAGACCTCTGCTATTGCTTGCGTTTTCTGCGTCGCGGGGAACGTGTTACTGTTTTTCCCCGCAGCCCCTCGGGCTTCGGCGGCTCTAATCCAAGCTGGTCCGCGACGACGCGGGGGCGCACCTCTGACACCTCACCGCGCTTCAGGTCGCCCAGCCGGAACGGGCCATAGCTGATCCGGATCAGGCGGTTGACGGTCAGGCCCACCGCCTCCATCGCTCTTCGAACCTCGCGGTTTTTACCCTCGCGCAGAGCGACGGCGACCCAAGCATTGGCCCCCTGCTGACGGTCGAGCGTGACATGCATCGGCTGGAAATCCTCTCCATCCACGGTCAACCCCTTCCGCAGCGGGGCGAACGTGTCGTCGGTCGGACGCCCGTTCACACGCACCTTGTACTTCCGCTGCCACCCGGTCGACGGCAACTCCAGCTTCCGCTTCACGCCGCCATCGTTGGTCAGCAGCAGCAGACCTTCCGAGTTCAGATCCAACCGTCCAACCGTCATCACCCGCGGCATCGTCCCCGGCAGATCATCAAAGATCGTCGCCCGCCCTTTCTCGTCCTTCGCCGTCGTCACCCGCCCCTGCGGCTTGTGGTACAGCCAAATCCGGGGCGGTTCCGGCGCCTCCAACGGCGTCCCGTCCACAGTGACTTTATCATTGTCGGTCACGTTCAGCGCGGGGCTATCGATGACCTTGCCGTTTACGGTCACGCGCCCGGCCTCAATCATCCGCTCCGCCTCTCGGCGCGACGCGACACCAGCGCGGGACAGGACCTTGGCGATGCGATCTCCGGGAGGGGGCGTGTCGGGCATGCTGGCTGGTAGCGGGGCGCGACGCGGATGGGAAGGGGTTGCGCCGCCTTTCAGGCGTCGCGACGCTGGGGGTTCCACCCCCAGACCCCCGGGAGTATTTGCACCAAGATGAAGAGGCCGGTGGGTTTTCAATCGCATATGGAAGCGGCCCTGAGCGAGGCACGCGCGGCAGCAGATCGGGGCGAGGTCCCCGTCGGCGCCGTTGTGGTGGCACCTGACGGACAGGTGGTAGCAGCGGCGGGCAATCGCGTGGTCGAATTGTCCGACCCGACAGCGCATGCCGAAATCCTCGCACTCCGCTCCGCATGCGCCGCTGCGGGATCAGCTCGCCTGCCCGGACACGCCCTCTACGTCACGCTCGAACCCTGCGCCATGTGCGCCGCCGCCATCGCCGCCGCCCGGGTCGCCCGGCTGGTGTTCGGCGCGAGCGACCCGAAATCCGGCGGCGTTCTGCACGGCGCCCGTGTGTTCAGCCACGCGCAAACGCACCACACCCCGGAAGTCATCGACGGCATCGCCGCCGACACCTCCGCCGACCTCCTACGCGCCTTCTTCAAAGACAAGCGCTGACGGGCCCTGGCCTTCATCTTGGCCGAAATACTCTCGGGGGAGTTTGAGGGGGCAGACAGCCCACTCATCAATAAAGTAAAGGTCGTGCGCCGCAGGCGCTCATCCGGATTACATGAAGCCAAGCTCAAGCCGGGCTTCGTCCGACATCATCTCCATCCCCCAGGGCGGCTCCCACGTGAGGTCGACATTCACAGTCTTCACCCCCGGCAGCGGCTCAATCGCCTCCGCCACCCAGCCCGGCATCTCCCCGGCTACCGGGCACCCGGGCGCCGTCAGCGTCATCACAACTCCGACTTCACCCTCCTCGGTGATGTCGATCGTGTAAACCAGCCCAAGATCATAGATGTTCACCGGAATCTCCGGATCGAACACGCTGCGGCACGCCGTCACCACATCGTCATACAGCGGATGATCCGTGGTCGAAGGCGGGATCAGCGGCGTCCCTTCCAACTGCTCTGTCATGCGCTACGCGTCCTTCCATGTGTCGCCCCACATATAAGGAATGCCCCGAACGGGTAAAGACTGGCCTGCCGCCGCTGACGCCGGTAAGGGGGCGCCGATGGAATTCCAGCTCAACGCAACCGACGGCGCAGCACGCACCGGAGTGATCCGCACGACGCGCGGAGACATCCGCACCCCCGCCTTCATGCCCGTCGGCACGGCAGGCACCGTGAAGGCGATGCTCCCCGAAAGCGTCGCCGCCACCGGGGCCGACATCCTGCTGGGCAACACGTATCACCTCATGCTCCGACCCGGCGCAGAACGGGTGGCCCGACTCGGTGGCCTCCATACGTTCATGAACAGGGACAAGCCCATCCTCACCGACTCCGGCGGCTTTCAGGTGATGAGCCTCGCCGCCCTCCGCAAGCTCACCGAAGACGGCGTGACTTTCCGCAGCCATATCGACGGTTCCAAACACACGCTGACGCCCGAACGATCGATGGAGATCCAGGCGCTGCTCGGCTCCGACATCGTGATGGCGTTCGACGAATGCCCCGCCCTCCCGGCAGAGCGCCCCGCCATCGCCGACAGCATGCGGCTGTCCATGCGATGGGCCCAACGCTCCCGCGATGCGTTCGGCGACAGGCCGGGTCACGCCCTGTTCGGGATCCAGCAGGGCGGCCTCGAACAAGACCTGCGCGCCGAAAGCGCCGAGGCCCTCCGCGCCATCGAATTCGACGGCTACGCGGTCGGCGGCCTCGCGGTCGGCGAAGGGCAAGAGGCGATGTTCGGTGTCCTCGACTACGCACCCGGCATGCTACCGGAGGACAAGCCGCGCTACCTCATGGGCGTCGGCAAGCCCGACGACATCGTCGGCGCCGTCAAGCGCGGGGTCGACATGATGGATTGCGTGCTCCCGTCCCGGTCGGGCCGAACCGGGCAGGCCTTCACGCGCAGGGGCGTCGTCAACATCAAGAACGCCCGCCACGCCGACGATCCCCGCCCCCTCGACGACCAATGCACCTGCCCTGCCTGCGCTGGCTATTCCCGCGCCTACCTGCACCACGTCTTCCGCTCAAACGAGATGATCGCGGGCATGCTGCTAACGTGGCACAACCTGCATTACTTCCAAGAAATCATGGCCGGGATGCGCGCCGCCATCGCCGACGGGAGATTCGCGGCATGGGAGAGCGACTTTCACACAACTCGCGAGCTCGGAGACATTCCGCCGCTGTGAACATTGCGCCACAATCGTGCCGACTTTTGCCCTAGACTGGGTCAAGTCGAATGCGCCCGTTTCTTCGCTTGCCCCGGCCTGCGCCGGTGGGCACATTCACCGAAACAGCCCGAATCCGGTTGATCATCGGCGGACGGCCACCATGTAGTTGGTTCAAGAGACCTGGGGATGCACGATGGCTGCCGCACTAGGGGCTAGGGGCGTCCTGCCAAAAACCAAGGAAAATCAATGACCGAGCACGCACTCCCAAGCTATCCGGTTCTTCCTCTGCGCGACATCGTCGTGTTCCCTCACATGATCGTACCGCTGTTTGTCGGCCGCGAACGCAGCGTGAAGGCCCTGGAAGCCGTGATGGCGGACGACAAGCAGATCCTGCTGTCGAGCCAGATCGACCCCGCCGTCGACGACCCGGACGAAGACGGAATCTATCGCACCGGGGTCCTCGCCTCGGTCCTGCAACTGCTGAAGCTGCCCGACGGCACCGTAAAGGTGCTGGTCGAGGGTCAATCGCGGGTGAAGATCACCGAATTCATCGGAAACGAATCCTACTTCGAAGCGATGGCCGAGCAACTGATCGAAGAGCCCGGCGATGACGCCGCGCTTGAGGCGCTCGTGCGCTCGGTCGGGGAGGAATTCCAGCGCTACGCGAAGGTCAAGAAGAACATCCCCGAAGAGGCGCTGGTCGCCGTCGGCGAAACCCGTGAAGCCGACCGTTTGGCGGACACTGTGTCAGGCCACCTCGGCGTGGATGTCGAGCAAAAGCAGGAATTGCTCGAAACCCTCTCGGTCGCCCAAAGGCTGGAAAAGGTCTTTGGCCTGATGCAGGGCGAAATGTCCGTTCTGCAGGTCGAGAAAAAGATCAAGACCCGCGTGAAGACGCAGATGGAGCGGACGCAGCGCGAGTACTACCTCAACGAGCAAATGAAGGCGATCCAGAAGGAGCTTGGCGACGGAGAAGAAGGCGCCAACGAGATTGCCGAGCTTGAGGACAAGATCGAAGACACCAAGCTGTCGAAAGAGGCCCGCGAAAAGGCGGATGCCGAGGTTCGCAAGCTGAAGAACATGTCGCCGATGTCGGCGGAAGCGACGGTCGTCCGGAACTACCTCGACTGGATGCTGTCCATTCCGTGGGGCACCAAGTCGCGCGTCAAGAAAGACCTGCACAAGGCGCAGGACGTTCTAGATAACGACCACTACGGCCTTGAAAAGGTTAAGGAACGGATCGTCGAATACCTCGCCGTTCAGCAACGCTCCAAGAAGCTGAAAGGGCCGATCCTGTGCCTCGTCGGCCCTCCGGGTGTTGGCAAAACGTCGCTGGGCAAATCCGTCGCGAAGGCGACGGGGCGGGAGTTCATCCGGATTTCCCTCGGCGGTGTGCGCGACGAAAGCGAAATTCGCGGTCACCGGCGGACCTATATTGGCTCCATGCCCGGCAAGATCATCCAGGCGATGAAGAAGGCCAAGACGACGAACCCGTTAATCCTGCTCGATGAAATCGACAAGATGGGGCAGGATTTCCGGGGCGACCCGGCGTCGGCCATGCTTGAGGTATTGGATCCGGAGCAGAACGGCACGTTCACCGACCACTACCTTGAGGTCGAATACGATCTGTCGAACGTGATGTTCCTGACCACGGCGAACTCCTATAACATGCCTGGCCCGTTGCTGGACCGGATGGAGATCATTTCGCTCGCCGGCTACACCGAGGACGAAAAGCGTGAGATCGCGCGGCAGCACCTCATCAGCAAGCAGGTCAAGAACCACGGCCTCAAGCAGAAGGAGTTCGAGCTCACCGACGAGGCGCTGCAGGAGATGATCCACACCTACACCCGCGAGGCGGGCGTGCGGAATCTGGAACGTGAAATCGCCAAGGTCGCGCGAAAGTCGCTGACAAAGATCATCAAGAAGGACGCCGAAAGCGTTGTTGTCACGGCAGAAAACATCGATGAGTTTCTTGGTGTGCCAAAGTACCGGTATGGTTTGG
>JBCCXY010000089.1:0-16954 GCA_039190895.1 Pseudomonadota bacterium | reverse complement strand
CTCGTCCACAATATCGAGACCCTGTACTGGGTCTGCAAAATCTGTCGCGAAGGGCCGGAGTGCCTGAACTCAACCGAAAGGAACGGACGGAAGGGCTTGCGCAGCTATTCCGTCTCAGGCCGTGTCAAATCGCCGGGCGTGCATCTTCTCCCTGCCGGCTCGACGATCACTGACATCATCGAGGCGGCGGGCGGCATGCTGGAGGGCCATGTGTTCAAGGCCTACCAGCCCGGCGGCCCGTCGTCCGGCCTGCTACCCGCGACGATGGACGACATTCCGCTCGACTTCGACACACTCCAGCCCCACGGCACGTTCATCGGTTCCGCAGCGGTGGTCGTGTTGTCCGACCAGGACAGCGCCCGTGAAGCCGCGCTGAACATGCTGCGGTTCTTCGAGGATGAAAGCTGCGGCCAGTGCACGCCCTGCCGCTCGGGCTGCGAGAAGGCCGTGAAGCTGATGCAGGCCGACCAGTGGGATCAACCCCTGCTGGAGGACCTGTGCACGGTCATGTCCGATGCCTCCATCTGCGGGCTAGGGCAGGCGGCCCCGAACCCCATTCGCCTCGTGATGAAACATTTCGGGGATGAGATCTGATGTCGGTGGCGACGGTCGCGGCGCGGAATCAAGGCCGCAGGCCGCCGCGCCATCGACGGGCCCTCCCCAGGCCCGGCGATTGTTGTGGGTGTGCGCATCGCTCAGATCGACGGCGGGACCCCACCATAAAGCGGGCAGAACCCCCGTTCGGTTCGCCGGTCCAGGGCCCGTCAATGGCGCGGCTCGGACCCATCATAATTCGCCAAACCCAGCAGCACCTCGCGCCAGGAGCATGACGTGAAAGACATCGTCGACACCACATTCGTAACCTTCACCCTCGACGGCGAAGAGGTCAGCGTCCCCGAGGGCACCTCCATCTGGGAAGCCGCGAATGGCCGGGGCCTTGTCATCCCGCACCTCTGCCACAAGCCCTCGCCCGGCTACCGCCCAGACGGCAACTGCCGCGCCTGCATGGTCGAGGTGGAGGGCGAGCGCACCCTCGTCGCCTCCTGCATCCGCCCCGTCGCCGACGGCATGGTCGTCAAGACCGACACCGAGCGGGCGGAGAAGTCGCGCAAGCTCGTCGTGGAACTGCTCGCCGCCGACCAGCCCGAGACGGCGCACGACAAATCCTCTCACTTTTGGGACATGGCCGACCTGAACGGCGTCACCGAAAGCCGCTTCCCGGCCATCGAGACGGAACGCGTGCCGCTTCTCGACAACAGCCACGTTGCGATGAACGTGAACCTCGACGCCTGCATAAGCTGCAACCTGTGCGTCCGCGCCTGCCGCGAGGTGCAGGTGAATGACGTCATTGGCATGGCGGGCCGGGGCCATGACTCAAAGATCGTCTTTGACCAGGACGACCCGATGGGCGCCTCCTCCTGCGTGGCGTGTGGCGAATGCGTGCAGGCCTGCCCCACGGGCGCGCTAATGCCCGCCACGGTGCTGGACGAAGAGCAGGCCGGGGACAGCAAGGACTACGACCGGGAGGTCAAATCCGTATGCCCCTACTGCGGCGTCGGCTGCCAGTTGTCGCTGAAGGTGAAGGACAACAAGGTCCTCTATGTCGAAGGCATCGAAGGCCCCGCGAACGAAAACCGCCTCTGCGTCAAAGGCCGCTTCGGGTTCGACTACATCAACCACCCGCACCGCCTGAAAAAACCGCTGATCCGCCGGGACGACGCGCCCGAAAAGGGCCTCAACGTCGACCCCGCGAACATCCACACCCACTTCCGCGAAGCCACGTGGGATGAGGCGCTGGACGTCGCCGCAAAGGGCCTCATCAAGCTCCGCGACGCGAACCCGCAATACGTGGCAGGCTTCGGCTCGGCCAAGTGCACCAACGAAGAGGCCTACCTCTTCCAGAAGATGATCCGCCAGGGCTTCGGCCACAACAACGTCGACCACTGCACCCGCCTCTGCCACGCCTCGTCCGTGGCCGCGCTGATGGAGAACGTTGGCTCCGGCGCCGTGACCGCCACGTTTAATGAGATCGAGAACGCCGACGTCGCCATTGTCATCGGCGCCAACCCGACCGAGAACCACCCCGTCGCCGCCACCTATTTCAAGCAGTTCGCCAAGCGCGGCGGCAAGCTGATCGTGATGGACCCGCGCGGCCATGGCCTCAAGCGCCACGCCTCCCACATGCTGCAGTTCAAGCCGGGCGGCGACGTGTCGATGCTGAACGGCATCATGAACGTGATCGTGGAAGAGGAACTCTACGACCGCCAGTATATCGAGGCGTTCACCGAAAACTGGGACGCCATGAAAGAGCACCTCAAGGCGTTCCCGCCCGAAAAGATGGCCCCCATCTGCGGCATCGACGCAGAAGTCCTCCGCGACGTTGCACGCACCTTTGCGGGTGCGCGGTCCGCGATGATCTTCTGGGGCATGGGCGTCAGCCAGCACATCCACGGCACCGACAACTCGCGCTGCCTGATCGCCCTGGCGCTTATGACGGGGCAGGTGGGTCGTCCCGGCTCGGGCCTCCACCCGCTGCGCGGTCAGAACAACGTGCAGGGCGCCTCCGACGCGGGGCTGATCCCGATGTTCCTGCCCGACTATCAGACCGTCAAAGACGACGGGGTCCGCTCGGCCTTTACCGAGGTCTGGGAGTCCGGCGATTTCTCTGACAAGCCCGGCCTCACGGTCGTCGAGATCATGCACGCGATCCACCACGGCGACATCCGGGGGATGTACATCCTGGGTGAAAACCCCGCCATGTCCGACCCTGACGTCGACCACGCCCGGGCCGCGCTCGCAAAGCTCGACCACCTCGTTGTGCAGGACATCTTCCTGACCGAGACGGCGAACTACGCCGACGTGATCCTCCCGTCCTCGGCCTTCGCCGAGAAGTCGGGTACCGTCACCAACACCAACCGGCAGGTCCAGATGGGCCGTCCCGTCGTCCCGCCCCCGGGCGAGGCGAAGGAAGACTGGTGGATTGAGGTGGAACTTGCCAAGCGCCTTGGCTTGAACTGGTCCTACACACACCCGCGTGAGATCTTTGCCGAGATGAAGCAGAACATGGGCTCGCTCGACAACATCACGTGGGACCGGCTGGAGCATGAGGCCGTCACATATCCTTCGCTGTCGCCAGAGGACCCGGGTCAGCCAATCGTCTTCGGCGACGGCTTCCCCCGCGCAGAGGGTCGGGCGCGGTTCACGCCCGCCAACGTGATCCCGCCGGATGATGTGCCCGACGCCGAATACCCGATGATCCTGATGACAGGGCGGCAGCTTGAACACTGGCACACCGGGTCGATGACCCGCCGCGCGACGGTGCTGGATGCGGTAGAGCCGCAGGCCAACTGCTCCCTCCACCCTGCAACGCTGCGCGAACTGGGCGTTGAACCGGGCGAGATGATCCGCCTGACGACCCGTCGCGGCACCGTTGACGTCATGGCCCGCGCCGACCGGGCGGTCGCGCAGGGGCAGGCCTTCCTGCCATTTGCATTTGTCGAGGCGGCGGCCAACCTTTTGACCAATCCACAGCTTGACCCTTACGGCAAAATACCAGAGTTCAAGTTCTCGGCGGTCCGGATCGAAAAAGCCGAAAACAGGATCGCCGCCGAATAGCGTCCTAGCACACGGAACCACCAATGTCCGACATCGAAATCGCGCGCGCCGCCTCGAAGAAACCCATTCAAGAGGTCGGCGCGAAGCTCGGAATCGCGCCCGAGCATCTGCTGCCTTATGGCCATGACAAGGCCAAGGTCAGCCAGGATTTCATCAACTCCGTTCAGGGCAATACCGACGGTAAGCTGGTGCTGGTGACGGCCATCAACCCGACCCCGGCGGGCGAGGGGAAGACCACGACGACCGTGGGCCTCGGCGACGGGCTAAACGCGATCGGCAAGAACGCTTGTGTGTGCATTCGTGAGGCTTCGCTTGGTCCGAACTTCGGGATGAAGGGCGGGGCCGCCGGGGGTGGCTATGCGCAGGTGGTGCCGATGGAGGACATGAACCTCCACTTCACTGGCGATTTCCATGCGATCACGTCTGCGCACTCGCTGCTGTCGGCGATGATCGACAACCACATCTACTGGGGGAACGAGGCGCAGATCGACACCCGCCGCGTCGTCTGGCGCCGCGTGGTCGACATGAACGACCGTTCGCTGCGCCAGATCACGTCGAGCCTCGGCGGCGTCGCCAACGGCTTCTCGCGCGAAGACGGGTTCGACATCACGGTGGCGTCCGAGGTGATGGCCATCCTCTGCCTCGCTTCGAACCTTGAAGACCTGCAAAAGCGCCTCGGCGACATGATCGTCGCCTACCGCCGCGACCGCACGCCGGTCTTCTGCCGCGACATCAAGGCTGACGGCGCCATGACGGTGCTGTTGAAGGACGCGATGCAGCCGAACCTTGTGCAAACGCTGGAGAACAATCCGGCCTTCGTCCACGGCGGCCCGTTCGCGAACATCGCCCACGGCTGCAACTCCGTCATCGCGACGACCACGGCGCTGAAACTGGCCGATTACGTGGTGACCGAAGCAGGTTTTGGGGCCGATCTGGGCGCCGAGAAGTTCCTCAACATCAAGTGCCGCAAGGCGGGCCTAAAGCCTGCCGCTGTCGTCATCGTGGCCACTGTGCGCGCGATGAAGATGAACGGCGGCGTTGCGAAGGATGACCTGGGCGCCGAGAACGTCGACGCCGTTCGCGCCGGCTGCGCCAACCTCGGCCGCCACATCGAGAACATCAAACAATTCGGCGTCCCCGCTGTCGTCGCGATCAACCACTTCGTCGCCGATACGGATGCCGAGGTGCAAGCGGTGAAGGATTACGTGGCCGAGCAGGGGGCCGAGGCCGTCCTGTCCAAGCACTGGGCCGACGGCTCCGCCGGGTCCGCCGATCTCGCCCGCAAGGTGGTGGAGATCGTGGAGGCCGACCAATCGCAATACGCGCCGCTCTACCCCGACGAGATGTCGCTGTTCGAAAAGATCGAAACCATCGCCAAGCGCATCTACCGCGCCGACGAGGTCCTGGCCGACAAGAAGATCCGCGACCAGCTCAAGGCGTGGGAAGAGCAGGGCTACGGCAACCTGCCGGTCTGCATGGCCAAGACGCAGTACAGCTTCACCACCGACCCCAACCGCCGCGGCGCCCCCACGGGCCACAGCGTCCCCGTCCGCGAGGTCCGCCTCTCCGCAGGCGCCGGCTTCGTCGTCGTGGTCTGCGGAGAAATCATGACCATGCCCGGCCTCCCCCGCAAACCCGCCGCCGAAAGCATCCGCATCAACGACGCGGGGGAAGTCGAAGGCCTCTTCTAACCCTCAAAACCAAGGTCGGCCGGGGTTCACCCCGGCACCCCTAGGTCGCCTAGACTAGGCGAGTGCTGTAGACTGCGCCCATGACATGGACAGTCCACATCGCCAACGCGCAGAACCAGTTCAGCGAGTTGGTCGAGCCGATCCAGCACGCCATCGAAGGCGCGCGTCGACGCTGCGAGAGGGCGCTTGAGCCATTGCCAATCGACGTAGTCGTGCTCGCAGTACCGGGCCGTGTCATCCCCGAACGCGGCTATGTCGGATACGCTCCAACCGGTACAATGATGCAGCTTACCTTCGACCCGAGCAACTCGAACCTGATCGCCTGCCTGGGCGAGACCCTGGAGCGCACGGTCGCACATGAATTCCACCATGTGATGCGCTGGCGGGGTCCCGGATATGGACGAACGCTCGGAGAAGCCCTTGTGTCAGAAGGTCTGGCAGGAAGGTTTGTCGAGCATCTTTATGGTGCACCCCCCGAGCCTTGGGAGGATGCTCTTTCTGACGAAGATCTGACCGATCTCGCGGTTCTGGCGGCCGCTTGGTGGACGACAAGCGACTACGACCACGGGAAGTGGTTCTTCGGGCAGCACGACTACCCCCGTTGGGCAGGCTACACATTGGGCTACCGTCTGGTCGGTCAGTATCTCGCAGACCATCCGGACGAAACTGCCGCATCTTTGGTCGATACCTCTGCCTCGCAATTCCGGGCGGGTCTGTCGAAATTTCATTGAAGTGCGCCCCAACTGGTGGATCATATCCGCCATGACCCAAGCTAACAGCCTTACCTTTCACACCAAGATCGACGGCCCGGACGATGCACCCTGGATCGTCCTCTCTAATTCCCTCGGCTCCAACCTGTCGATGTGGGACGGGCAAATCCCGCTCCTCACCCGCAAATACCGCGTCCTCCGCTACGATCACCGCGGCCACGGCCAGACCGAGGTGCCGCCGGGCCCCTACACCTGGGATCAACTCACCAGCGACGTCATCGCCCTCATGGACGCGCATGGCATCGAGCAGGCCGACTGGCTCGGCCTCTCCATGGGCGGGATGACCGGCACGGGGCTGGCGGTCCACCACGGCCACCGCTTCGGGCGCATGGTCCTCGCCGACTTCCGCGCCGATGCCCCGCCCGAGTACCAGTCCATGTGGGACCAGCGCATCGCCACAATCACCGAACAGGGCCTCTCGGCCATCGCCGACGGCATCCTCGACATGTGGCTCAACCCCGCCTGGCGCGCCGCCAACCCCTCGCGCCTTGCAGCGCTCCGCGAGACGCTGACCGGCACCAACCCCGACGGCTACATCGGCTGCTGCCTGGCGATCCGCACGCTCGACTACCTCAAGGACGCCCATACGATCACGAACCCTGTCCTCTGCCTCACCGGCGCCGACGACCCCACCGCCGCGCCTGCCACCGTCCGTGCCATCGCCGACACGATCCCCGGCGCCCAATACGCCGAACTCCCGGGTGCCCGCCACATCTCGAACATCGACTCCGAAGACGCCTTCAACGCCACGATTGCCGCGTTCCTCAACATCCCCTGACGGCGGACGTGGGCAGATTGCCCACCCTACACCCGGACGCACCGGTTGGGTGGGAAATCTGCCCACCGCCTCGTCATCACACCTTGCGCCGCCCCGCATCCTGCGCAACAAACGCTCCATGACGTCGTTGGAAATCACCCCATGACCCCGGGCCGCGAGGCTGAGCGCTGGCTTACGCCGCGTCGATGGCGGTGACCCGCTTGCCGGTCACCCCTTTTCGCGCCTGAAGAGCGCACTCCAAATCGCTGAATAGTCTCATGATTTATACCACGAACGGTGGCGTGCAGGTCACGCGCAACGAAACCCCTCAGGATTTCGCCACAGCCGGGGACGCCCTCGTCGCCCGCCTTGACAGCCGCATGGGCGCCTACTTCGCGTCCAACTACGAGTACCCGGGCCGGTACAACCGGTGGGAGTTCGGGTTCGCCGAGCCCCCCCTCATGATCGCCGCCCAGGGCCGCTCCATGCGCCTTACGGCGTTCAACCCGCGCGGCGAGGTCCTCCTGGGCATCATCGACACGACCCTCGACAGTCTCGACGCGATCAAGGCCAAATCCGCGACTCCAACCGAAATCACTCTCGAAATCCGCACCCCTGACCGCGTCTTCGACGAAAGCGAACGCTCTCGCGCTCCGTCCGTCTTCTCGGTCCTCCGCGCCATCTCTGACCTGTTCGGCGCCGAGGATGACAGCCGCCTCGGCCTCTACGGCGCCTTCGGATACGACCTCGCGTTCCAGTTCGAACCCATTGATTTCACTCTGGAACGCCCCGATGACCAGCGCGACATCGTGCTGTTCCTGCCCGATGAACTGCTGATCATCGACCACTACGCCCGCAAGGCCACGCGCCTCACTTTCGAGTTCGCCAAGGACGGCGCGACCACCGAAGGCCTCCACGGCCACGGCCCGGAAGACCCCTTCCAATACGGCCCCAAAGACGTCCCCCTCGGCGATCACGTCCCCGGCGAATACGCGCGCCTCGTCGACAAGGCGAAAGAGAGCTTCCGCAAGGGCGACCTCTTCGAAGTCGTCCCCGGCCAGGTCTTCTACGAGCCCTGCCACGACACCCCCTCCGCCATCTTCCGCCGCCTGTCCAAGATGAACCCGGCGCCCTTCGGCTTCATCATGAACCTTGGCGAGCAGGAATACCTCGTCGGCGCCTCACCCGAGATGTTCGTCCGCGTCACCGGCAAACGCGTCGAGACCTGCCCGATCTCGGGCACCATCGCCCGTGGCAAGGACGCCATCGAAGATAGTCAGCGCATCCTCGAACTCCTCCAGTCCGAAAAGGACGAGAGCGAGCTCACCATGTGCACCGACGTCGACCGCAACGACAAAAGCCGCGTCTGCGTGCCCGGCTCAGTCCGCATCATCGGGCGGAGGCAGATTGAGATGTACTCGCGGCTCATCCACACCGTCGACCATGTCGAAGGCCAGCTCCGCCCCGAAATGGACGCCTACGACGCCTTCCTCAGCCACACCTGGGCCGTCACCGTGACCGGCGCCCCCAAGCTATGGGCCATGCGCTTCATTGAACGGCACGAGAAATCCACCCGCGCCTGGTACGGCGGCGCTGTGGGCGCGGTGCTGTTCAACGGCGACATGAATACCGGCCTCACCTTGCGCACGATCCGCATCAAGGGCGGCGTGGCCGAAGTTCGCGCGGGCGCCACGCTCCTGTTCGACAGCGACCCCGACGCGGAAGAGGCCGAGACGGAGCTTAAGGCCTCCGCCATGCGGGCCGCCATCCGGGGCGACACCCGCTCCAACACGGGCGAAGCGACCGTGCCGACCCTCGGCACCGGGCGCCGGGTGCTGCTGGTCGACCACGAAGACAGCTTCGTCCACACGCTCGCCAACTATGTCCGTCAAACGGGGGCCGAGGTCCTGACAACCCGAACCCCCGTCGCAGCCAGCGTGCTTGACGACTTCCGCCCCGACCTGGTCCTCCTGTCACCCGGGCCAGGGAACCCGCAGGATTTCGACTGCAATAACACGATCCAACTGGCTCTCGACCGAGAGCTTCCGCTGTTCGGCGTCTGCCTCGGCATGCAAGCGCTGTGTACGTATTTCGGCGGAGACCTCGGCCAGCTCCAACTCCCCATGCACGGCAAACCCTCGCGCGTGCAGGTTTCCAACCCCGGGATCATCTTCGACGGCCTGCCCGAGACCGTCACAATCGGCCGCTACCACTCCCTCTACGCCGAAATCGGCAGCCTCCCCGACGCGCTGGAAGTCACCGCAAGAACAGCCGACGGCGTCGCCATGGCGGTGGAGCACCGAACCCTCCCCATAGCCGCCGTGCAATTCCACCCCGAATCCGTCATGTCCCTCGGTCAGGACGCCGGCATGCGCATGATCACCAACATCATCAGCCGCCTCGGCACCCAACGCCCGCGATAACCCAGTGTCCCGGCCATGGTAGGCCGGGGTTTCACCCCGGCACTCCCCCTAACAAGAAGAGCGCCCCTCGGAAGCCCCGATAGGGTGGGCAATCTGCCCACCAATCCGAGTCTACAACCACGTCTCCTGGGAACCAAAAAACACACCTACCCACCGAGGTAGGCCGGGGTTCACCCCGGCACCGCAAAAGAACTTCCCAAAATTAATCAAGCAAAATCAAATATTTAAAAACGGTCCCACTGTGGGACCGCCCAAATCACCCCGCGAGAGCCCCCAATATCCGCACCCAGCTCCGCATCCCCTTGTGGAAGCTCCGGACATCATATTTCTCGTTCGGCGAGTGGATCTGATCGTTGTCCTGCCCGAACCCGATCAGCATCGAGTTCATCCCCAGAATCTCCTTGAAGTACCCCGCCACCGGAATCGACCCGCCCGCGCCCACGAAGGCCGCGGGGCGGGGCCATTCGTCGCTCAACGCCAGTCGCGCCGCCTCGAACGCGGGGTCATCCGTCGGCATCGTGCTCGCGGGCGAGGCCCCGTGATCCTTGAACTCGACCGACACGTCGGCGGGGAGGGCGTCGCGGACCATCTGGCGGAAGCTCTCCCGGATTTTCAGCGGGTCCTGCTGATGGACGAGGCGGAAGCTGACCTTCGCCGACGCCTGCGACGGCAGCACTGTCTTGAACCCGTCGCCCGTGTAGCCCCCGACGATCCCGTTGGCCTCACACGTCGGCCGCGCCCAGATCATCTCCAGCGCCGAGCGTCCGTCCTCGCCCGCCGGAACGGACAGCCCGACCTCGCCCAGGAACCCCGCCGCGTCGAACCCCAGCGCCTCCCACTGGGCCATGATATCGACCGGAGTCTCCGCCACGCCATCATAGAACCCGGGCACCGTCACCCGCCCAGTGTCGTCGTGGAGCGAGGAAATGATCCGCGTCAGCACCCGGATCGGGTTCGCCGCAGGCCCCCCGAACATCCCAGAGTGGAGGTCTTTATCGGCCGCGGTTAGAATAACTTCCTCCCCCAACAACCCGCGCAGCGAGGTGATGATTGCGGGCGTATCCGCGTCGAACATCCCCGTGTCGCAGATAAGCGCGAGGTCGGCATTCAGCTCCGCCCCATGTTCCTTCAGGTACGGGACGAGGGAGGGCGAACCCGACTCCTCCTCCCCTTCGAAAAAGAACGTGATCTTGCAGGGCAGGGAGCCGTGGACGGCAATCCACGCCCGGCACGCCTCAACGAAGGTCATGAGCTGCCCCTTGTCGTCCGCCGCCCCCCGTGCCCGGATCGCGCCGCCGTCGATAACCGGGGAGAACGGGTCCGTCGACCAAAGCTCCAGCGGGTCGACAGGCTGAACGTCATAGTGGCCATAGAAGAGCAAGTGCCGCTCCCCCTCGCCAATCGTCCCAACGACCATTGGGTGCTTGGGGGTCTCACGGATCGAGGCGCTGGCTCTCAGGCTTTGCAGGTCGGCGACGAGCCATTGCGCCGCCTCCAGACACCGCTCCGCATAGGCCGGATCGGTCGAGATCGACGGGATCCTCAGGAACTCCGTCAGCCGGGCAAGAGCCTGGTCCAGATCCTCGTCAATCCTCGACAACACGTGATCCATGCTCTTGCCTTTCCCTGCGCGCATTCGCTTGAACAGTACCAGCCCGCCAACCGCTGTCCAGCGACCCGGACGGGTCGTCGCAGCTAACGCTTGTGCATTGGCCATTAACGACTTACGCACTACCTTAGAAGTACTCTAAATCGCGCCAGGCCGGGCGCTTTCGACGATGGGACGACGCTTTGAATTACGACGACGGATTGGATCGTGCGCTTGGGGCTTTGCACGAAGAAGGACGCTACCGCACCTTCATCGACATTGAGCGCAAGCGGGGTCACTATCCTGAGGCGGTCTGGTGCAAGGCGGATGGCAGCGAGCAGCCGGTCACCGTGTGGTGCGGCAACGATTATCTCGGCATGGGCCAGCATCCGGTTGTGTTGAACGCAATGCACGACGCACTCGATTCAACCGGAGCAGGGTCGGGCGGGACGCGGAACATCTCTGGCACGACGGTTTATCACAAGGCGCTGGAAGTCGAGTTGTCCGACCTGCATCGCAAGGAAGCCGCGCTGCTCTTTACGTCGGCCTACATTGCCAACGACGCAACTCTGTCGACGCTCGCAAAGCTCTTTCCCGGCCTGATCATCTATTCGGACGCGTTGAACCACGCGTCGATGATCGAGGGCATCCGCCGGAATGGAGGGGCAAAGCGGGTCTTCCGACATAATGACATCGGACACTTGCGGGAGCTCTTGGAAGCGGACGATCCCGATACGCCCAAGCTGATCGCATTTGAGTCCATCTATTCGATGGACGGCGACTTTGCCCCGATCGAGGCGATTTGCAACCTCGCGCAGGAGTTCAACGCGCTCACTTACCTTGATGAGGTGCATGCGGTCGGCATGTACGGCCCGCGTGGCGGCGGTGTGGCAGAGCGGGACGGGCTGATGGGCCGGATCGACATCATCAATGGAACGCTAGCGAAGGCCTATGGCGTGATGGGCGGCTACATTGCGGCGTCGGCCAAGATGTGTGACGCGATCCGCAGCTATGCGCCGGGCTTTATTTTCACGACGTCCTTGCCACCCGCAGTGGCGGCCGGAGCTGCGGCCTCGGTTCGGCATCTGAAGACGGATCAGGCGATCCGGGCGCGGCATCAGACGCAGGCGGCGACGCTCAAGCTGCGGCTCAGGGGCCTTGGCCTGCCGCTGATTGACCATGGCTCGCACATTGTTCCCGTAATCGTGGGTAATCCTGTCCATACGAAGCTATTGTCCGACAAACTGCTCGAAGACCACGGGATCTACGTACAACCGATCAATTTCCCGACCGTTCCAAGGGGCACTGAGCGCTTGCGTTTCACGCCATCTCCGGTACACGGGCCGCGCGAAATCGATGCACTTGTCTCGGCGATGGACCAACTTTGGTCCCATTGTGCGCTTAATCGTGCCGAGCTTTCCGCCTAGCCCTACGGCGAGTGCAGGTTGTTTTCGCGTGTGATACGCTACAGATGATCTACGCACTGCGATTCTGCTGATCGGTGCGGGACGTGTTGAAGGGGCAAGTATATGAAGCGTCGCGACAAGACGCCCGAGACTGCTGCCGACGAGCCCCTAAAGGGGTTCGACGACTTCGACATCTCCCTCGGCGACGTCATGCGGGGGGAGCGTGCGACGCTTGGCAAGTCCCTCCTCGACGTTCAACGTGATCTGAAAATCAAGGCTGCTTACATCGCCGCGATTGAGAATGCCGATCCGTCGGCCTTCGAATCGCCTGGTTTTGTGGCGGGTTACGTTCGGTCATACGCGCGCTACCTCGGGCTGGACCCCGAGTGGGTGTATCAAAGTTTCTGCAAAGAAGGCGGCTTTGAGCACGACGGCGGCGGCCTGACGGCTCAGGCCGGAAAGAAGGGCCGTCGGAAGAGCAAGACGCAATCCCCGATACGCGACCCGTTTGCCCAGCCGTCGGTGTCGTTCATTCCGGTGGAAGGCAACCGGATGGCCGCGATTGAGCCGCGGGCGCTGGGGTCGATTGCCGTGATGCTCGCGCTGGTATGCGCCATTGGCTATGGCGGCTGGTCCGTGCTGCAAGAGGTGCAGCGGGTGCAGTTCACCCCGGTGGAGCAAACCCCCGGCGTGCTGTCGCAGCTTGATCCCGTGGCGCCGTTGGCCGATCCCGGCGCCGAGGCGGGCACCGAATTGGCAGAGCTTCCAGCACCGTCGGCAGAGGCGTTTGACCGGTTGTATCGTCCGCAGGCGCTGGATGTCCCTGTGCTGACGTCGCGGGACGGGCCAATTGCCAATATTGAACCCGGATCGCTGGGGACGCTGCCACCGGTCGCGTCCGCACCGCCGGGCATCGACACGGCTTCAGTGGAATCGCGCCCGTTCACGGAACCGGATGAGGCGCTGTCCGAAACCCTTAGGGATCAGATTGCCTCGACCGTGCAGGTCGTTGCCGCCGGTCCGCCAGAGGTCGCGCTGATTGCGGTTCGTCCATCCTGGGTCCGCGTGCGATCCGCCGACGGAACTGTGGTGTTCGAGAAGATCCTCGATGCAGGCGAGCGGTTCGTTGTGCCCCCAACGGAAGAGCCCCACACTCTGCGCGCCGGCAACGCGCAGTCGCTGTATTTCATGGTCGGCGATCAAGCCTATGGCCCGGCGGGGAACGGGGCTTCGGTCATAAGTGACGTGGCTCTGTCAGCAGAGGCGCTGCCAGAGGTTTACGCAGTCGCCAACCCGGAAGAAGACGCCGATCTTGCACGCTTCACAGCGGTTGCGGAAGCTCAGTCGGAGTAATCCCTACGTCGCGGAGCCTAGCCCTCTGCCCGGATGGTATCCACCAGCGTGAGCATGTCGCCAAGCGGCAGGTATCCCCGGATCAGCCGGTCATCGAAGACAAAAGACGGCGTGCCGTTGATGGCGAGCTTCTGCGCTAGCGCTTGGTTGCGACGGATCACGTCGGTGACCGCGTCGCTGTCCATGCCGGCGAGGATCGTTTCCGCGTCGAGGCCCGCGTTGGTTGCAATGCGTTCCAGTGAGGCGGGCGTGATGGCGCCGCGCATGGTCAGCAGTGTGTCGTTGACGGTCTTGTAGGCGTCCGGTCCCTCGGTCTGAAGGACAGAAATGGCGAACCGTGAGGCAAGCAACGACTCTTCCCCTAGGATCGGCAGTTCCTTAACGATGATCCGGATGTCGCCATCGGTCTCAATCAGGTCCGTCACCTCCGGGTGCGCGCGGCGACAGAAGCCGCACTTGTAGTCGAGGAACTCGACAATCGTCACGTCGCCCTCAGGGTTGCCGCCAACGTAAGAGCCCTCGTCCTCAAAAAGCTCAGCCGCGCTTGATGTGATCAGGACCTTTTCGGCTTCCGCCTGTGCCAGGGCCTCTCTTTCTTCAAGGACAGCAATCGCCTCCATCAGGACATCCGGGTTGTCCAGCAGGTATTGCCGGACGGCTTCGCCGAACGCCTGCTCCTCGGCCTCGGTCATCTGCCCAAGGTCAAGCGCGGCGGCAGGGGAAAGGGCGAGGGCGCACACAGCGCCGAGTAGCCAGGATTTGGTCATTTGGGAGGGTCTCCTTACTTCTGGCGCGCAGAGGCCAGGATGTCTTCGGACTTGCGGCGTTCGGGGGAGCCTGTGGACAACAAGCCCGCAGCGCGTGTGGCTTGGATCACGGCATCATCGTCGCGTCCGAGCGGTGCATAGCGTTCGGCCCGCCGCGAGCACAAGGAGTGCTGCGCGCCTGCGTTGTCTGGATACGATCCACCTATCCATTGACTGTCTGTGCACCCCCGTGCAGGTCTCCGCCGTGCAGCATAGGAGACAGCGGATGCGAAGCTCAACCCGCGGGGCGGTTGATCCGTTTATTGTGATGGACGTGATGGAGGCCGCGCGGCAGCGAGAGGCGGCGGGCCATCGTGTGATCCACATGGAGGTCGGCCAGCCCGGCACACCTGCGCCCAAAGGCGCCCGCGAGGCGCTGGCCCGCGCGATGGAGCAAGGATCGTTGGGCTATACGGTCGCGCTCGGACTGCCGGAGCTGCGCGAACGGATCGCGCGGATGTATCGGGAGCGCTACGGCATCGACCTCGATCCGGCGCGCGTGATCGTGACGTCGGGGTCGTCGGGCGCGTTCCTGCTCGCCTTCACGCATCACTTTGACGCGGAGGACCGGGTCGCGCTGGGGGAGCCGGGGTATCCTTCCTATCGGCAGATCCTGAAGGCGCTGAGCCTTGAGCCGGTGGGACTGCCGAGCCGACCGGAGAACCGGCTGCAGCCGGTGCCCGGCGATTTGCCGTCGGACATCCACGGCTTGATCGTGGCGAGCCCGGCCAATCCGTCCGGGACGATGCTCGACAAGCCAGCGCTCACGGCCTTGATCGAGGCGGCGGCAGAGCGGGACGCGGTGTTCGTGTCGGACGAGATCTATCACGGGATCGAGTACGAGCGTCGCGGGATCTCGGCGCTTGAGGTCTCGGACGAGGTGACGGTGATCAACTCGTTCTCGAAATACTACTCCATGACCGGCTGGCGGATCGGCTGGATGGTCATGCCCGAGGCCCATGTCCGCCCGATTGAGCGGCTGGCCCAGAACATGTTCATCTGCGCCCCCCACGCGGCGCAGGTCGCAGCGCTGGCGGCGATGGATTGCGACGAGGAATTGCAGGGCAATCTGGCCGTCTACGCCGAGAGCCGGCGGTTGCTGATCGAGGGGTTGCCGAAGGCTGGGTTCCGCGATGTCGCGCCACCCGATGGGGCCTTCTATGTCTATGCGGATGTCAGCGATTTCACCGACAATGCGCTCGCGTTCTGCAAGCGAATTCTCGACGAGGCCGGCGTGGCGGTGACGCCGGGGCTCGACTTCGATCCGCATCGCGGGCACCGGACAATACGGTTCTCATATGCCCGCAGCACCCCTGACATTGCCGAGGGGTTGGAACGGTTGGCGGCGTTCACCGCAAGCCTGTAACGACGCGGTTTTCCCGTTAACCAATCTGCGGTACGGTTAACGCAGACGAACAGAGCCCCGAAGGGCCGCAATGAGCAGAGTCACGTCCTTGATTTTGGCCGGCGCGCTGGCGCTGTGGGGTTTTTGCGCCCCGGCTGCGTCTGTCTTGTCGAAGGACAGCGCCGTGACGGATGCGGGCGAGGGCGTCGTGGTGAAGCTCGCGGTATCCGAGCCGGTGCCGTGGCGGGTGTTCACCCTCGACGGGCCACGGCGGCTGGTGGTGGACCTGAAGGGCGTCGACTGGCCGGACTCTATCGCGGAAGAGTCGGCGCGGGCGCATGACCTAAGGCTTGGCCAAGCGGGTTCGGGTTGGAGCCGGTTGGTCCTGTCGCTGGATGCGCCGTTGGCGGTCGACAGCGCCGAGATGACGACCGAAGACGGCGCGGTTCTCACCCTGATGCTTGCTCCTGACAGGGGGCTTCGGGCAACGGAGCCGCGCGGTATTCGCCCCAAGGCGCGCCGACTGGCGGGGGACCCTCGCACTGTGGTTGTCCTTGACCCCGGGCATGGCGGGCTGGACCCCGGAGCAGAAGCGGACGGGTTGGTGGAGGCGGAGCTGATGCTGGTCTTCGCCAAAGAGCTGGCGCAAGCCTTTGACGATACGGCATTTCGCGTTGTCCTGACGCGGGACAGCGATGTTTTTGTCCCATTGGAGCGCCGCATAACGCGGGCGCGTGCCGCTGGCGCGGACGTGTTCCTATCGCTGCATGCCGATGCGCTGCCACAGGGATCAGGGCACGCGTCCGGCGCGACGGTGTACACGTTGGCGGAGGATGCCTCGGACGATGCTTCACGGCGGTTGGCGGAACGGCATGATCAGACGGACCTGCTGTTGGGGCTCGACCTGACCGGGCAGGCGGACGATGTGGCGCTGGTGCTCATGAGCCTTGCTCGGCACGACACCGCCCCGGCGGCGAACGCGTTAGCGGATGCGCTGGTTGGGAGCATTCGCGAACGCGTGGGGCGCGTGAACACTCGCCCCCGGCGGTCGGCAGCGTTCTCGGTTCTAAAGGCACCGGACATTCCGTCGGTCCTGATCGAAATCGGGTTTCTTTCGAGCGCGACGGATCGTGAGAACCTGCGCGATCCGGTTTGGCGAGCGGTCATGGCTGAGGCAATTGTGGAGGCTGTAGGTGTTTG
>JBCCXY010000088.1:0-17142 GCA_039190895.1 Pseudomonadota bacterium | reverse complement strand
TCGCCTTCGCCCAGAAGCTGGTGGTTCACCTTGATCCCGGTGATCTCTTCAAAGGCCTTGGTCAGCACTTCGGATTCATAGCTGTGCGTGGGGATCGTCTCGGAAAGAACGTTGATCTCCATGCCCGCGTAGGGTGCGGCGGCGTCGATGAACCACTGCATCTCGGCCTTCTGCTCATCGACGCTCAGGGCCGATGGCTGAAACTCGTCCATAATCCACTTTTCCGCTGCTGCCATGTCGGCCAAAGCGCTGCTTCCGCCAACAAGCAAAGCGGTCAGCGCCGCAGCGCCGAGCAAATGCTTTCGCATAGTTTCCTCCCGTGTCTGTGTGCACGTTTTACGTCGCACTGGCTGATCTTGGCTTCACCTTAAAACGAAAGTCAAACGAAAATTCTACTTGGTGAATTTGCCCATATTGCCTAAGTGATAGGGGCAAGGATGAGCATAGAATCGCGTCAAACTCAGATCCTGGAATTGCTCCGGATCCAGGATAGCGTCGAGGTCGAGGATCTCGCAGCACGGTTCGGCTTGACCACTCAAACGATACGGCAGGACCTGCGCGATCTGGATGAACGTGGTCTGGTAAAGCGCACCCATGGCGGAGCGCGCCGTTTGGCAAGCGTGGCCGGGCGCGGTTACGCTGACCGGCGCAATTTTCGCGGGCCCGAGAAGCGTGCGATTGCCGAAGTTGCCGCGGGTCTGATCCCGAATGATTGCTCGCTGTTCGTGAACATCGGTACGACGACAGAGCAAGTGGCCCGGGCCCTGGTGGACCATAGCGGTTTGATGTTAATATCTAATAATATCAACATTATAACCCTTCTCTCGAACACCAGGGATAAGGACCTTTTGCTGGTCGGTGGCAAGGTTCGACAAAGCGACGGGGCGGTTGTGGGTGAGGACGCGGTAGAGTTCATCAGTCGGTACAAAGTGGACTACGCTGTCGTCGGAGCATCGTCGCTGGATGCGGATGGGACAGTGCTGGATTTCGATGCCCGCGAAGTCTCGGTCGCGCGCGCGATCCTGAAGAACGCGCGGACGCGCATTCTGGTCGCTGATTCCAGCAAGTTTGAGGTCAATGCACCGGTCCGGATATGTAACATCGCAGACGTGGAATACTTCGTGACCGATGCTGCGCCGCCGCGAGAGTTCGCTGCAACTGCAAGCGCGGGTCAAACGAAGGTTTTCGTTGCGGAAATTGAGGAGTTCGGCTGTGTCCACACTGCCTGAGCCGGAATTCGATCTGTTTGTCATCGGCGGTGGCATCAACGGGTGCGGCATCGCACGCGATGCGGCGGGGCGGGGGATCCGCGTCGGGCTTGCCGAGATGAACGACCTCGCGTCCGCCACGTCGAGTTCCTCGACGAAGTTGTTCCATGGCGGCCTGCGCTACCTCGAATACTTCGAATTCCGCCTGGTGCGCGAGGCGCTGGTGGAGCGGGAAACCCTGCTGCGCGCGATGCCGCATATCTCATGGCCCATGCGGTTTGTGCTGCCGTATCATGAGGATATGCGGTTCGAAGGAGGCACGCCCACGTCCAAACTGCTGACGACTGTCATGCCTTGGATGAAGGGGCGCCGCCCGG
This sequence comes from Pseudomonadota bacterium, assembly GCA_039190895.1. Lineage (GTDB taxonomy): Bacteria > Pseudomonadota > Alphaproteobacteria > Rhodobacterales > Rhodobacteraceae > Ovoidimarina. Next base: position 15,557 of record JBCCXY010000088.1, on the reverse strand, counting down.
CTTGGCTGATCCGCCTGGGCCTTTTCATGTACGACAACCTGGGCGGCCGTAAGATCTTGCCCGGCACGCGAACGGTCGACCTGAAGGCCGACGAGGCCGGTGCTCCGCTGAACCCGAAATTCGACAAGGCCTACGAATACTCCGACTGCTGGATCGAGGACAGCCGCCTCGTCGTCCTCAACGCCCGCGATGCCGCTGCGAAGGGCGCTCAGATCATGCCCGGCACCAAAGTGCTGCGAGCCGAACGGCAGGGCGGCGTCTGGCAGATCACGTTAGAGCGCGGCGAGACGAAATGGGACGTCACGGCCCGAATGCTCGTCAATGCGGGCGGGCCGTGGGTCGGTGAAATCATCCGGGGCGTCGTCCACTCAAATGCCAAAGAGGGTGTGCGACTGGTCCGTGGTAGCCACATCGTGACCCGCAAGCTCTTCGACCATGACCGTTGCTATTTCTTCCAGGGCGCCGACGGGCGGATCATCTTCGCTATCCCGTACGAGCAGGACTTCACGCTGATCGGCACCACGGATGCCGAGCACCACGATCCCCATGTCAAGCCGGTCTGCACCGATGAAGAGCGGGATTACCTGCTTGCCTTCGCGTCGAGCTATTTCGCCAAGCCGGTGACGGTGGACGACGTCGTCTGGACCTACTCGGGCGTGCGACCGCTGTACGATGACGGCGCTAAGTCGGCCACGGCGGCAACGCGGGATTACGTGCTGAAGGTTGACGAGGCCGGCGGAGCGCCGCTGCTGAATATCTTCGGCGGCAAGATCACGACGTACCGCAAGCTGGCCGAAGCGGCGCTGGCCGAGATTGCCCCGCGCCTTGGCAACACCGACGCGCCATGGACGGCGGGCGCCCCGCTGCCCGGCGGCACGTTTCCTGTGGATGGCGTCGACGACCTGATCGCAAAGCTTCACGCCGATTACCCGTTTCTTACCCCCTTCTGGGCACGCCGCCTCGTGCGCGCCTACGGCACCGAGGCGTTAGATCTGCTGGACGGGGCGACATCGGCGGGCGACCTCGGGCAGGACTTCGGCCAGACCATCACCGAGCGGGAATTGGCATGGTCCGTTCGGCACGAATGGACCCGCTCGGCCCAGGATTTCCTCTGGCGGCGCACCAAGCTGGGCTTGCGGATGTCGGCCAGCGAAACTGAACGGATCGACGCATTCATCGCGCAAATCTCGGCGCCCCAAGCCGCCGCGCAGTGAACCGCCGGGCCGTCGCATGACCCGGATGAACATCGAACAGTTGAAGACGTTTCTCGCGGTCGTCCGGCTGGGCGGCGTCCGCAAGGCGGCGAACGCCATCAACATCACCCAGCCGGCCGTTACGGCCCGGATCAAGAACCTTGAAGAGACGCTTGGGTGTGAAGTGTTTGAACGCACCTCGCGCGGCAACCGGCTGACCAAGCGCGGTGAACTTCTGTTGGCCCATGCCGAGAAATTCGAGCACCTCGTTGAACTCGTTGAGCGCGATGTGGTCGACCCATTGGGGGTGGAAGGGCGGCTGCGACTGGGCGTGTCCGAGACGATTGCCCAATGCTGGCTGCCGGACCTCGTCGCGCGATTGCATCAGCAATATCCGCGGCTGGAGATCGAGTTCAACGTTGACATCTCCCCCAACCTGCGCGCCGGGCTGCTGGGGCGCGAGATCGATCTGGCGATTCTCCTTGGCCCCGTGTCCGAGCAATCGGTGAACAACGTCGCCCTGCCGGGCTTCGACCTCGCCTGGTACACTTCGACGGACGCTGCACGTGTAGAGAGCGAGGCCGATTACCTGCGCCGCCCCGTCCTCACCTACGCCCGCAACACGCGCCCGCACCGGGAGCTGAAGGAGATCCTGTTCGAACGCGTAGGCCCGGACGTGTCGCTATTCCCGTCCACGTCCCTGTCGGCGTGCTTCCGGCTGGTCGCGGCCGACCTCGGCGTCGCCGCCCTGCCGCGCGTTTTGGGAGGGGAGCATGTTGAGGCTGGGCGGATTCGTGAGTTCCACCCGGGCTGGGTCCCCGGCCCGCTGAACTTCACGGCCTCATACCTGGGTGTCCCGAAAAGCCACATCGTTGAGACGGCAGCAAACCTCGCTTTGGACATCGCCAAGGCGCATCAGGGTGATCAAAATTTCTGATCACTTGTGACACAAAACTTCGATTTGAAGTGATAGCATTCGCCTGCCACGGTGCTCGCAGAGCGTGGGGGCGATGTGACTGAAGCCTATGAGACCCTGAAGAAGAGCCCGCTGGACGACGTGCGCCGCGCGATCCGGGCGGGGCGGTATTGCTCGCACACCGCCGGGTTGGGGCAGGGGTTCCTGCAAGCCAACTTAGCGATCATCCCCGAGGCGTATGCGCTTGATTTCATGCGGTTCTGCCAGCGAAACCCCAAGCCGTGCCCGCTGACAGGCGTGTCGGACACGGGTGACCCGATGATGGCCACGATGGGCCGCGACATCGACATTCGCAGCGACGTGCCTGCCTACAACATCTATCGCGACGGGGTGCTGACTCAAACCGTCCACGATATTCATGACGTGTGGAGCGATGATTTGGTGGTCTTCGCGCTTGGCTGCTCGTTCACGTTCGAACATGCGCTGATCCGCGCGGGCATCCCGGTCTGGCATGTCGAGCACGACAAGACCGTGCCGATGTTCCGATCCGATATCGAGACCGTCCCCGCTGGCCCGTTCTCGGGCAAGATGGTCGTGTCAATGCGCGCGATTCCCGAGGACCGCGTGGCGGAAGCCGTTGAGATATCGCGCCGCTTTCCCTTGGCACACGGCGCACCGATCTATTGGGGCGACCCGGCAGACATCGGCATCGCCGATATCGCGGCCCCCGAATGGGGCGACCCGGCGCCGGTCGGGGCAGGCGAGGTGCCCGTTTTCTGGGCATGCGGCGTCACTCCGCAGGTTGCCGTGGAAGCCGCGCGCCTGCCGCTTTGCATCACGCACCGTCCCGGCCACATGCTGATCAGCGACATCCCCGAAGATGCCGAGATCCCAGTCCTTCGAACCGCAAAACCAAACTAATCACCGACAAGGAGACACATCATGACCCGCATTCTCACCATTCTGGCCGCCTCCACAGCGCTGGCCGCACCCGCGATCGCCGAAGAGCTTTCTGTCGTTGGCAGTTGGTCCGGCCTGCCGCTGCACAAGGAGTACGAGGCGCCGTTCTGGAGTGAGACGCTGCCCGCCGCCTCCGATGGCCAATTCAACGTGCAACTGACGACGCACAACCAGATGAACCTTGGCGTGGGCGACGTGTTCCGCTTGCTGGGCGACGGCGTCTATGACGTGGCGATGACCGTCGCGGACTACGCTGTGGCGGATGCGCCCGAGCTTGAGGGGCTGGATGTTCCGCTCGTCGCGCTGACCGCGGATGAGGCGCGCAGCATGGTCGACGCGGCCCGCCCGATGGTCGAAGAGATCTACGCCAACCGCTTCAACAGCAAGGTCCTCGCCATCGCGCCGTACCCGCCGCAGGTCGTGTTCTGCAACGCGGAGGTTAGCGAACTGGCCGACCTCGAAGGGCTAAAGGTCCGCGCCTCGGGCCGGATGACGGCGAAGTTCCTTGAGGCGCTGGGCGCCGAGGGCGTCAATGTCAGCTTCTCGGAGGTTCCCGGCGCGCTACAGAAGGGTGTCGTCGATTGCGCCGTGACCGGTGCGGGCTCCGGCTATTCTGCGGGCTGGTGGGAGGTCTCGACCCACCTGATGGCCATCCCGCTGGGCGGCTGGGACAGCGTTGTGACCGCAATGAACATGGACCGGTGGAACGGCCTCAGCGCCGAGCAGCAAGAGCTGATCGCCTCGCAGATCGCTGCCGAGTTCGAGGCGCCCGCCTGGGCAAGCGCGCAGGACGCGCTGGTGAATGACATTGCCTGCCTGACCGGCAACGGCGACTGCCCGGCTGGCGATGCGCGGGACATGAAGCTTGTGGAAGTGTCGGATGCCGACTTCGACAAGGCGCGCGGCGTCTTGATCAACGAGGTGCTCCCCGATTGGGCCGAACGCGCGGGCGGCGACTGGGGCGCGCGCTGGAACGACAGCGTCGGCAATGTCGTCGGCGTGAGCATCGGCGGCTGACCCAAGCGAGGCGAGCTTGCAAGAGCTCGATGAGCGGTACCCAATGGAAGATCATCTGCTCTCAACCCTTCGCCGCGTGAATCGGGGCGTCGCCCTGCTGACCGGGGCGGGGCTTCTGATCTGCGCGCTGGTTGTCCTGGCCGACATCGTGCTGCGGCAGATGGGGTCGTCGTTCGGCGGGACGGATGAGATCTCGGGCTATGTGATGGCCATCGCCACGTCATGGGGCATGGCCTTCACGCTGCTCGAACTGGGCCATGTCCGCATCGACATCCTGCGTGCGCGCGGCGGCCCGCGCGTGCGCGCCGTCTTCGACCTGTTCGCGATGCTGGTCCTGACCGGCACCGTCACGCTCGTCGCTTACAAATGCTGGCCGGTGGTGGAGCGGTCGCTCGCCAACGGCTCCCGCGCCAACACACCGTTGGAGACGCCGCTTGCCCTCGTCCAGATCCCCTGGTTTGCGGGGTGGGTGTGGTTCACCCTGATCGCCTGGCTGACCTTCGTTGCAGCCGCTCTTCTGGTGGCGAAAGGCCGGTTCGAGGACTCCGAGGCCGCCATCGGCTGCTTCGGCGAAGCCGACACATGATCTGGGCCATCGCAATCGGCCTTCTGGGCCTCTTGGCCCTGTCGATCCCGGTTGGAATCGTGCTGTTCCTGCTGGGCCTCGGCGTCGACCAGTTCTTTAGCGCGTTCCCTTTGGTGCGTGGCCTCGGCAACCTCGTCTGGTCGACGTCGAACAACGCGACGCTCATTGCGATCCCGTTCTTCGTGCTGCTGGGGGAGATCCTTGTCCGCTCCGGCGTCGCCGCCCGCACCTATGCAGCCCTCGATCGTTGGGTCAGTTGGCTGCCGGGCGGCCTTGTCCATGCCAACGTTGCAACGGCCACGATGTTCTCGGCCACCTCCGGCTCTTCCGTTGCCACGGCGGCGACGGTGGCCACGGTCGCGATGCCGCAGGCCGAGCAGTTGGGTTACGACCCGCGCCTCTTTTCGGGCGCCATCGCGGCGGGAGGGACGTTGGGAATCATGATCCCTCCGTCGATCAATCTGATCGTCTATGGCTTCCTGACCCAAACCTCGATCCCGCAACTCTTCCTCGCAGGACTCATTCCCGGCATCCTGTTGGCGCTGGGATTCATGCTGATCACCATGATCATCTGCCTCATCCAGCCAAACCTCGGCGGCATCCGCCGCACGTTCCCGTTCACGGACATGCTGCGAGCCCTTGTCCACCTGATCCCCATCCTCCTTCTCTTCGCGATCATCGTCGGCACGATCTATCGTGGGTGGGCCACGCCGACCGAGGCCGCGGCGGTGGGCGTCGCGGGCGCCATCCTGATCGCCGCGCTTTTCGGGGGGGTCAGCTTGAAGATGTTCGCCGACAGCCTGCTAGGCACCGTGAAGATCACGTCGATGATCATGCTTGTCGTTATCGGTGCCTCGTTTCTGAACTTCACCCTCGCCTCGGCGGGGCTGGGTCAGGAACTGCAGGCCCTGCTCGACGGTCTGGGGTTGACGCCGATGGGGCTGATCCTTGTCGTCGTGCTGATCTACATCGTCCTGGGCTTTTTCATCGAGACGCTGTCGCTGATGGTGGTCACGATCCCGATCATCGTGCCGCTCGTCGTTGCGCAGGGCTTTGACCCGATCTGGTTCGGCATCCTTATGATTGTCCTGATCGAGATGGCTTTGATAACGCCACCGGTCGGGCTGAACCTGTACGTCGTGCAGGGCGCGCGGAAGTCCGGCAATATGAGTGAGGTCATGATCGGTGCGATCCCCTATGTCGTCGCGATGCTGATCATGGTGGCGCTTTTGATCGCGTTCCCCGGCATCGCGCTTATGCTCCCATCCGCCCTGACCGGAGGCTGACACATGCGTTTCGACACCCCGCAGGGACCCGTAGAGGCGGCGCCAACACACGTCACCATCGCCGGGTGGACCGGTCGCGACAGGGCGGCGGTGGATCACCATATCGGGGAACTTGCGGCCATCGGCGTTGCGCCGCCGTCGACGGTGCCGCTGTACTACCGGGTGTCCAAAGACCTGCTGACGCAGACCTCCCTTCAGGTGCTGGGCCCCGACACGTCCGGAGAGGTGGAGCCGCTGGTGATACGCACGGGCGGCAAGCTGTACCTCGGACTTGGGTCCGACCACACTGATCGCGCGCTGGAGGCGACGTCGGTCGCGGCATCCAAACAGGTCTGCGCCAAGCCCATCGCCGCAGGGCTGTGGCCTTGGGAAGAGGTGGAGGATCACCTCGACGCCCTCCATCTGACGACCGACATTGAAGAGAACGGCGCGTGGGTCCGCTATCAGGACGGCACACTTGCCGCCATCCGCCCCTTGCCCGAGTTGATCGAAGGTGCGGCGCTACCAGATGAAGCGGCGCTTTTCTGCGGCACTCTGCCGGCAATTGGGGGCGTCCGCGCGGCGCAATCCTATCGCATGGCGCTGACCGACCCGATGCGAGACCGCGCGATCCGGCTGGACTACACCGTCGCTTCGCTGCCAATTATCGCGTGACATGGACACCGCCTGGCCTGCCATCCGAACCGCCGGGTTTGACGGCTTCGTCGTCAGCTTCGGCGACGCCCTGACCGAACCCGCCAACCGGGCCGCGCTGGCCTTTCGCGATGCGCTGGAGGCCAGCGGGCTGGAGGGCGTCGAAGAGATCTCGTCCTCATTGGTCTCGGCCTTCCTACGTTTCGATCCGCTTTCGGGACTAAGCCACGCCGACATGCAGGCGGCCCTGCAAGCGTTACTGGACAAGCGCGACTGGTATGAGGCGCCGCTCCCGCGAGGGCGGCGGTTGTGGCGTGTTCCTGCTGTTATTGGCGGGGACGCGGCGCCGCAATTCTCTGAAGCTGCCGCTGCAGCGGGGTACAGCGAGGCAGAGGCGGTCGCGTCGATTGCACGCCAGCGGGTGCGGGTCCAGACTATCGGATTCTCACCGGGGGTGCCATATCTTGGCCAGTTGTCGCCAGAGTGGGATATCCCGCGACGAAAAAAACTGAACCCTCAGGTGCCGGCGGGCAGTCTCTGTGTCGCGATCCGCCAGCTCATCGTGTTTTCTGTCGCCATGCCAACGGGTTGGACTCACATCGGTCAGACCGCCTTGAACCTGTTCCGCCCTGCGTCAGACACTCCGTTTCTTGTGCGTTCGGGCGATGAGTTTCAGTTTCGGCCCGTTTCCCCGGCAGAGTTGGCCGATCTTCAAGACGCCCCCGATGGTGGCGCAACGCACGAGCCCTTGCCGTGACCTGCTCCCTCATCATCCACGACGCCCACCCAGGGATCACGGTTCAGGACCTTGGCCGCCCCGGCTACCTTTCCTTCGGCTTGTCCCGAGGCGGGGCTATGGACCGGCTCGCGATTATCGAAGGCGCGGCCCTGCTTGGTCAGCCGGACACTCTTGCAGCGTTAGAGATGGCGGGGCGCGGTGGAGTCTTTGAAGCAACCGAGGACGTGCGTATCGCCCTGACGGGGGCACCCATGCGCGCGTCGCTTGACGACACGAAGCTGGTATGGGGCGCCAGCCACGCCCTGCCCAAAGGCGCGCGCTTGTCCATCGGTGCGGTGACGGAAGGGACCTATGGCTACCTGCATATCGGCGGCGGCTTTGACACCCCGCTTGAGCTTGGTGCGCGGGGGGCGCATCTCGCGGCTGGTATCGGGACACGGATCCAAGGCGGGCAGCGGTTGCCCGTCGGCCCTGATGTAAGTGGCGAGACCGGCCTTAGGGTCGCGGTCGATGCCCGCTTCACGGGAGGCACGATCCACATCGTTCCCAGCCTCCAGACGGAGTTCTTTCCCGAAGCTGAGATTGAGCGCTTTCAGGCCACAGCCTTCCGCCGGGACGCGCGGGGCAACAGGATGGGGGTGCCGTTGCTTCAGGATGGCGCGCACTTTCAGAGTGCCGCAGGGCTAAGCGTTGTCTCCGAGGTCGTCGTCCCAGGAGACATTCAGATCACCGGTGACGGCACCCCATTCGTGCTGCTGGCAGAGTGCCAGACCACCGGCGGCTACCCCAGAATTGGGTCGGTCTTGCCGACCGACCTGCCGCGCGTGGCCCAGGCCCCCCCTGGGACAACCCTTCAATTCCGGTTCGTCTCTCTCGATGAGGCTGTCGCGATTGAGACGCGTGAACGAAAGCGCAGGATGGACCTGCGCAAGTCGATTACACCGCTGATCCGGCGCCCCGACACGATCCCTGATCTGTTGTCCTACAATCTGATCAGCGGGGTCATCGCGGGTGATAGCCCCTCCTGACGATGGAATCCGCCGCATTTGGGTTTGCTTGATATGGATCAAGGTCTGATTCCATCCCAAGCAGTAGGCTTGACCTCACACAACGGCAGAGTCCGAGCGGTGTCAGTTCCCAGAACCGGTGTCGCCCCGATGTTAAAGCAGGACCCGATCCCATGGTGGTGAACGCAAATGCCTTGGCGACTGAGAGCGCCAAAACTAGACTGTCCTCGCATCTTGTCCGCGAAAGCGGGCGGGTGGCGCATATCGGCGATCTGCTGGAAACGCTGGCGGACAACTTGCCGCAGCCCTCTCCCGCGGTTTGGCAGGAAACGCGCCACCTTTGCCAGGGTGAGCTGAAGCTGCACCTGACGTTGCTATGCCAGGTCGTTGTGCCAGAACTGGCCAAACGGACCCAGGGCAAAGACGACTATGAAGCGCTGTTATGCTGCCTGAGCGGCGATTTTGAGAACGATCTCTCGCGCCTAACCGATCTGGATGACATGTTCTCTGAAGTGATCGGAAAGCACTCTGACTCACGCACCTACGAGGCATTTGGCTTTGCTCTGCGCGCCTGCTTTGAGGCCGTGCGGCGGCTCGTCAGGTGGGAAAGCGAGGTTTTGTTGCCGATGGTTGAACGCTGGCTCGCGGATGCCGATGCCGAGTTCCTGCTTGGTGAAATCGCGCCGCGCGACGATCGGTATCTGCGGCTGAACTAAAAGCGTGCGCGGTCGCGCAGGCGGTCTTCGTCAACGAAGGTGACACGCTTGACGCCCTCAACCTTAATGATCCCATCCTTTTTGAGGCGTGAGATCTGGCGGCTTACAGTCTCCAACGTCAGGCCCAGGTAATCGGCGATATCGCTGCGGCCCAGTGGCAGGTCGAACGCGTCCTTTATTGTGCACCCAGAGTTCCGCATCTTCTCTGAAACGTTCAGCAGAAAGCTTGCCACCCGCTCTTCCGCGGTTTTGCGGCCGAGCAAGACCATCCATTCCCTGGCGACCTGAAGCTCGTTTAGCGTTCGATTGAGCAACTTGAACTCCAGCGCGGGGTACTGATGCAAAAGCGATTCAAACCGGTGCCTGGGAAACAGGCAAAGCTCCAGATCCGTGACGGCCTCGATGGAATGTGGCTCGTCGCGCGACGCCGCACCTAGCGTGCCGCCGATGAAGTCAGACGGGAAGAGGAGGCCCAGAATCTGCGCCCTTCCGTCTTCTGATCCCTTAACAAGCTTGGCCACTCCGTCGGTCACGTTGGCAAAGTCGCGCGCCTCGTCGCCCTCCATCACGTGGGACTGGCCCGCCTCCAGCTTTTTGCGCCGCGCTATCGCGTTCAGGTCAAGGATCTCGGCGCTGGATAGTGCCCCGCAGAGGCTGCTGTGACGTATCGCGCAATTCGCGCAGAGTTCTGGCTCGTCAGTGGTGCTTGGCGGCATTTGCTTTGAGTCGTGTACGGCCATTTAGGCTCCCGTCGCGCTTAATCGCTTTCATTGCGATCAGCATTACAGAGTTCCTACCGTCTGACTTTGCGAAACCGCAAAGTTAACGATTTACGGGTCAGACGGGCAAATCGGCCGGACGTCGCACGATCACGCGGCGGCGTTTGCTTTCAACGATGCCGCTCTTCTGCCATTGGCTGAGATACCGGCTAACGGAATGCAGCGTCGTTCCGGTCATCTCGGACAGGTCCTGGCGGGTGAGCGGGAAGTCGATTTCAAGGCCATGCTTGGTCTCTTTTCCTGCCTTCTTGATCAGCCGCAGGATTGCATGCGCAATGCGCTGTTCGACCTTGAGCGTCGCCATTTCGACGATCTTCTCCTGCATCTCGTCCGCCCGTGCGCCGAGCGCCTGAGTGGTGGCCGCGCGGAAGCCGGGATAGCTCCGGATGAACTGTTCCCACACTTCGGACGGCCAGCACATGGCCAGCCCCGAAGCCGCTGCGCGCGCGGTCATTCGGTAGGTGTCATGGCCCATCGCTTGAGCAATTCCAAACATATCGCCCGGCATGACGTGCAGAACGACCACTTGCTCACCGTCTTCCGTGGTGCGCAGAATCCGCATGACGCCGTCGAGCAGGACATAGAAGTGATCGGCGTTGTCGCCCTCGTCAAAGACGCTTTCGTTCGACGTCACGTGTTCGATGGTGGCTTTGGACAGCATCTCTTTCAGGTCGGTCGGCGCGAGGTCGTCGAACGGCAGAACAGGGGCGATGACGCCCGGGTCGATGTCGTCCAAAGACGTTCCGAGCTGCCACTTTTGCAGAGAGCGTTTCATCGCATTTCCTTTCAGACCATCCGCGCATGTTTGCGACCGGCAGGGCTGACCTAGTCGAGGTGGCTCGGGCAAACCTTGCGCCAGATCAAACAACGGGCTCAGACTGGCGGGTATGCGAAATTAGCAAGGCTCAGTGCGTCGACATGACGCGCCGCGAAAACGGCGTAAACGCCGTGTCGGGCACTTTTCCACAGGCGAATCCGTCCGCGCCTACTTGGGCGGAAGGCGCACGGCCCCGTCGAGGCGGATCGTCGTACCGTTGAGGTACGGGTTCGCAACGATCTGCGCTGCCATTAGGGCGTATTCCTCGGGCAGGCCCAGGCGGGCGGGGTGAGGGATGTTCGCGGTGATCTTGGCTGAGACCTCGTCAGGTAACCCCTCCATCATCGGCGTGTGGAAGAGGCCGGGCGCGATCGCGACAACACGGATGCCCGCCCGCGCGAACTCTCGCGCGGCGGGAGGGCACATCGAGGCGATGGCACCCTTGGACGCCGCATAGGCGGCCTGGCCAAGCTGCCCGTCCTGCCACGCAATCGATGCGGTGTTGATGATCACTCCGCGTTCGCCGTGCGTGTCAGGCTCCAGCGTCATCATCCGGCGAGCAGTGTGGGTCATGACGTTGTAAGTGCCGAACAGATTGACGCGCAGTGTGGTTTCGAACGCGTCGAAGGACGGGGCACCCTCCCGCGACACGATCCGGGCCCCTAAAGCGATGCCGGCACAGTTAACCGCGATGCGCGGGGCGTTGCCAAAAGCCTCGACCGCCGTTTCCACGGCGCGATCAACGGCCTCGGCATCGCTCACATCGGCGGCGACCGCGACCCCACCGATTTCATCAGCAACCGCCGACGCTGCGTCTTGGTCAAGGTCCAGCACAGCCACATTCGCCCCCTCGGCGGCGAAATACCGAGCCGTCCCCGCGCCAAGCCCGCTCCCCCCGCCGGTGATCAGCGCCGTCGATCCGTTTAGTCTCATACCTCAGCCTACCGCCGATGCGCCCTGTGTATGAAGTGATTATCGGTTCTTGCGGAAATCCGCAGGCGTACAGCGCGCGGATTTGCAGTTTTCTTCACTTCACTTGCTGGCCTGCAACCCTAAACCTAAGGTGTAGTCAATTTGGCACACATACCTGGGAGGCTATCAATGAACTTTATAAAAGCACTGACTGTCGGCGCCACGCTTGTCGCTTCTGCGACCTTGGTGCAGGCGGAAGACAAAGACTATGTCCTGAATACCGCATCCACAGGCGGAACCTATCACCCGGTGGGCACAGCGATCTCCACACTGTCGAAAGTAAAGCTGCTGCCCAAAGAGGGCTTCTCGCTGACCGCCGTGAACTCTGCCGGTTCGGGCGCCAACGTCCAGGCCCTTGGTGCGGGCACGGCGGACTTCGCCATTCTGCAGGGGTTGTTCGGCTCTTACGCGGCAACCGGAACCGGCCCAGTGTCAGAGCCCCAGGACAACCTGCGCTCGGTGACCATGCTCTGGCAGAATGTCGAGCAGTTCGTCGTACCGACCGAGAAGGTGCAGTCCGGCACCGTCAGCGACCTCGCCTCTCTGAAGGGCATGGCGGCTGGCATGGGCGCGCAGAACTCGGGAACCATCGGATCGAACACCGTGTTGTTGTCCGGACTGGGCCTTAACATTGAGGAGGACTTCGATCTTGTGTTCGCAGGTTATGGGCCGACGGCCGATGCCATGGCGAACGGTCAGGCCTTCGCTGCCGGGATCCCGTCTGGCCCCCCGACCGGCGCAATCACCAAGCTCATGGCCGCCAATCAGGGTGAGTTCACGATTCTCGATGTGACCGAGGACGAATTGGCCAAGATGGATGCCGGGCGTAACCTTTGGGTCCCCTACACCATCGCGGCCGGGACATACCCCGGTCAAGAGGAGGACGTACAAACCATCGCGCAGCCGAACTTCCTGGCGGTCAACGCGGATGTGGATGAAGAGCACGTCTACATGCTGACCAAGACCATGTACGAGAACCTGCCCTTCCTGCAGGCAATCCACCCGGCCACCAACGCCATGGACATTGATAAAGCGCTTGCCGGTCTTCCGGTCCCGCTGCACCCGGGTGCGCTTCGGTACTATGAAGAGGTCGGCCTGAATATCCCCGATCATCTGAAGTGATCCTGAACGGCAGCGGGTCTTTCGATCCGCTGCCGCTCTAACTTCAGCCGGGGGGACAGGCGATGACGACCGAGGGTGCGCCCTACAAACGCGCGGACGCGTTTGATCTGGGCAACAAAGACGCAAGATCGCTTATCCTGATCTCGGCCGCAGTGGTATTCGGCCTCTGGCATGTCGTCACCAACGTCTACTTGATTGAACCGGGCCGCTGGCAAAACGCGATCCACTTCGCCGGATTCGCCTTCTTCGCCTCGATCATTTACAGCCCATTCGGCAACCGCGCGCAGTCGCGCTTTGCCTGGGTTTTCGACACTTCCTACGGTGTGATCGTCGCCGCTGCCGCCCTGTGGGTGGCGGGCGCCGAAAACGGGTTGTACGAACGTTCCCTCGCCGTGACCGGACAGGGCTGGCAGCTTCGGTTTGTCGACTGGCTGGCCGGGTTCATCCTGATCTTTGCCGCAATCGACCTGTCGCGCCGCGTGTCGGGTTGGGTGATCCCGATCCTGATAGTTATGTCGCTATCCTATATCCTGTTTCTCGGCGGCTACCTTCCGGGCATCTTCCGCGCGGCGAGCTTGCCGCTGAACGACGTGATGTTTCGGACGCTCTACAATGACGAGGGGATCTTCGGCATCCTTGCCTCGATCTCTTCCACGAACATCACGCTGTTCATGATCTTCGGCGGGTTCCTCGTCGTCTCGGGCGCGAGCAATTTCGTCATCGAACTGTCGAAAGTCGTCGCCGGTCGCATCAAGGGCGGCGCGGCCTTCGTTGCCGTCCTTTCTTCGGCGTTGACCGGTACGATCTCGGGCTCTGCCATCGCCAACACGGCCTCAACGGGCGTGATCACTATCCCGCTGATGAAAGCCAATGGCTTCCGACCTCAATTCGCTGGAGGGGTCGAGGCCGCCGCGTCGACCGGCGGCCAATTGATGCCGCCGATCATGGGGGCGGGGGCCTTCGTGATGGCGAGCTACACCTCGATCCCCTACGCGACCATTGTCACGGTCTCGATCGTGCCAGCGATCCTCTACTTTCTGTCGGTCGCGTTCATCGTCCGGATCGAGGCGGTCAAATACAATGCAGGCGCCGAGATCGACATGACCGTCGACCGTGGCAAGCTCTTGTCCGGCGGACTGGTCTTCGTAATCCCGCTCACGGTGATGATCTGGTTGCTGGTATCCGGCGTGACCCCGTCCTACGCGGCGTGCTGGGCCATTGCGGCGCTGATCGTGACATCTTGGGTGACCTCGCTGCTAACGCGGATCATGCCCGAGGGGATGTTCAAACCGGTCGCGATGGGTCCGGCCAAGATTTCGGAAGCGCTGACGACCGGAATCCGTTCATCCATCATGACGGCGGTCCTGCTGGTGGCCATTGGGATCATGAACAACGCCATCGTGACCAGCGGCGTCGGCAACAGCTTTTCGCTGATGATCGCCCAATGGGCGCAGGGCTCAATGCTTCTGGCCATCCTGCTCGTGGGGCTGGTGTCGTTGATCCTTGGCATGGGCCTCCCCGTGACGGCGGCGTACATCATCCTCGCGATCCTGACGGCACCCGCGCTTGCGGGGATCATGTCGGACACGCTCATCGTCGACCAATTGGTGGAGGGCATCTCGGATCCCGGCAAGGCGGGGCTGTTCTTCCTTGTCGACCATCCAAACGTTGCCTTGGTGCCCGAGGGGATGACCCACGCCCAAGCGTGGGAGCTAATCGGCGCCACTCCCTTCGAGATCGCGGTGACGATCCGCCCCGCGCTCGTCGACCCAGCCATCGCGATGACCTTCCTTCTGACCGCGCACCTGATCATCTTTTGGCTCAGCCAGGACAGCAACGTCACGCCGCCCGTGTGCCTCGCGTCCTTCGCGGCAGCGGGGATCGCAGGGTCCCGACCCATGGCGACCGGCTTCGAAAGCTGGAAGATCGCGAAGGGGCTGTACATCGTGCCGCTGATGTTCGCCTACACGCCGTTGATCTCGGGCGAGTTCATCGAGGTCATGCAGATCGGCCTGTTCGGACTGTTCGGCATCTACGCCACCAACGCGCTGATCCAGCGCTACAGCGAGGGGCCGATTGGCATCCTTGAGATCGCCGCCCTTGTCGCGGGCGCCTGCCTTGCCTTCTGGCCGTTGAATCTGCTGGCGAACCTGGGCGGCGCGGCGCTCGTGATCCTCGTCATCCTTCGGTCGCGGCATGTTCTGAAATCGACCTTGGTCGAACCCACGTCAGCCCCGGCAGAGTAGTGACGTCCTTCAGCTTCCAGACCACGCGGTCGGTACTTGGAGAGGTCGGCGCCACCGCGAAGATCGGTGAGATCCTGGCCGCAAGGGGCTGTCGCAAGGTCGCCTTTGTCACCGACGCGATGATCCTGAAGCTGGGCCTCGCCGATGCTGCGCTAGACGGCATCAAGGCGGCGGGGCTAGACGTCTGGACGTTCGCGGAAGTTCAACCGGACCCGCCTGAGGACATGATCCTGCGCGCGGTCGAACAAGCCCGGGCAGAGCAGGTGGATTGTGTCGCCTCGGTCGGCGGCGGATCATCTCTCGACACGGCCAAGCTGATCGCCATTCTGCTCAATACAGACCAGCCCATTGCCGAGATGTACGGCATGAACCTTGTCCGAGGGGAGCGGTTGCCACTGGTGTTGGCGCCGACGACGGCTGGGACCGGGTCCGAGGTTACCCCAATCTCAATCGTCACGACTGGCGCGAACGAGAAAAAGGGTGTCGTCGCGCCGCAGCTTTTGCCGGACTGCGCGATCCTCGACGCCGAGCTGACCGTTGGCCTGCCCGCTGCGGTGACGGCCGCCAC
>JBCCXY010000087.1:0-17428 GCA_039190895.1 Pseudomonadota bacterium | reverse complement strand
TCATCATCCTGACGGCCCTGCAGGCCGACGAGGGCGCCGCTGCTGGTGATCGCGAGGCGATGGCCCGCGTGGTCACCGGGTCGAGCCGGCACATAATCTCGACCACAGTGACGACGTTCGGTGGCTTCCTGCCGCTGATCCTGGACGGTGGCGCGTTCTGGCCGCCGTTCGCGGTGTCGATTGCTGGCGGGGTTCTGTTGTCGACGGTCGTCAGCTTCTACTTCACGCCACCGATGTTCGCGCTGGTCCACAAGCGGCGAGCGGCCAGGGCCGCTGCGCCTAAGGCGGAGGTGCTGCCCCTGCGCTACGCGGCGGAGTAGGTCGGTTCCCCTCCGCCGTGTCCCGGGGTATCACGGGCGCGGCGAGGGGGTACGACATGGCGGAACATCTGAAGGCCGTTTACGCGGCGAAGAGCGCGGGCGAGATTGCAGAGCAGTATGATGCCTGGGCGGATGAATATGAGGGCTACATGGCGGGTGTGGGCTATCGGCATCCGTCGATCACCACCGCGCTATGTGCGAGGCATCTCCCGGCCGGGTCGGCGCCGATCCTTGATGCCGGGGCGGGTACGGGCCTTGTGGGCGAGTGGCTGCGTCTGATCGGGTACCCGAGGATTGAGGCGCTGGATATCTCGGACGGGATGCTGGCGGTGGCGGAGAAGAAGGGCGTTTACGACGCATTTCATCGCTGCCTGCTGGGGGAAGCACTGCCGTTCGCGGACGGGCAGTTCAAGGGCATCGTTTCTGCCGGGGTGCTGACGACAGGGCATGTGGGCGCTGAGGCGCTGCCGGAGTTGGTGCGCAGCACGGCTGAGGGCGGTGTGTTGGTGCTAACGGTCAAAGAGACGCTGTGGGTCGAAGAGATGGCAGATCGTTTGGGTGGGTTTGGCGTGGAGCTTGTGGATGCGACGGAGCCCTATCTGTCGATGCCGGGGGAGCCGATTACGACGCCGAGCCGGGCTGTGTGCCTTAGGCGGATCTGAGCGACGGGTGAGCGATTTCCCTGCGCGGAATCAAGGCCAACGGCCGCCGCGCCATCGACGGGCCCTCCCCAGGCCCGGCGATACGTCTCAAGTCGCGCATCGATTAAAGCGAGTGCGGTACGGTCGGGATAAACCGCGTTGAACCCCTGTTGGCTCGCCGGTCCAGAGCCCATCGATAGAGCGGCTTGGCGCTATTACTCGGCGAGATAGCTGCCGAGCGCCTTGCGGTAGGTGTCGAGGTTCTCCTCGGTATAGGCGCGGTAGTCGAAGTCGAGCGTTGAGGTGAGTTCGGACACCATGCTCCACATCGCTTCGCGCAGGAGCGAGGCGCATTTCATTGCGCCGTAGCGGCGCCAGAGGTCGGGGACTGGGGCCTCCCCGAAGTACTGGGTCAGCATAGCTTCTTCGGCGTCGCGGGGCAGGCCCGCGTTGGTGGCGAGACCCCCGAGGTCGAAGAGGGGTGAGTTGAGCCCGCCGTATTCCCAGTCGATCAGCCACATCCGGTCGGTGCCGCGCAGGATATTGGCGGGTAGGAGGTCATTGTGCCCGAGTACGAGGGTGACCGGGCCGACGCGGGCCTCCAGATCGGCGGCCTGCTCTAGCATGGTGTCGAGCTTGGGTACGTGGTCCGATCCGTTTTCCCGAAGAAACCCGGCATAGCTGCGCAGGATGTGGAAGACCCAGAAGCTCAGCACCGGGCCGGACAGGGCGGCGAGCCCGCCCGCATGCAGACGTTGCACGAGGTCGACCGTGGCTGAGAGGGTTTCAGGATCATGCAGATCCTCGGCGCTCAACGGAACGGAGTCGATGTAGCGAAGGACGAGAACGCCGGGTTCCGCATGCACGACCTCTGGCGCGATCCCGGTGGCGTGTGCGGCGCGGCTGATGGCAAGCTCGTTCCAGCGCATCACCATGTGTTCGGGCATGTCGTGGCCGAGGCGGACTACAAAGGCCTCGCCACCATCGCGAACGAGGACGTTGTGGTTGGTGATGCCCCCTTCCAGCGGCGCGCCATGGTCGGGCGCGGTCCAGATGCTGAGGTCGAGGGCGGCCTGCACAGGATCTTCATTGCTCGACGTTGGCATGCCTGCCCCCCGTTGTGTTCAACGGGGAGCATGGCCAAGTGCCGTTCGGGTTGCAATCCGGACGACGGTTAGTCGGGGGCTGCGGCAGTCCTGTGTGTCTGGCTCTTCCGCGTTCGAACGGGCCAGACCGGCGCGTTGTGCTGCTGCTCCCGGTGTTCCCGAACTGCGAGTGCGCGGGCGCGCCGCACTTGCGGCGAGTCGCAACACCTGTCGCGTTGTGAAGGTCGTTCGTCTGATCTCTTCAGCGAAAATGCTTGTTCGAGGGCGCGCGCCGTATTTGTAAATCCGCAGAGGCGCGCGTTGATTGCTGCAAGCTGCAGATGTAGGTCATCGTTATCCATGCTGGGAGCCTCCAGATGGGGTGAAATAACTGATCGTGTGGGTTGCTGGCGTCCTTTCCTACGCATTAGCTAAAATTGTCGATAATCCTTAACCAAAGGTTAATATCCACCGGTGGTCGGCTGATTGCCGCGTGTGGCGATGGTCGATTGTGCGGCGTTCCCTCAAGAAAACTAAGGATTTTGGCTGCTTCTGGCTGTTGGAACGGTGCGCACTTATCCACGGGAAAGCTGGGGAATACCTGTGGATTAACACGACCTCTCCCCATGGCTTGATCGTGACGGGCCGGTGGTTCACTTTGCGTCGATGATCGGTTCGGACAATAAGCAGGTTCTTGTTTCGCGGCTTATTGCGCTCGCTGTGTTCGTCGCGGCGCTTTGGGCGATCCAGGGAGTCAACTGGGCGACGGATTATGGGCTGAACGACCGGTTCGGGTTGATCCCGAGGCACCTCGCGGGGCTGGACGGGATCGCGGGGATGCCGGTCCTGCACGGTAGCTTCGCGCATCTAATGTCGAATACGCCGCCCCTTGTCCTGATGGGCGTGCTGCTTGCCGTGACGGCGACCCGTGCGCTTTTGGCGGTGAACCTGATTATCGTGTTGTTGGGCGGCGCGCTGGTCTGGCTGTTCGCTGGCACAGCGATCCATATCGGCGCGTCCGGTCTTGTCTTCGGGTGGTTCGGGTTCCTGATCGCGCGGGGGTTCGTGGACCGATCTCCGGTCACGCTTGGGGCGGCTGTGATCGTCGGGCTGCTGTATGGCTCCATCGTGTGGGGTGTGCTGCCGGGTCAGCCCGGCGTGTCGTGGGAAGCGCATCTGTTCGGCGCGCTCGCGGGCGTGGCGGCGGCGTTTCTGGTGCGCACGCATGTGCATTCGCCGCGCGTGCGCAACGTGGAGCAACAGTGATGCGGGGCCTTCTGGTGGCTGCGCTGATCCTGGCGGGGCACGCGGCGTTTGGGTTGGATCTTGGCCCGCGGCCGCAGTTTGCAGAGCGGGACATGGATCGGGTGCGGTTGGGGCGGCTGCTGTTTTACGATCCCATTCTGTCGGGCAACCAAAATATCTCGTGTGCGACGTGTCACCACCCGCGGCTGGGCACGTCGGACGGTGTGTCGCTGTCGCTGGGTGAGGGCGGGACGGGGCTCGGGCCGGAACGGACGGCCAACGTGGAGAACCTGCCGGAGCAGCGCTTGCCGAGGAACGCGCCGGGGTTGTGGAACCTCGGTGCCGAGGAGTTCACGGTGTTCTTCCATGACGGGCGCTTGGAGGCAGACCCTGGCCAACCCTACGGCATCCGCACGCCGCTGGGCGCCGAGATGACGCGTGGGTTTCAGTCCCCGCTCGCAGCGCAGGCGATGTTTCCGGTGCTGTCGCCGGATGAGATGGCGGGCCACTACTCTGAAAACGATGTCAGTCAGGCAGTTCGTATGGGGCTTTTGAGCCAGCCCGGCGGCGCGTGGGACATCATCGCTGGCCGGGTGGCGGATGTGCCGGAGTATGCCGCCGCGTTCGGCGCCGTCCAACCGGGAGAGCCGGTCCGCTTTACCGACATTGCCAATGTGATCGCGGATTTCATTGCCTTTGAGTGGCGCGCGGATGCCTCGCCGTTTGACCTTGCCATGAAGGGTGGAGCGCCTTTGGAGGCGGAGGCGCAACGGGGGGTGCAACTGTTTTACGGAACGGCGGGGTGTTCGTCCTGTCACGCGGGCTGGCTGCAGACGGATCATGCGTTTCACGCGATTGGCGTGCCGCAGATTGGGCCGGGGAAGGCGGCGCGGTTCGAAAGCCACGCGAGGGACGTCGGGCGGATGCGGGTGACCGGGGATACGGCGGATGCCCATGCGTTCCGCACGCCGTCGTTGCGCAACGTGACGCTGACGGCGCCGTATGGACACAGCGGCGCCTATGCCACGCTGGAGGATGTGGTGCGGCACCACCTTGATCCGGTGGGGGCGCTGGGCGGCTATGATCCAGGCATCGCGATCCTTCCGGCGCTGGCGGGGGCGGAGGATTTGCGCATTCTGTCTGATCCGTCCGAGGTGAAGGCGATTGCGGAGGCGAATGTTCTGGCGCCTGCGGAGTTGAGCGACGCTGATGTCGCGGCGCTGATCGC
The DNA here is from genome assembly GCA_039190895.1 of Pseudomonadota bacterium. Classification (GTDB taxonomy): domain Bacteria; phylum Pseudomonadota; class Alphaproteobacteria; order Rhodobacterales; family Rhodobacteraceae; genus Ovoidimarina. The sequence goes on along the minus strand of JBCCXY010000087.1, from coordinate 12,909 downwards.
GTTTCTCGGGGCGCTGGAAGACCCAGCGGAACGCTTGGGCGTACCGGAGTCTGTTCCGAGTGGGCTGCCGGTGGATCAGTAGGTGGAACGTTTTCCGGCGCGGGATCAAGGCCTTCAGGCCGCCGCGCCATCGACGGGCCCACCCCTGGCCCGGCGATTGTTATGGGTCAGCGCATCACTCGGAACGATGGCGGGACTGCACGATTAATTGCTTTGTACACTTGTCAGCATCGCCGGTCCTGGGCCCGCCGATAGCGCGGCTTCGTCCTATCTACTGACGACAACTGCCTGATTTACCGAAATTGTTTGCCACTCGATCGCGGTGCCGTCAGGCCAGATCACACGCAGATCGACGGTTTCGATCTGCCCCAGCCCGAAGTGTTCCGGCCCTGCCTGTCCTCCGGCGTGGCCGCCTCCGACCGTGAGTTCCCGGACGATTGTGCGGGTCGGGGTGCGGAGTTCGAGGAAGGCGCCGATGGCGGCGGTGTTGGGGCGATTTTGCAAGACCCGGACGGACAGCCAGTTGCCGGCGTCGGGGGAGGTGTTCTGGAAGACCTCCATCGGCGCGCGGCGGTTGACGACGACGACGTCGAGTAGCCCGTCGTTGTTCAGGTCCACCACCGAGCCGCCGCGCGAGCGGGCCATGGAGGCGATGCCTGCTTCGGCGGAGCCTTCGAGGAATGTGCCGTCGGGTTGCTGGATCAACAGCGTGTTGGGGTCTTCCATCGCCGCGACGGGCATCTGTTCGACGTTGCCCTTAGTCACGAAGATGTCGTCGCGGTCGTCGTTGTTCACGTCACCGAATTCGGCATGCCACCCGGTGGAGGGGCGACCGTCCGAGCCGACATGGGGGCGGTGGGCGGTCGTGCCGAAATCGTAGGTTGCGTCGCGCCACGAGGGGCGATCCTCGGTGCCTTCGAAGATCTGCAATTTCTGGTCGCCCATTGAGGTGAGGTAGACTTCGGGCAGGCCGTCCCCGGTTAGGTCGCGCGATGCGATGCCCATTCCCCAGATTGAGAACTCGGCCCAGCCGTCATCGGGGCTGTAGAGCCGGGGTTCGTCGTCCAGCGCCCACATCTGTTCGCTCCCGCCGCGCACGTAGTAGTGGCGGTCATTGGAGATGCGCAGGTCGGCGGTGCCGTTTCGGTTCCAGTCGGAGAACAGGATCGAGAGGGTGCAGTAGCCGGGCTCAAGGCGGAGGGGCGGGGCGTAGCCGTCGCCATCCGGGCGGTAGAGCAGCGACGCGTCGCAGGCCTCGAACGGGCCGTCTGCGTCGCTGCGGTCGACATAGGTGCCGAAGGCGAGGGTGGGGAGGGAGTTTCCGGCCTCCCACGTTGCGGAGAATGCGGTTGTCCAGGCGTCGGGGCTTTGGAAGCCCAGCCCGTCGAAGGGGCTGAAGGTGCAGTCGCCAGTGCCGCGCAGCAGGGCGTCCGGCCCGACGCGCAGGACGGCGAGATCGAGGATGCCATCGCCGTTGATATCCAGCGGGTAGGCGCCCGTTACGCCTTTCAGGGCAAGGGCCTCAGGCGTTTCCTCGCGGAAGCTGACCTTGTCTGCCGAGGTGTTACGGAACAGGCGGGCCGGGTTGGTTCCGCCTGCGGCGTAGAGGTCGGGCAGGGTGTCGCCGTCGCAGTCGAAAACGGCAACGCCGCCACCCACGAAGTGCTCCCATCCGCCGTCGTAAATGTGCTCGGGCACCTCGACGGGGTCGAAGGTCACCTGTGCCATTGCCGGTGAGGCGAGTAGGACCAGAAGGGTTATACTACGCAGCATCTCTGCCTAGCTCCTTCACTTTGAGGGCCGAGACGCGCTCGATCCCGAGGGCGGCGGCGCCGCGGGCCCACATCTCGTCACTCCAGTGGTGGACGCGGATCTCGGGGAGGGGGGCGTCGACATTGATAACGCTGCGGCGGACGAGGGCGAGAACCTCGTTGGAGTGCAGATGCGCAATCCGGTGCTTTGCTCCTGAAAGGATGATGCATTCGGGGTCGAACAGATTGATCAGGTTTGCAAGGCCCATCCCGAACATCTGACCGGCGCGGTCGAGCACAGCCTGCGCCCTCGTGTTCCCGTCGGCGGCGGCGTCCACCATCGCTTCGACGCTGACGTCTTTCGGGTTGCACAGGATGCTGTCGGCATCGCGGAGCAGGGCGTAGCTGCCGACATAGGCTTCGAGGCATCCGGACTGGCCGCATTGGCAGGGCGCGCCGTCAAGGGCCACCTTCGTGTGTCCGAACTCGGCACCGCATCCGCGCTCGCCCCGGTGCAGTTTGCCGTCAAGAACGATGCCGAGACCGACGCCGTATTCCACGGTGACGACGAGGAAGTTGGTGAGCCCCCTTGCTTCGCCAAACAGGTGTTCGGCCTTGGCGACGAGGTTCGCGTCGTTTTCGACAAAGGACGCGCAGGGCAGGTGGGCGTCGAGGAGAGAGCCGAGGTCGACATTGCGTTCAGTGAGCGAAGAGGACCAGTGGACGAAGCGCGCGTTGGCGTCGATCTGACCGGCGAGCCCGATGGCGATGCCCGCGAGGGCGTTTATCCCTCCGACGAGATCTGTACAGGTATCTGCGACGCAGGATCGGATGGTTGTGACCAGCGCGTCGGGCGTCATTTGGGACTGGTGGAGGGGGAATTCTCCATCCGCCACCACAGTGCCGTCAAAATCCAGGACAAGGACCGATATCATCTTCCGAGCGATCTTGATGCCCGCGACGTGATGCAGGCCACGTGTCAGGCGGAGCGCCACGCGCGGGCGTCCGCGCCGGGAGGTTTCGCCAGTGTCCTGGCTGGCGACTTCTTCGATCAGCGAGCCGGACATAAGGCCCGAGGTCACGAAGGTAACAGTGGCTGGACTGAGGCGCAGGGACGCGGCAATGTCGGTGCGCGACGCCTCGCCCGCCTCGCGGATGCAGTTCAGCACGCGCAACCGCGTGACAGCGCGGGCGTCCAGCCCGGCGGCGTCAGCGATCCGGCGTAATCGTGCAGAGCCGCGATCCTCTTTCATGCCTGCACTATAGGGACTTGCGGGCCTTTGTCATAATTTTTTTGCCGAGTGAAAAAAATATGGTACGCAAATGCATGGTCGTCGGCGAATCGCCGGAAAGAGACCCTTTTGGGAGGAAATTATGAAGAACATTCTCAGCCTGTCCGCTGTTGCCATGCTCATGGGAACGGCTGCCTTTGCCCAGACCGTCGGCGTGAGCTGGTCCAACTTTCAGGAAGAGCGTTGGAAGACGGACGAGGCGGCAATCGTCGCCGCACTAGAAGCCGCGGGGGCGACGTATGTGTCGTCGGACGCGCAGTCATCTTCGTCCAAGCAGCTATCGGATATTGAGAGCCTGATCGCTCAGGGCGTCGATGCGTTGGTCATCCTCGCACAGGATTCGCAAGCTATTGGCCCGGCGGTGCAAGCCGCGGCGGACGAGGGCATTCCGGTCATCGCCTATGACCGTCTGATCGAGGACGAGCGGGCGTTTTACCTTACCTTCGATAATGTCGAAGTGGGTCGGATGCAGGCGCGCGCCGTGTTCGCGGCGCAGCCGAACGGCAACTACGTGATGATTAAGGGCTCGCCCACCGATCCGAACGCAGACTTCCTGCGCGGTGGTCAGCAAGAGATCATCGATGCGGCTGTCTCATCCGGTGACATTACGATTGTGGGCGAGGCCTACACGGACGGCTGGCTGCCCGCCAACGCGCAGCGCAACATGGAACAGATTCTGACCGCCAATGACAACAACGTCGACGCGGTCATCGCCTCGAACGACGGGACCGCTGGTGGCGTTGTCGCGGCACTGACGGCACAGGGGATGGAGGGCATTCCGGTGTCGGGTCAGGACGGTGACCATGCCGCGCTGAACCGTGTGGCGAGTGGCACGCAAACAGTCTCGGTCTGGAAGGACGCGCGAGAGCTTGGCAAGGCCGCAGGCGAAGCCGCCGTAGCGCTGGCCAAGGGCGAGTCTGTCGGTGACAGTGTCGAGTGGACGTCGCCTGCCGGTACTACGCTGTCGGCGCGCTTCCTTGCGCCGGTGCCGATCACGGCGGACAACCTGAGCGTTGTTGTCGACGCGGGCTGGATCACGCAAGAGGCCCTGTGCCAGGGCGTGACCAACGGCCCGGCGCCCTGCAACTGATCTAGACATACTCCTTTCGACCCCGGCATTGGCCGGGGTCGTATTTTTGGCGGAATTGGCTCGGGAAGGTCTGACATGACGGATTCCACGGCGTCTCGGCCGATCCCTGCAAAGAGCGAAGGGTCCCTGTTCCAGAAGCTGGAACTCGACACCCGGCTTCTTGGCATGATCGGCGCTTTGATCATCCTGTGCATCGGGTTTAACTTGTTCACTGACGGGCGGTTTCTGACCCCGCGGAACATCTTCAACCTGACGATCCAGACGGTGTCGGTTGCGATTATGGCCTGCGGCATGGTCTTTGTGATCGTCAATCGGCACATTGATCTGTCCGTGGGGGCGTTGCTGGCGACGACCTCGGCAGTGATGGCGATGATGCAGACCGAGATTCTGCCAAACATGTTTGGCCTCGGGCTGGGGCATCCGATGATCTGGATCCTCGCGATCATCATCGGCCTGCTGGTGGGCACGCTGATCGGGGCGTTTCAGGGGTGGATGGTTGGTTATCTGACGATCCCGGCCTTTATCGTGACGCTGGGGGGCTTCCTCGTCTGGAGGAATGTCGCCTGGTACATGACGAGCGGTCAGACAATTGGCCCGCTAGACTCGAATTTCCTGATGTTTGGCGGGACGAACGGCACGTTGGGGACGACGTGGAGTTGGGCCCTGGCGGCCCTGGCCTGCGTGGGCGCCCTGTGGGCGTTGTGGAACGCGCGGCGGGCGAAGGCGGCGCACGGGTTTCCCGTGAAACCGGTTTGGGCGGAGCTGACGCTGTCGGGGATTGTGATCGCGGCGATCCTCGGGTTCATCGCGGTTTTGAACGCCTACACCATCCCGGAGCGTCGGCTAGAGCGGATGTTCGAAGCGCGGGGTGAGGTAATGCCGGAGGGCCTCGTGGTGGGCTACGGGCTGCCGATCTCTGTCCTCATCCTCATTCTCGTGGCGGTGTGCATGACCATCGTGGCAAAGCGGACGCGATTTGGCCGGTACGTCTATGCGACCGGGGGCAACCCCGATGCAGCGGAGCTGTCGGGGATCAATACCCGCTGGCTGACGGTGAAGATTTTCGCGCTGATGGGCTTTCTTTGTGCCTTGTCGGCGGTGGTCGCTTCGGCGCGGCTTTCGAACCATGGCAATGACATTGGCACGCTGGACGAATTGCGCGTCATTGCGGCGGCGGTGATCGGCGGAACGGCATTGGCCGGTGGCTTTGGCACCATTTACGGCGCGATCATCGGGGCACTGATCATGCAGTCCCTGCAGTCCGGGATGGCAATGGTCGGGGTTGATGCGCCGTTTCAGAACATCGTCGTCGGCACTGTTTTGGTCTTCGCGGTCTTCATCGACATCGTGTACCGCAAACGCGTGGGGGCGAAGTGATGACATCGGCACGGGAACTCAGAGCATCTGGTGCGGCGCCGCTGGTCGAGATGCGGAACATCTCGATCTCGTTCGGCGGGATCAAGGCGGTCGACGACGTCTCGGTCGATCTGTATCCGGGCGAGGTCGTTGGCCTGCTGGGCCACAACGGCGCCGGAAAGTCTACGCTGATCAAGGTGTTGTCTGGCGCGTATCAGAAGGATGAGGGCGAAATCCGGATCAACGGGACGCCTGTTGAGATTGGCAACCCTCGGGACGCGCGGGCGAATAATATCGAGACGATCTATCAGACGCTCGCGCTGGCGGATAACCTTGATGCGGCCTCTAACCTGTTTCTGGGGCGGGAGTTGGTGACGCCCGTAGGCCTCGTCAACGACGCCGCGATGGAAGCGGAGTGCCGTCAGATAATGGGGCGGCTGAACCCGAACTTTCAGAAGTTCAACGAGCCGGTGTCAGCCCTGTCCGGCGGCCAGCGGCAGTCGGTGGCGATTGCCCGCGCTGTCTATTTCAACGCGCGCATCCTGATCATGGACGAACCGACTGCCGCGCTGGGGCCGCATGAGACTCAGATGGTGGCCGACTTGATCCAGCAGCTGAAGGCGCAGGGGATCGGGATCTTTCTAATCGACCACGATGTGCATTCGGTGATGGAGTTGTGCGACCGGGCGAGTGTCATGAAGAATGGGCGGCTTGTCGGAACGGTCGATATCACCGATGTGACCGACGACGACCTCTTGTCGATGATAATCCTCGGTAAGAACCCGATGGAACGTGAGGAAACCTGATGGCAACCGGCTTCTTTGATGGCGTCGAACCGGCGCAGTTCGACCACTACAAGCCGGATGAGCTTGTGCTGGGCAAGCCGATGAAGGACCACCTGCGGTTTGCGGTCGCCTGGTGGCACAGCTTTGCGTGGGAAGGGCACGACCCGTTCGGCGGAGCGACGTTTGAGCGTCCGTGGCATCCGCAGGACGACATGGGCCGGGCGAAACTGAAGGCTGATGTGGCGTTCGAGATGCTTGAGCTTTTGGGCGTGCCGTTCTTCTGTTGGCATGATGCAGACATCCGGCCCGAGCAGGGGAACTTTGCGGACAACCTGCGGACGCTGAACGAGATCACCGACTACATCGGTGAAAAGATGGAGGCGTCGGGTGTCGGCTTGCTGTGGGGCACGGCGAACATGTTCAGCCACCGGCGATGGATGGCGGGGGCGTCGACAAACCCGGACCCGGATGTTTTTGCGTTTGCGGCAGCGACCGTGAAGTCCTGCATTGATGCGACGCACAAGCTGGGTGGCGCAAACTATGTGCTGTGGGGTGGTCGTGAGGGGTACGAGACGCTTCTGAACACCGATATTGGGCAAGAGCTGGATCACATGGGCCGGTTCCTGTCGATGGTGGTCGAGTACAAGCACAAGATCGGCTTCAAGGGGCAGATCCTGGTGGAGCCGAAGCCGCAGGAACCGTCCAAGCACCAGTACGATTACGACGCGGCGACCTGCATCGGGTTCCTGCGGAAGTACGGGCTGGAGAATGAGGTGAAGCTGAATCTGGAGCAGGGGCATGCGATCCTTGCGGGCCATTCGTTCGAGCATGAGATTGCCGTCGCGTCCGCAGAGGGGATGCTGGGATCGATTGACATGAACCGGAACGACTATCAGTCGGGCTGGGACACGGACCAGTTCCCGAACAACGTGCCCGAGGTTGCGCTTGCCTATTATCACATCCTGAAGGGCGGCGGGCTCGGCGTTGGGGGCACGAACTTTGATGCCAAACTGCGGCGGCAGTCGATTGACGCGTCGGACTTGATTGCCGGGCATGCGGGCGGGATGGACGTCTGTGCACGCGGCTTGAAAGCGGCGGCAGCGATGATTGAGGACGGCGGTTTGGAGAAGGCGCTGGCGGACCGGTACAAGGGGTGGAGCACCCCGACGGCGCGGGCGATGCTGGACAGCGATTTGGAGAAGATCAGCCAGAGAGTGCTGGACGAAGGCGTCAACCCGGCGCCGTTGTCGGGTCGGCAGGAGGCTTTAGAGAACTACGTGAACCGGTTCTGCTAGAGCGCTGAGCCGCGTCATTGACGGGCCCTGGACCGGCGATCCCGACTCTTGTTCAGCGCGGTTGATGGTGCTCGTACCGCACTCGATCTAAATGACGCGATACCTGAGACGTATCGCCGGTCCTGGGGAGGGCCCGTCGATGGCGCGGCGGCCTTCGGCCTTGATTCCGCGCCGAAAACAGCGGTGGCTCGCTTACACGCCCTCAACGATCGTGATGTTCACGTCGCCCGCGCCGATCCGGTGCTCTTTCGCGGCCTGGTATTCATGGGAGGCGAAGCAGGCGCGGGCGGTTTCCATGTCGGGGAACTCCACCACCACGTTGCGGGGATAGTCGAACCCTTCCAGCGACTGGTGCTCGCCGCCACGTGCGAGGACCTTGGCGCCGTATTTCTCGAACGGCTCCTTCGTGCCTTCCGCGTAAAGCTTGTAGCGGTCGGGATCGGTCACCGTGACGTGGGCTACCCAATAGGCTTTCGGCATGTGTCACCTCGTTTTGGTGGCCCCGGCGCGAACCGGGGCCAAGTCGGTCTTAGTTCAGGGCTTTGTCGGTGATGGCGTGGGTCCACGCACCCTCCGGCTGTTTGGTAATCACCGGGTCCGACCCACCGGCAAGCAGGCTGTCGACCGTCCGCTGGAAGTCAGCTTCAACCAGCGCCCCGTTGGAGCCTGCGGTCAGCTTGGCAATCTCGCCCATCATGCGGACCTGGTGCGCTTCGGTCTGGGCACCGGTTTCGTCGTAGTCCAGCACGATTAGCGCGGCCTCTTCCGGGTTCTCTTCAGCCCACTTCCAGCCCTTCATCGAGGCCCGCACAAACCGGACCATCTTGTCCTCGAAGGCCGGGTCGGAGAGATTCTCTTCCAGCACATACAGGCCGTCTTCCAGCGTGGCGACGCCCTGATCCTCGTACTTGAAGGTCACTAGGTCGTCGGGCGTGAGGCCTGCGTCGATCACCTGCCAGTATTCGTTATAGGTCATGGTCGACACGCAGGCCGCCTGACCGTTCAGGATCGGATCGACATTGAAGCCCTGCTTGAGCACTTCGACACCGTCCGCACCGCCTTCGGTCGGTATGCCAAGTTGCGACATCCAGCTTAGGAAAGGGAATTCGTTGCCGAAGAACCAGACGCCCAGCGTCTTGCCTGCGAAGTCATCCGTGGTGGCGACGCCCGAGTCCTTGCGGCAGGTGAGCATCATGCCCGACGACTTGAACGGCTGGGCGATGTTGACCATCGGCAGCCCCTTCTCGCGGGCCGCCAAAGCGGCCGGCATCCACTCCACCGTCACGTCGGCGCCACCCCCGGCGAGCACTTGCGTCGGCGCGATGTCGGGGCCGCCCGGCTTGATCGTGACGTTGAGGTCTTCTTCCTCGTAGTACCCGTTCTCCAGGGCCACATAGTAGCCCGCGAATTGGGCCTGCGTTACCCATTTCAGTTGCAGCGTGACGTCGTCGGCCGCAAACGCGCCGCCCGCCAGAAGCGAGAGCGCCGCGGCGCCGAGTGTGGATTGCATCAGTTTCATTTCAAGGTCCTCTGTTGTTGTTTTGGGGTGTTCATCACCCTCTCTGTGATGGGTGCCAGAAGGTCACCCGTTTCTCGGTCCACGCGACAATGCCGTAGAAGGCGCTGCCGACGAGGGCCGAGACAAAGATCTCGGCCCAGACCAGATCGATCGCAAGGCTACCCACGCCAGTGGAGATGCGAAACCCCATGCCTCGGGTAGGAGAGCCGAAGTATTCGGCGACAATGGCGCCGATCAGGGCAAGCGTCGTCGCGATCTTGAGCCCGTTGAAGATGAATGGCATCGCGGCGGGGAGGCGCAGTTTCAGCAGCGTCTGAAGGTAGCTTGCGGCGTAGGTCTGCATCAGGTCGCGTTGCATGGATTCGGTCTCGCGCAGGCCCTGCACGGTGTTCACGAGGATCGGGAAGAAGACCATCACTACGACGACGGCGGCTTTTGACTGCCAGTCGAAGCCGAACCAGTTCACGAGGATCGGGGCGATGCCCACGATGGGGAGGGCGGCGACGAAGTTGCCGATGGGCAGGAGACCTCGGGTCAGGAACGGGCTGCGGTCGATGAGGATCGCGGCAACGAAGGCGGCGATGGCGCCGATCAGGAAGCCGCGCAGGGCGCCTTTGATCACGGTCTGAACGAAGTCGATCCAGAGGATATCGGTCGAGGCGGCGAAGACAGTCATGATCTGGCTCGGGGCCGGTAGGATGACCGGGCTGACGCTGAGGCCGCGGACCAACCCCTCCCACAGAACTAGCAGAGTCAGGCCAAAGATCAGCGGTATAGCGATGCGCACCGCGAGCGTATGCGAAATGGCGGAATTTGCGAGGCGCACGTTGGCGAACCACGCAAGGGCCCAGAAAGCGAGGGCGGCGGCGATCCATGTCATGACCGGAACCCCATGCGGCGCAGAGTCAGGCGTTGGGTGATGTCGAGGAGGGTGACGAGTGCCCCGGCCAGGATCGCGGCGCAGAACAGGGCCGACCAGATGGCGAGCGGGGTGCCGAACTGGTCGCCGATGAGGATGCGGGCGCCGAGGCCGCTGATCGCTCCGGTCGGGAGTTCGCCGACGATGGTGCCGACAAGGGCCGCGGCGATGCCGACTTTTAGGGCGGTGAAGAGATACGGCACGCTTGCGGGAAGGCGGAGTTTGAAGAAGCTCTGCGCGCCCCCGGCGTTATAGGTTTTCAGAAGATCGAGCTGCGAGACGGCTGGGGAGCGGAGGCCTTTGACCATGCTCACCAGCACCGGGAAATAGCAGAGGTAGGCGGAGATGATGGCTTTGGGGACGGTGCGGCCCTCGATGCCGACCTGGTTGGACAGGACGATGATCATTGGCGCGAGGGCGACGATTGGGATGGTCTGGCTGATGATGGCCCAGGGCAAGAGGCTCATGTCCGCGACGCGGCTATAGACGATGGCGACCGCGCCGAGGATGCCCAGTGTGGTGCCCAGCAGGAAGCCCCAGAACGTGGACTGCAGCGTGATCCACCCGTGGTAGATCAGCGAGCGCTTCGACCATGCGCGGCCGCGCAGAACCATGGCGCCGGTGGTTTTCCAAATCTCCTGCCCGACTTGGGTGGGCGTGGGCAGGCGGGGGCGCTCCAGCGAGTAACCGCCGGAAACGTGGCTTGGGTTGTTCATCATCAGCCGCCAGACAGAGACGTCGCGGCGTTCGACGGACCCTGTCGGCGTCACTTCAGCGCCGCCACGCTCGGCGATGTCCAAAGCGGGGCGGATGTTCATTGGCGCGACAGCGAGCCACCAGATCGCCACCAGTGCCACCAGCACCGTCAGGATGGGGGCGAGGCCCCTAGTCATAGCTGTGCCCGGCCCTTAGCCCCTCGCGCACGCGGTGGGCGACGTCTAAGAAATCTGGCGTGTCGCGGATTTCCAGCGGGCGCTCGCGGGGCAAGGGGCTGTCGATGACGTCGGTCACACGGCCCGGGCGGGGGGACATGACGACGATCTTGGTGGACAGGAACACCGCCTCGGGGATCGAGTGGGTGACAAAGCCGATGGTCTTTTCGGTTTTCGCCCACAGCGCCAGCAGTCGTTCGTTGAGGTGATCGCGCACGATCTCATCCAGGGCGCCGAAGGGTTCGTCCATAAGCAGGATGTCGGCGTCGAAGGCGAGCGCTCGGGCGATGCTTGCCCGTTGTTGCATGCCGCCCGAGAGCTGCCAGGGGAACTTGTTTTCGAAGCCCGCGAGGTCCACCATCGACAGCACATGCTCGACTCGTTGCGCTTGATCGGCCTTACTGTAGCCCATGATCTCCAGCGGGAGGCGGATGTTGCCGCCGATAGTCCGCCAAGGATAGAGGCCCGCCGCCTGGAAGACATAGCCATAGGCGCGGGCGAGGCGGGCCTCGCTGGGGGAGGTGCCGTTAACGGTGATCTCGCCGCCGGTGGGGGTTTCGAGATCGGCCATCACGCGCAGGAACGTGGTTTTGCCACAGCCGGAGGGGCCGATGAAGGAGACGAACTCGCCCTTGTGGATGTCGAGCGACACGTCGCTGAGGGCGTGGACTGGGCCGTCATTGGTCTGGAAAGTTAGCGACAGGTTCCTGGCGGAGATGACGGGGGTGGTCATCTGTCCAAGGTCTCGTGTGCGAAGCCGCGCATTGACAGGCCCAGGGCCGGCGATCCGACCTTGGTTCGTCGCGCTTTATCGTGCCGGTCCGCCATAGTGTTGAGCGATGCGGTGACCCAACCGTATCGCCGGGCCTCGGGTGGGCCCGGCGATGCGCGGCGGCCTACGGCCTTGATTCCGCGCAGGCGCATGCTCGGCCCTCCCAAGATAGTCCGGCGCAACACTACACTCCTGTCGCGGGAATGCCTGTGCGCTGGACTGGGCGCGGAGCGGTCAGGTCTTTCCACTGCGACAGCGCTTTGTTGACGGTGGCGTTGGGCGGGCGCTTAACAAACGCGCCGTGGCCCTCCTGCGTACGCAATTCGCCGTCATGGATGGCGACGTGGCCGCGGGTCAGGGTGAAACGGGGCAGACCCTTCACTGCGTGGCCTTCGAAGACGTTGTAGTCGATGGCCGATTGCTGGGCGTCCGCGGTGATCGTCTTTTCCTTCTCCGGGTCCCAGACCACCAGATCGGCGTCTGCGCCCACCAGAACGGCGCCCTTTTTCGGGTAGCAGTTCAGGATCTTTGCGATGTTGGTAGAGGTGATCGCCACGAATTCATTCGGGGTCAGGCGGCCTGTCGCGACGCCGTGGGTCCACAGCATTGGCAACCGGTCTTCCAACCCACCGGTCCCGTTGGGGATCTTCGAGAAGTCGCCCACGCCCGACCGCTTCTGCTCCGTCGTGAAGGCACAGTGGTCGGTCGCGACCACGCTAAGGCTGCCGGACATGAGGCCCGCCCACAGGCTGTCCTGATGCTTTTTGTTCCGGAAGGGTGGCGACATCACGCGGCGTGCGGCATGGTCCCAATCGTCGTGGAAGTACTCGCTTTCGTCGAGGGTGAGGTGCTGAATCAGCGGCTCCCCCCACACCCGCTTGCCGTTCTGGCGGGCGCGTCGGATGGCCTCATGCGCCTCCTCGCAGGAGACGTGCACGACATACAGCGGCACGCCCGCCATGTCGGCGATCATGATCGCGCGGTTCGTCGCCTCGCCTTCCACCTGACTGGGGCGGGAATAGGCGTGCGCTTCGGGGCCGGTATTGCCCTCGGCGAGCAGCTTCGCCGTCATCTCGGCCACCACGTCGCCGTTTTCGGCGTGGACAAGGGCCGTCGCGCCGAGTTCGGAGAGGCGCTTGAAGGACGAGAACAGCTCATCATCGTTCACCATCAGTGCGCCCTTGTAGGCGAGGAAGTG